>NZ_JAUBOY010000028.1:0-102347 GCF_036700465.1 Microcoleus sp. T3_A4 | reverse complement strand
TTGAGATTGCACTCACTTTTTTCACTTCTCTATTTTATTGCGATCGCATTCCTCTTTAAAAACTGTCCGGAGTATTGCTTTAAGATTTTTGCGGGTTAAGCGACTAGCAAAGTAAAGCCGACCACTATCATCCTTAACGCCATGACCCGAGAAAAACAGCAGTGCCAGGTCAGCTTTGTCACGACCAGAAAACAAAGTTTCGATCGCCTCCTGCATTGCCAGCGGTTCTGGATTCGGCAGCATTTTCACCTCATCAAACCCACCCATCTCTGGATGCCGCAAGACACGCTGCATTGCCTCAACATCCTTGACAGCACCAGGTAAAGGGTTCAACCCTTCTGCATACTCACTGACCCCAACCAGCAACGCAATCTTTGCCATATATTCCTACCTACTACGCTACAAAATCTTGGGCTTCTTGGATAGCGGCTTTCAGTTCTTCTAGACTGTGAGCAGAGACTTTCAGTTTTTTGCCATTGGCTTCAACTTCTAACTCAATAAGCTTGCCACTCAGGCGATCACCCAAGAACCCCATCAACTTTTTCGCATTTGCTACGTTCACCTCAGCAGCCAGCAACCCAACCAGAAAACCACCTAATGCTTTATTCCCTTCGGGAGGATTCGGGTCAGGGACGCGAGCAACAGAATCTACCTCGTCCATTTGCTTCAATTCAGTAATGAGCCGTTGCACCTGTTCGTCTCGTTCTTCGGGTTCTAGGTCGGGGTCGTTGAAATTAATTGTAAGTTTAATGCTAGAGTTTGGAGTCATATGGCTCTCTTTCTACTGTATTTAAGTTGTAATTGTGCATACTCAAATTTCTCATTTTTATCCGGAAGACTATCTGAATTCCACTTCATTAAATTCCGAACACAAACTTCCCCTTAGCGCTAGTCGCCCACCGCAAAACCTCCCCCTGCTCCTAAGTCAAATAGAGATATCCAATAATTATTGTGGGGTAGGCATCCTGCCTGACCTTTACAGGCTTTTCTGGAGAGGTCTAATGAACTGGTTATCTCAGCGCAAACCCTTTTTGCGACCAAAGTAAACCCATCCATCCCATCAAAGCACCTATACCCAACTTTGTCAACAGGAGACCCGCTGCAGCTACTAAAGAACGGGCAGATGTCGCCACATTACCCACCGAAACAATGGCTAAAGCACCACTAATAGTTTGCTTTAGATGGGTAGGGTTCGCCTTTACAAAAGTAGAATATTTTTCCATTCATTATGACCATACTCCCTCAATTTCATAGGCATCAAAAGTCCCATCGCGACTAACCAAAACAAGGGAATGATTAATCGCCTGTGCCACCAGAATGCGATCGAAAGGATCTCGATGATGCAGCGGCAAGTTAAGATAGCATTCTGTATCAGAGAATGTGATTGGCAAAACCTCTATTTTTAGTTGTTGCAACACTTCCTCTAACTCAGAAAATGAGTTTTGCAAGCTAAGTTTTCCTAAACCAAGCTTAATGGAAATTTCCCATAAGCTGCCGATACTAAAGCAGAGAGTGTTACTTGGATTTTCAATAACTTCTGCTGCTTTAGAACTTAATTGTTTACTGTCTTCCAAGTACCAGAGAAGAGTATGGGTATCCAGTAGAATATTCATGTTCACATATATTCCTTTAAATCTTCGAGAGGTTCATCAAAATCATCAGACATCCAGATTTTACCTTTCCAAATTCCAAGTCCGCCTCGCTTTGTCGGCTTTTCTTGAGTTGAGTTTTTAGCCTGCTTTTCAATCAAAAACTCAATATAATGAAGCACTTCTGTCTGAAGAGACTCAGGGAGTTCTGCTAATTTTTCTAAAATGACTGGCTGTATCATGATTTCTTCTCGCGATCGCCCTATCTATTCCATTAAAGCACCAACACCCAATGTCAGCAACAGAATACCCCATGATCTAGCCCGATCGCCCTCACTCTACCCAAATCCCGATCGCACTGACACCCTCATTATTTTGCAACTTGCCTAAAATCCCCCGATCGACTATTCTTCCTAGTAGATATGATCTTGATATAACAACTGACAAAAACATGACAGCAATATTACCGCCTTGGATAGTTTTAGACTCCCTATTGCACAACTGGCTACTAGAAGATATCGGTAGGGGCGATCGCACAACATCGGCCTTATTTCCTGCAAACAGCATCCAGGGTACTGCTAAATGGATTGTCAAAGAAGCTGGAGTCATTGCGGGATTGCCAATTGCCGATCGCACATTTAAACTTTTAGACAGCAGCCTCAGTTTCATCCCCCAAGTACCAGAAGGGAAACTGTGCGAAAAAGGAGAAGTAATCGCCGAGATTTTCGGCAATTTCGATGCGCTGCTAACCGGAGAAAGAGTAGCATTAAACTTGGCAATGCGTTTGAGCGGCATCGCTACTTTAACTCAGAAATATGTTGACAGAATTGCCGATTTGCCAGTGCAATTAGTGGATACGCGCAAGACAACGCCGGGGTTGAGATTGTTGGAAAAATACGCAACTCAAGTCGGCGGTGCTTGCAATCACCGGATGGGATTAGATGACGCGGTGATGATTAAAGACAATCACATTGCGGCGGCTGGAGGAATTGCAGAGGCGATCGCCCTAATTCGCAATTCTATCCCCTATCCGCTGACGATCGAAGTCGAAACCGAAACTCTCGCCGAAGTAGAAACAGCTTTGCAGCACAAAGCGGATATTATCATGTTAGATAATATGTCCTTTGATTTGATGCGGCAGGCTGTCGCCATAATTCGCCAAAAGAGCGATCGGGTAAAAATTGAAGCTTCCGGCAATGTTACTTTAGAAACAATTAGAAGTGTAGCCGAAACCGGAGTTGACTATATTTCTACCAGTGCTCCGATTACGCGATCGACTTGGCTGGATTTGAGCATGAAAATTAATAGTTAGTTGACTGTTGACTGTTGAGTCTTGTGATATCAAATCAGGGTTAAATACTCTCTTGATCTCTTAGTCTCGCGTTGCCCGGAATTCGTTTGTGTGCTCGCGTTGGTAGCGGTTTCAACCGCTTAGTGATAAAGAAGTTAATGAACCCGGATTTAGTATCATTAGTCAGTAGTAACAAGGCTAATTTTCAATTCCCAATTCCCCATTCCCCATTCCCAATTACTTAGAGATAAAATGAACCCAAAAATTCCCGTCAGGCATACACACGCTGCGGATTAAGCGATAGGGATAGTGCAAGTAGGCACCGCTGACACTTGTATCGTAGCCACTTCCTAACCACTCACCATAGGGATCGTGGACGAAGAATCCCTCGCTGTCGTAGCCTGATGCAACTATAATGTGACCGAAAGACGTAAAGTATCCGTGGATGACAGCAGGATTTCCGGTGGCGAGCCAATCTTGAACGTCATCAATAGTTGCATTCTCGGTAAAGAAATCTTGAGCGCCGTAATCTCTAACAATCTTTGCTAAATCGTAGGGGTCCCAGCGACTGTAACCTTTGGCGATCGCATATTCGTAAAGTTCGTCTTCATATTGCCCGGTTTGTTTGCGCCGTGGCACCCTCAAAAAGTCCATACACATCGCTAATGAAGTTACATTGCAAGAACCTGTAGGATTATTCAAGTTATCCAGTTGCGATAGATAAGGAATGCCAAGCCTGACCGTTGGAGGATTCGGTTTGGGATAAAACAGAACGCTGTCTTGAGTAACTTGAGCGTGTGCTCCGAAAACATACCAAATTCCTGAATCTTTGAAAGACTCGTTGCGGAGAGCAACTCTGATGTGACCGCGAGCCGGGGCAAAAGCCAAGATTTCAAACTCTTTTCCGGCTGGTATTACTTGTTTTTCCGAGTCCTGAAGTTGAGAAGACGCCAGCGGTTTTGATTTAAAAATAGTGTCTCTGAGCGTTTTCAGGATCAGGGGATGTGTGGGAATCTCCTCTGGTTTGGTTTCAATCAGCTTTTTGGCTGTGACTGCTCCCAAAAAACCCGCTTCGCCGCACTTCATCAGAGTTTGAAATCGGTGGAGGGTGGCGGTAGAGAGAGGGCCAAAAATTCCGTCTACGGGAGGCTTCAGTAAACCCAGGTCAATGAGGCGGCTTTGAATTTGGGCACTGAGTTCGTCGTCTGCAGCAATTGCTTTGGCATCGTACCTAATGTTTGAGTTGAGAAAGTTTTGTAATTTCATGCTTGCGTGCCCCTGTCAATCGATTTTAGATTTTAGATTTTAGATTTTAGAATTACGATGCCGATCAATCCGGTTTTCCGAGACTACATTGCTGAGTCGTCAATAATTCCCCGTTTATCGTCTCATAAAATTACGGTAATTTTGCCGCTCACTCGATTTTAGATTTTAGATTTTAGATTTTAGATTTTAAATTTTAAATTTTAGATCGCCGATAAACCCGGTTTCCCTCGACTAAATTGCTTGCTCGTCAAAAATTCCCAGTTTATCGTCTCCTAAAATTACGGTAATTTTGTCGATCGCACGTACCTTAAAGGCTTCATATTAATTATTTGATACAAAACCTTCAAGGCGCGGGCCGATCGAATTTCACGCACTATTGACTAAAAATCCCTCGTGCGAGTTGACATTGTTTCTGCCGAATCCCGAATGCTGTTGGATGCCTCAAAAGCAGAGGGATGGCAGAATTTCCCTGTTGAGGCGAAGTCAGATTTATGCTTCGTCCGGGCGAATTACCACAACACCCATCGCATCGGGAGACAGATATTTTACGGCGGCTTCTCGGAGATCCTCGGCAGTCTGAGCTTGGATGCAAGCGGCATAGTTAAGGGCGGGAGCGATATCTCCTACCATCGACTGATAGTAACCGTACAAACTTGCTCGATCGCTCGGAGTTTCGTTACCAAAGATAAACCGATTTGCTACTTGCGTGCGGATGCGGGAAATTTCGGCATCTGTCACCAGTTCGGTTTGGAGAGTGCGGATGTGTTGGACGATCGCAGCTTCCACTGCTGCCAAGTTTTCTGTCGGTAGTTGAGCGGAAATTGAGAATATGCCGCCGAGTCGCTGAGTCATGTTGCTGACCGAAATTGACGAGACTAGCCCTTTTTCTTCGCGCAAATCATGAACCAAGCGAGTTGTGCGGCCATGACCCAATATTGTCGCCAAAACGTCGAGGGCATAAGTTTCTGACATTTCCATGAAACCAGGCACTCGCCACATCACGATCAGTCGGGCTTGCTGAAGGGCAGAGTCTACAAATTCGCGGCGGACTGTTTCTGTAAACGGCGACTCTTGGCCGTAGTTCAGGATTTGGGCTTCGGGGTGAAAGTTGCCGACAGCGGGCACATTTATTTTGTTGTTTTGTGCTGTACTTTTTGCTGCAAAACTGTCTGCGACAATTTCTATTAGTTGATCGACTGGCAAATTGCCGACAGCTACGGCTGTCATCGCCCCTGGGTGATATCTGCTGCTGTGGAAATCCCGCATTTGTTGGGCTGTCAACTGTTCGATTACCGCAGTCGGGCCGAGTACCGGTCGCTTGTAGGGCAGGACTTCAAAGGCTAATTCCATCGATCGCTGATAGGTGCGGCGGCGGGGATTGTCTTCCGATCGTCTAATTTCTTCTAAGACTACCAGCCGTTCGCGATCGAAGGCGTCGTCGGGAATGCTGGCGTTGAGCAACACATCGACTTGCAGGGGGGCTAGTTCGGCAAAATCTTTAGGAGCTGTGGTGATGTAATAGTTAGTGTAATCTTGGCTGGTGGCAGCATTGGTGACAGCGCCGCGTTGCTCGATCGCGCGCTCAAATTCGCCACTGGGAATGCTGGGAGTTCCCTTAAAAATCATGTGTTCTAAAAAGTGAGCCATGCCGTTAATGTCGTCTGGTTCGACGGCTGAGCCTAAATTGAGCCACACGCTGAGGTTAACAGCATCGACCGGCAAGTGTTCGGCTATAACGGTGAGGCCGTTGGGGAAATGGCGGATTGTTGGGGCGTTGAGGGGCGATCGGGCTGAGGTTTTGAGCAGGGTTGATGTCATTTGGCTTTTAAATTTATCTTGTTCTCTATATCTTAAAGGGTCTTTAAGGAAGAGCTCAGGCATTGGGCATTTGGGGCAAAAAATGCGACTTTGGGTATGGAGGGTAATGCACGCACCGAGTTTTTGGTTTCCCTGGAGCAAGTCCTGTTAACGTATTTCTGCGAGCGCAATCGTTAATTTATCCTAATAGTTGCCCAAGTCCTCAGTTTTTTTGGTGACAACATTCGATGGAAAATCGAAGATTGAATAAAAACTTAGTATTTCCACAAGCAGCTTTTCAACGATTTTGGCGATCGACTTCGGGGAAAATCGGCTTAATTTTGACTGTAGCGCTGATGATATCGGCAGTGTTGGCCCCCCTACTTTCTCCTTACGATGCTGCGGTCGATCGAGATTATTTGTCGCGCTTGGTGGCTCCTAGCGCGAAACATTGGTTGGGCACCGACGGTTTGGGGCGAGATTTGTTGGTGCGGGTGTGGCACGGATTGGGAATATCTTTACTCGTCAGCCTGGTTTCTGTGGGTGTGGGTTTAATTGTGGGAGCGCTTTTGGGGCTGGTGGCGGGGTATTTTCGGGGGTTGCTGGAAATGGCGATCGGCACTTTGGCGGATATTTTGCTAGCTTTTCCTTCGATTTTACTGGCGATCGGCGTTGTTACCGTCACCGGGCCGAGCCTGCAAAGCGTAATTATCGCCGTCAGCCTCGTGCAAATTCCGATTTACATCCGTTTAACTCGCAGTATGGTGCTGTCTCTGCGGGAACAAGAATTTGTTTTGGCTGTCAAGGCCTTGGGCGCCAGCGACTTACGGATTATTTTTCGCCACATTTTGCCGGGAAGTCTCGCGCCTCTAGTTGTACAAGCAACTCTTTCGACTGGTACGGCGACACTAGAAGCTGCCGGTTTGGGTTTTTTGGGTTTGGGCGCACAGCCGCCGGTTCCTGAGTTGGGGACGATGCTTTCTGATGCTTTTAAGGGCGGATACGCTCTTTCTTCTCCTTGGACGATCGTGTTTCCAGGTTTGCTGATTACGTTGACTGTTCTTGGTTTCAACCTTTTGGGCGATGGCCTACGAGACGTTTTAGATCCCAGAGGGAATTAGAGAGGGAG
Organism: Microcoleus sp. T3_A4; assembly: GCF_036700465.1. Lineage (NCBI taxonomy): Bacteria > Bacillati > Cyanobacteriota > Cyanophyceae > Oscillatoriales > Microcoleaceae > Microcoleus > Microcoleus sp. T3_A4. The sequence goes on along the minus strand of NZ_JAUBOY010000028.1, from coordinate 95,275 downwards.
TGGGGGAATTTATACTTTTTCGTTTTGCCTTCTGCCTTTTACCTTCTGCCTTCTTCCCTCTGCGCCCTCTGCGCCCTCTGCCGTTCATCCCCTCTTCCTTCTTCCTGACTCTCCAATCTCAAATCTCATCAAATAGACTGACTTGACTGCTGTCACGATCTACGCGAAACTTTACATACAACTGATGTATTGCTTCTACCTATTAATAAGTTCTGTTAAGTTGTGACTCAAAACCTATCAATTCGTCAAAATTGATATAGCGCTTTGTCAGTCAGCCAACTCTCAAGAAGCTACTTCAGGAGGCATCGTCCCTGGCTTGCTGGTGTCGGTGTCTGGTCTCACTATTGCTATTCAGTCAGCCCGGATTATGGAAACACTAGAGTTTGTGATCTATCCAGATGGCCGCGTACAGGAAACAGTCACCGGCATTGTCGGTGCTTCCTGTGCTGAGGTAACGGCTGCAATTGAAGCTCAGCTCGGCGTGGTGCTTCACCAAGAGTCAACATCTGAATATTTCACGCAAGCGCTGCATCAGTCAGCCGAAGCGACCGCCCAAGTGGCTTTTAGCGATTGGTAATTTTTTTGTTGAGTTCACTTAAATTTTTTTGGAACCACCATGTCACATTTTAGCCAAATTAAGACCCAGATCCGCAATTTGAATTCTTTGGAAGCTGCTTTAACTGACTTGGGTATCGACTGGAAGTCGGGCCCGACTGAGGTGCGTGGCTATCGCGGCCTAACCAGCACCGCTGAGGTCGTAATTGAGCAAAAAAACGGCTACGACGTAGGTTTTAGCTGGAACGGGACTGAGTATGAATTGGTGGCTGACTTGCAGTTTTGGCAGCAAGCTTGGTCTGTAGACCGTTTTCTGAATAAGGTGACTCAGCGCTACGCTTACCATACTGTGGTGAATGAAAGCGCTAAGCAGGGTTTCCAAATTTCTGAGCAAAAGCAAAATCAAGACGGTTCTATCCGTTTGGTGGTGCAGCGTTGGTGCGCTTAATCATTTTTCGAGATTTTTGCAATCTTGTTTCATCAAAGTCCGCCTGTGCGGACTTATTTACTATTGTGGGGGTCTAAATGTCTGAGCTTTCTGGACTCGGAATAGATACAGCAATTGATCGCTCTGGTTTAGAGCCGGAGTTGGGAGGATTTTTGCGGGATGCGCCCGATCGCTCTGGTTTGGAACCGGAGTTGGGCGGTGTGTTGCGCCAAAAAGGTGTCTATGTTGATGAAATTACCTGCATTGGCTGCAAGCACTGTGCTCACGTTGCTCGCAATACTTTTTATATTGAACCGGATTACGGTCGATCGCGCGTAGTTCGACAAGACGGGGATTCTGAAGAGTTGATTGCTGAGGCGATCGACACTTGTCCGGTGAATTGCATTCACTGGGTTGATTACACCGAACTCAAGAATCTGGAAGAAGAACGCAAGGATCAGGTGATGCCTGTCGTTGGTTTTCCGGTGGATATGGCGACAGTTAAGGCCGGTATTCGCCAGCGCCAAAAGAATAAGTTGCGCGATCGTCAGTTCAAAGGTAGCCATTGAAATCCCCAATTCCCATCCGCAGCTTGAAACCTGTGGCTCAAACAACGAAAACAGCCCGCGCGGGCTGTTTTTATATACATTCTATAATTAATTTATTTGAGAGGATGGTGCTCAGCGAGAATTTTCTCAACTCTAGCTTCGTCAATTCTGGCAGTTAATGTTGATGCCTCGTTGTTATCCCGAATGGTTTTTGCTAAAGTAAAAGACGAGCCGATTGAAAAAGTTAAACCCATACCCATAAAAGCTTTCTGCCAGGGGTCTACTTGTAAATAAATGATACCTACAGTAGTTGCGGAAATGGCAAGAATAAAAGAAACCCAGCAGTGAAGTATCCAAGCATTAGTATCTTTTTGGCGTATGATTTGTTTCTGCATAGTGCCTCTAAGTCAAATATATCTTTTGGTTCATTAACTTAAAGAATAGATAGGGTGAGTGAAGCGGTCAGGAGAGGAAGGGACAGTTTCGATAAGTGAACAGTGCGATCGGGCTTTTTACTAAAAATTAGAACGCTGTAGATAGGGTTTAAGGCTCAAGGAAGACTGGGTGGGAGTAGACAGTTGGAAAACTCCACTAAGGAAAGCTAGTTTTTTCTCAAAATAGCGTAAGGTGCGCCGGGCCGCACCTTACTTCTCCCACTCCGCCTCCGCTGACGAGAGTTTGACTTTTGAGCGGTTTCAAGCGCCGACTCTTATCTACTTGGTTTGTGTAGCCCCGGTTTCAACCGCCGAGTTATATCTACTTATTTTTCTGCTGAGTCTTCGCTTGTTCGATCGCAATTTCCCTCACTGCTTGGAAAGAACTCAAATTCGATGAGCCCTCAATTGCCTTCACCGCCAAATCTTGAACCTGTTTCAAAGCAGAATCCAGTTGTTTCGACAAGCTAGCAATGCGCTCATCTTGATTTTGAATTGTCTGCAACATCCCTTGAATTTGCAGTTCATAATTTTGCTTTTGCCCTTCAACATCTTTAGCCCACATATCAGCCTTAACTTTAGCTTGATAATTGCCAATATTGCGACCGTTATCTTTACCGTTCTTGATATTAGCTTCCAGTTCTTTCGGGAAAGCTTCTACCTTCGCTTTCACCTCAGCATACAGCTTTTCCCGTTCCGCAATAGATTTTTCGCGTTCCGCCCACTGTTTCTCCTCTTCTTGCTGAAACTCTTCGATTTCTTGATACAGTGTTTTCTGGCGCTGTTCGTATTCTTCGATGTCCAGATTTCTCTGAAGATTCAAATCATAATCATACAATTCTTCATCCCGCTGGCGAGCTTTTTGCTGATGCTCATTGCGTTCTTGAATAGCCAACTTGTGAAGTTCCTGCTCTTTTTCCCAAGCTTGCCGGCGTTCCAACAATTCCTGTTCAACAGTTTCGCGCTGTGCGCTGAGTTCGCCAGCAAAAGTTTTCGCGCTTTCTTCGTACTGTTGAATTAAATTGTCCAGCGTATCTTCTGCAACATCTTCTAAACTGTGCAACTCTTGCAGTTGTTGAATTTCCTCACCCACAGTGCGCCGCAATTCTTCGACTTTAGCAGCTTCCGAAGTTAATTTTTCCGACAACTCGCTGACAGCGCCACCAAAGCCAAATTGCAGCAAAATCAAATTGTCGATTGTAGACTGCATTTTTTGTGGATTTTGAGTTAAAGCCATTGGTTTTTGTGCTTCCACAATAGGTTTTTCTGGGGCTGGTGTTTGCTTTTGGGAAGCGTTTAACAGTTGGATTTGCGATTCTAGCTGCGCTTTTTCTTGCGCTGCTTCCTTGTACGCTTCTAAGATTTCAGCCTTGGTGCTTTTGTCGCTAACTTTTTTGTTCATGACTTTTCATTTCTTAATAGCGTGGAAAATTTCTGTCATTTTTTCGTAAGGTGCGCATTGCACCCCTTACTGGGTTTTAAGCTTTGCTGGCAAAAGCTTTCATTGCCAAATCTTGCGCTTGCTTCATCGTGGCTTGCAGTTGCGCGGAAATTTCGGCGATTTGTTCGGTTTGCCGCCCAATTGTCTGCTGTAGAGATTGCACTTTCAATTCATATCCTTGCTTAGTGCCTTCCCACTCTTTCTCCACTAAATCTGCCTTGACTTTAGCTTCGCGGGAAACTTCTTGAATTGCTTCTTCTTTGGCTTTGACATAAGCCTGTTTGAGTTCTTCTTCAAATCCGGCGGCTTTTCTTTGATTCTCTTCAAACTCCGCTTGATTGTCGCTGAGGACTTTTTCCCGTTCCACCCAATTTTTTTCTTTTTCGCGGGTAGATTCTTGCAAATGCCGTTCTAGTTTACGCTTCGTTTCTTCGTATTCGTCGGTTTCGATTTTGCGGCTGCGCTGTAATTCGTATTGATAATCGGCTGTTTCTTCCTGGCGCTTTTTAGTGAGGAGTGCAGTTTGTTCTTGAACTGCTGCCTCAAATTCTTCTTGTTCTTTTTCCCAAATCTTGCGTTTTTGGGTCGTGTCTTTTTCGATAATTTCGCGTTGGTTAGCAGCGTTTTGTTCGAGCAGGGTCAATTTTTCTCGGTGCTCTTGAGTTAAAATGTGGAGGGCGTCTGCTACAATTCTGATTTGCTGCAACTCTTGCAATTGTTCGGCTTCAATTTCGATCGCGCGTTTTAATTCGTCTAATTTGGAAGATTCCGCCTTCAGTTTTTCGGAAAGTCCGCTGATGGTACTGCCAAAATCTAATTGCAAGTCAGCCAAGCCTTTGACGATGCTGTCAATTGTGTAGGTGGAAGCGACTTCGAGGAGTTGTTTGTTTTTGGCTTTTTCGGCTGACTGTTCTTTGGTTTCGACTTTGGATTCGATCTTTTTTTTGTCGGCTAAAATCTGCTGAAAGTTTTGCAAAATTTGGGCTTTGCTATCCTTGGCAGTTGCTATTGTCATAATGTTTGCTTCTCCTGATTATAACTTTTCGACACTTTTGAGTGAGACTTTCTCAGTTATTCTAAGTTGCGGAGTTGGCTGAGAATGGAACGGTATTTTCTGGCTGCATCGGGTTTTTCTTCGGGATTGCCACTGGCTAGAGTTTTGAGAAGTTTCCAGCAGCGATCGCACCGATTTCCTTCCGAGCAGCCGCACTCATCAATTATACTCAAAAGTGCGCCTTTTAACAATTGATTTTCGGCTAACAAAGCTCGGTAATTTCGCTGAACTGATTCGGCTACTAAAGTCATGTGCTGGAAATCTTCGGTGAGACTGTCGATGTCGTTAACTGCATCTGTCCGAATTTGATCGAGCAGCTCAAGATTCTCTTTCAAACGACTTTCTTGCAGATTTGGTTTGGTTTTCAGCTTGGTTAATTTCTTCATTTCACTCTGTTGTAACAGTTATGGTAAAGGCGCGATTTAATCGCGCCTTACAACAAAATTAGAACAAGTCAGCAGTTAATTGGTCTTCCGCTGGCGGTAGCGACATACCGCCGTTGGAATTCAAAGCAATAGCATCGCTTTCACCGCCAGCGTGAGCAGCCATCAAGCAGGCAACTTGCTGCGCCGGCAGGTTATCTAAACACACCATAGCTTTTGTTCCTTCTAAGTCAATCATCCGCGATTGATTGCTAGAATCGGACAAAACTGCTGCTGCTTGGTCGATAACCGCCCAATCTTTCCGCTCGTTCCAAGACCATTTCAAGCTGTAGTAGTTGATCGGTTTTACTACTCCGCTGTCGTCTGGTTTCTGACCGGAATGCTTGACAAATTCGGGAACAAAAATTCCGGTTGCAGGTTCTACGCCGCGAGATTGAACTGATGCTACCAAACGGTTAAAATCGTTCAAGCTGCGGTTTTTGATGTATGTCACCATGACAACTCCTTGCGGCAATTCGCCACTTTCTGCGACAAACCACAGTTGACCCCAAAGTGTGTGCGAAGTTTGACCGAGGGAACCGAAGAATTTGGAGAATTTGAGGATTGTCATGGAACACTTAGAACCGTAGTCTGTATCGCCGATCGCCCATTGGCCACTTTGGCAATTGTTACGCACTGCGATCGGGATTTCTGGTACTAACAAAGCATTGCTCGGTTTGGCACCAAATACTGAAAATGTAGGTCTTTCTTGTGTTTTAGTAGTCATTGTTCGTTTTTCCTTAGTTATTGATTTATGTTCTGACAATTAGGAATCGGTAATTAGAAATTGGGAACTCACAACAATCGAATTATTTTTCTTCCTTCTTCCTTCTTCCTTCTTCCTTCTTCCTTCCATTACCTAATGAGATGTGTTGTTGCTTTTGGTTCGGGATAGGTATACTCAAGCATCGCCTCTTGTTGAGCTTTGATAATCCGCAGCGCGGCGAGCAAATGCTCTAATGTTTCTAGGTGCGCTGGGGTGAAGTGGATGCTGAAGCCTTCGCCATCCCGCGCGTAGCCGGGACAAACCAGTGAGGCTGAGCTTTGTTCTTCGTGGGTGGCGATGTATAGCCAGTCATCGTCTTCGAGCTTGTAATGCGTGTCTGTCCAGGTTCTCAGCATTTGCGATCTGCTCCTCCTTATTTGCTGCGTACAAGCGTTTTGACGCCCAGCGCTTCTCACTCCTCTACAGTTGACGACGCTATATGTAGCGTGTGAGCTAGGCTAATTTGCACCTTTAACCCTACCAGTCAGGCTCTGCGGGTTGATTAAACCGTCAACTAACCTCATGGTAGCGCGGGTTGATTTTCCCGTCAAGTATTTTGTTGAACTTTTCATCAAAACAGGCTAGAATGCTTGTCAGGAGGCGAAAAACCGTGGAACAAACATTTGGAAGACTGATCCGTCAAGCTCGCAAGGACAAAGCTTACTCACAACGTGAGCTAGCAGCTATGCTAAGTGTGGACTTTACTTATTTGTCGAAGTTGGAGAACGATCGAGCGGATTATGCGCCAAAAGAGGAGGTAATCCGAGCATTAGCGCGAAATCTCGACATAAACGAAGAGGAATTGATTTTCTTGGCGGGGAGGCTGCCGCAGCAGTACGAAGCGCTGCTGAAGCAGAATCCGAAGGAAATGCAGGCTCTTTTTCGCCGGATGCAAGAAAATCCAGATTGGCTCAAACAATCTTTTGAAGCGTAAGAGAGGCCCCTCATAGTGAGTATTTTTAAGCCGTATTGCTTCTATCCCAAAGAATCGATCGAGCGTTTGGCAAATGACATCTTGATGCAGATGCAGAAAACGCAAAATTTTGCTCCGAGATGGCCTTTTGATGCGACAACGGTTGCTGATTTTCTGGATTTGGGCGTAGTATGGGAGTGCATTGACCCGGATGAAGAAGGTGCGATCGCGGCGAGGATTTTGCCGCAGCAGCGGTTAATCGAAATCAACGAACAGATTCTCGAAAAACCGCCGGGTTTCATCGAATCGACGATCGCCCACGAAATCGGCCACTGGGTGCTACACGTCAATCAAGACGAAGCAGACGGCACTGTGGAACAGTTGGAATTAAACTTGGGCAATGAAGGAAAAGCAGCCCAGGATGTCGAGGAACCGTTTGTTTGTCGGGGTGCGAGTGCTGATAATAAGGTTTTGTCGATCGAATGGCAAGCGCAATATTTTGCAAGCTGTTTGTTGATGCCTCGGTGTATTTTGGAGGAAAAAAGACAGGGACGCGATTTAACAAAGTGGTCGCATTTATACAAAATGAGAGATGAATTGGGAGTGAGCATTTCCAATTTGACAAACCGCTTACAAGAATTCGATTGGATTTATATTCCCAAGGGAACGCGCGAGATTTATGCCGGGAAAGATGCGGCAAACGGACAGCAGCGATTGTTTGGATAGAAGTGCGATCTAATTTGAGGTTTGAGATTTGGAAGAGATTCTCAAATCTCAAATGTTTTAAATTAATTTCTAATTAAGTTACATTTTATGCTCACCAATATTGAAATCCTGCTGGCAGCTTGTGAGGAATTAAATATACCTTACGAAATCCTCCATCCTTCCCAAAACTTGATTAGAATCAAACACGGCGACGAAGAATATTATTTTGTCAATTACATGACGCCATTTAACAGCGCGTCAGTAGCAGAGATTTTTAAAGACAAAGAATATACTTATCAACTATTAAACGGCCAAATAAATACTCCCAGAACTCTCGGTTTTGTCTCCCCTCACTGCGAGGAGAAGTATAAAAAGTATTTGAGTTTCCCAGATATTGAATCAATAGTTTTAGAAGTAAACAAAAAATTCGCTTTCCCGGTAATTCTCAAAAGAAATCGCGGTGCTGGTGGCAACAATGTTTTTTTGTGTGAAAGTAGAGAGCAAATTAAAGCAGCCCTAGAAATTATATTTAATGTCAACAGCAAAGATTATGACTATGTGGCGCTAGCTCAAGAATACATCGAAATTTCTCACGAATATCGGGCTGTATTCTGCAAAGAAAAGCTAGTTTTGCTGTACGAGAAAGACAAATCTCAGGCTAAATTTGCGGGGAATTTAAGTCCGCTGCACTGGGAAGGTGCAAAAGCTCAACATATAATTAACCCCAATCTCATGTCTGAGATTGAAGATTTTGTTAAACCTGTTTTTGCAGAAATGGCGATTAATTATGCTGGGTTTGACATAGCACTAGATAAAAAAGGAGCATATTGGTTAATTGAAATTAACTCAAGTCCCAATTACGATATTTTTGTCAGAGATAACGATCGCCAAATTGTGGTAACAATGTTTAAAGGTATTCTGGATAGCTTGATTCTTAACAAAAAGCCGTAAATGCTCGATTTTAGAGATACGCTACAATTAACTAAATCCCAATCTCAAAAAAAGTAAAAGCAATGACATCAGAAATGTTAAAAGTAGAGGAAACTTGGGCATAAATTCTCGCCCTATCCCCTCCTCTTTCATTAGCGTTTATCAGCGTTTATCAGCGGTTAAAATTATCTTATTTCCGGTTGCATCGGTATTGTTCAAGACTTGGGGCGGTGGGTGATTGCAAACAGTCTCATCATCTAGATTCAAATATTTATTGCTCTCACGCACCCTACAGCTACAAACTTTATATCACATTCTTTCTAAAACCTGAATCCCCAACAACTCCAAACCCAACTTCAAAGTCCTCGCCGTCAAATCGCACAAAATCAACCGCGAAGTCCGCAACGGTTCCTCAGCTTTCAAAACCGGACATTGCTCAAAAAATTGATTGAACTTTTGACTCAATTCAAACAAATACTGACAAATTCGATTCGGCAACAAATCGCCGCCAACAGCATTCACAACTTCATTCAACTGCAATAAATGCTTTGCCAATACCAACTCGGCATCTGACTGCAAAATCACTTTCGCACCAGCATCTAAATTCTCGAAATCAATCTCACCTTTGCGGCGAATTCCCTGCACGCGCGCGTAAGCATACAGCATATAAGGAGCGGTATTTCCGTGCAATGCGAGCATTTTGTCGTAACTAAATACATAGTTGCTGGCGCGGTTTTGACTCAAATCTGCATACTTAACTGCACTCAAACCAACTACGCGACCTACGTTAGCTATAAACTCTTTAGTTTCCTGTCTTTCTTCTGTGACTAATCTGTCTTCCAAATCTTTGGTGGCGCGGACGATCGCCTCATCTAACAAATCCTGCAACCGCACCGTTTCCCCAGAACGAGTTTTGAGTTTTTTGCCGTCTTCTCCCAATACCAAACCGAAGGGAATATGGACAATTTCGACATCTTCGGGAATCCAACCGGCTTTTCTCGCTACTGCAAATACTTGGGCAAAATGGTTGGCTTGTCCTGAATCCGTGACATAAATTATGCGCTTTGCATTGTCTTTTTGGATGCGGTAGCGCACTGCTGCTAAATCGGTGGTGGCGTAGTTGTAGCCGCCGTCGGTTTTTTGGACAATTAGCGGGAGAGGTTCTCCTTCTTTATTGGTGAAACCGTCTACAAAAACGCATTTCGCGCCGTCACTTTCTACTAGCAAACCTAGATTGGTTAAATCTTCGACTACTGCGGGCAATAATGGATTGTAAAACGATTCGCCGCGTTCGGTTAATTTGATATCGAGCAAGTCGTATATTACTTGAAATTCGCGGCGGGATTGATTGCACAGCAATTTCCAAGCGCGGCGGGTGTCTTCGGCGCCTGCTTGCAGTTTTACTACTTCTTGGCGGGCGGTTTCTTTGAAGGTTTCGTCTGCGTCAAAGCGCTGTTTTGCTTGGCGGTAAAATGCGACTAAATCGCCTAAATCTAGGGCGTCAGCGGTTGTGAGGGCTTCGGGGTGAACTTCGCGCAAGTATGCGATCAGCATCCCGAATTGGGTGCCCCAGTCGCCGATGTGGTTGATTCTGAGTACGTCGTGGCCTTGAAATTCGAGGATGCGGGCGATCGCATCTCCGATGATTGTCGATCGCAAGTGTCCGACGTGCATTTCTTTGGCTATATTCGGACTCGAAAAGTCGATCGCAATTGTCTGAGGCGTTTTCGCGGGTTCAATCCCCAAACGCGAGTCGCCGGCGATCGCACTAATTTGCGCTTCCAAATAAGCGGGTTTGAGCTTCAAATTGATAAAACCGGGCCCGGCGATTTCTGGGGTTTCGCAGATGTCGGTAATATCTAGGTTTTCGATGATTGTCGAGGCGATCGCCCGTGGGGGCTTTCCTAACTTTTTCCCCAAACTCATCGCCGCGTTGCACTGAAAGTCCCCAAAGTTGGGATTGCTGGCGGCGGCTAGCATTGGATCTGCACCTGCATAACTTTCGCCGAATGCCGCGGTGAATGCTTTTTCAAATTTTGCTTTTAACTGTTGGGCGATCGAGTTCATGTTTAATATTTTGATTGGATGTTTATTTTAAACTCTAGATTAAGCACTTTTTGCCAATAATACTCTTACTACTTAGGTAATTTCCCCATCCGACCCTCTCCCTCTGGCCCTCTGGCCCTCTCCCCACCTACTAAGAAATTTTGTACTTAGCTTTGAGCTGCTGAGCGGATCAAAATCACTTGCAGCGCTAACACACAGTACATTTTATCACAGTTGCGATCGCTACACAAATTAAAAATTATCACATCTAGCCAATGATCTCGATCGCTAGATAATTTTGTTAAATCGCTTACATTAAGGTATGTTAAAATTTTTTCAATGCTCCCAAAAATCCTACGAAAGGAAGTAGTTATGTTATCTCAACCTATTTTTGGCGATCGCTCTCTGACCCAAGCCTTTTATCAAGCAGTAATCGCTCGCTTCTACGACGGTTTCAGTCTCTCCACCCAAGCACTATTACGAGAGTGTACGCTTGGCTTTGCCCCTTGTCCCGATGGAGTCAAAACCTTTTTCATCATCGCGCCGAGTCTCGATGCAGCAGAGCAACTAATGGAAAAAATGGACAGTATTTTGGAGCGAGTTGCCGAACTCATGGCTGGAGTCGGACAAGTTGCCCTGTGCATAGTTCCCCCCGGCAGCGAAGCAGAGCAACCAGTAGATATGCAAGACTTAGAAAAAGTTCCCCCAGATTGTCTGGCTTGCAAATTCTTTACAATTATATGGGCCGATGCTGCGGCCGATCGGTAAAATTGACACTTAGCAACCAGCAACTCAACACGGTTCGGCCCAAGCTGTGCCCGTGGTGGCGCGGGGTAGATTGTCTGTTAGTTACAGTCCCTGGAATTATCGGGTACAGCGTGCAGGTAATTTAGAGCGTTTGCAAGGTTGCACTCGCAATCTTTGGCAAGTGTTAAACCAGACAAAATATATATCAAAGACCCGCTTGTCAGTCGCTCAGATTTTTACCTGCCGGCTAAAACAGCCGTGCATCTACTTTTTACATTCCCAATAAAGGCCACCAAAAAGCCGCATCAACTCTCCTGGGTGTCTCACTTCAAAAGACAGCAGCAGGAATTAGGCGGTATCGCTAGAAAATAGATTTTTGGGAAATATCTGCTGATGTTCAGGATAAGCAGAAATATTCTCAAAAATAGATAAGAGTTCCGCACTTTGACCTCAGAAACCCGGTTTTTACCCCCGCGCTTCATATTCGCGGTTCGCTGGAAAATTGACAGAAAATAGGCTGTTTGTGGGAGAGTCACCAGCTAGAAACAAAGCACAGATTTACTCAAAAAAAGATTAGTTTTCCAGCGACACCCCTGGCAGTGCAGAGCGATCGTACCACAAGCTCATAGAATTTGTTAAAAATTTCAGTTGAAAATTTGAATTATTAAATTTTATGCCTAACATTGGGGATAAAATCTAAGATTGAAATTCTCAAATCTGAAATCAAGGCATCATGGTAAAACTGACACCGAACCCCAGCTTTAGTTTAACAATTCGGGTTGCTCTGCCGAACCGGCCGGGAATGCTGGCAAGCGTCACCAGCGCGATCGCATCTGTCGGCGGCAACTTCGGCCAAATCGACTTGATCGAGCAAACCCGCGCCACTACAATTCGCGATATCACCGTCGATGCTTACAGCCTCGAACACAACGAAGAAATATTGCAAGCAGTGAAAGCGCTGCCGGATATCAAAGTGATCGATGTGTACGATCGCACTTTCAACTTGCACCGCGGCGGAAAAATCAGCGTAGTTAGCAAAATTTCCCTCAAACGCCAGTCAGATTTGGCAATGGCATACACCCCTGGAGTCGGCCGCATCTGCACTGCGATCGCCAATGACCCGCAACAAGTTTATAACCTCACAATCAAACAAAATACTGTTGCCATTGTTACCGACGGTAGCGCAGTTTTGGGACTGGGAAACCTCGGCCCTGCCGCCGCACTGCCAGTCATGGAAGGCAAAGCCATGCTATTTAAAGAATTTGCTGGGATTGACGCCTTTCCTATCTGTTTGAACACCCAAGATACCGACGAAATTATTCGCACAGTGCAGAATATCGCCCCGGTTTTTGGTGGCGTTAACCTCGAAGATATTTCTTCTCCCCGCTGCTTTGAAATCGAAGCAAGATTGCGGGAAACTTTAGATATTCCGATTTTTCATGATGACCAGCACGGCACTGCAATTGTCAGTTTGGCAGCATTAATTAATGCCTTGAAAATCGTCAAAAAAACCATCGCAGAAGTGTGTATCGTGATTAACGGAGCCGGTGCGGCCGGAGTCGCGATCGCCCGCTTGCTGCGTAAAGCAGGTGCCCAAAATATCATCATGTGCGACTCCAAAGGCGTCCTCTCCCAAGACCGCACGGATATGAACCCAGAAAAACTAGAATTTGCCGTGGCTTCGAGCGGTACTTTGGAAGATGCGATCGCCGGTGCCGATGTATTTTTAGGAGTCAGCGCCCCCGGCGTAGTCACCCGATCGATGGTGCGTTCGATGGCCGAAAATCCCATTGTTTTTGCAATGGCAAATCCCATTCCCGAAATTCAGCCAGAATTAATTATGGAAGATGCGGCGATCATAGCAACCGGACGCAGCGATTACCCGAATCAAATTAACAATGTTTTGGCATTTCCGGGGATATTTCGAGGCGCTTTGGACTGCAAAGCTGCCACGATTACGCCCACTATGTACTTGGAAGCAGCTTATGCGATCGCCTCTTTAGTCAGTCCTTCTCAGCTTGACAAAGAGCACATTATACCGTCGGTTTTTGATGAAAGAGTTGCCATTGCTGTCGCCGGTGCAGTGCAGTTGGCCGCCCGATCCGAAGGTATTGCCCGCGATTAATTGACGGAAGTTCGGCAACGGATTCGCTCGACGGATGTAACGGATGTAACGGATGTAACGGATGTCCGTCCGATGTCCGTCGGAAGAAGGAAGAAGGGAGAAGGTTGGAGGGAAGAAGGAAGAAGGTTGGAGGGAAGATACCATGTATAAATTAATGGTTTTTGTACCAGTTTTATACTTCTTCTTTTGTGATTTTTCTGGTTTCTTCTCATTCCCTCTTTCCTCCTTCCCGTTGATTATTACTCATTTTTGTTTTCCCATCCTGTCTTTTTCCTCAACATCCATCCGTTAAATCCCGATCGCGTGATCGTTGCCAAACTGCCCTCGAACCTCCAACCTCCAACCTCTTCCTTCTTCCCTCCAACCTCAGCATCCATCCGTTACATTTGTTAAATCCCGTAGAGGGATCGTTGGCGAACTTCCTTTTTCCCTCTTTTTTAATTAAGGATAAAACTCACAGCAATAAACAAGATAATAAAGATATAATTAAATAAACCAAGTCCAGCTAGGTCAGATGCAAAGCCAGTTAGGAAAAGCCAAGCGCAATCGCTCCCGTTGCCAATTGTTAGAACTGTGCCCGATAGGGCTGGCATTGTGCCGGACGGACGGGACTTTTCTCGACGTAAATCCAGCTTTTGCAAGTATTATCGGCCGCACAGTTGCAGAAACTCTCCACCTCAACTACTGGGAAATTCAGCAAACACAGTGCGCGCGCCCAGAAAAATATCTAGAATGTCAAGCAAAAAATAGCCACACGCACCTGTGCGAAGCAGCATACAAACATAAAAACCAGCATCTCGTACCCGTGCGAGTTTCCGAGCGGGCAATTGAAACAGAGGGACTGTCCGCGATTTGGCTAAGTGTTGAAGAAATCTTTAATAATCGGGATCAAAATAGCGATCCGCTGGAATCAGCATCGCCACACAGCAATTCACATCTAGAAAAATTGCTGACAAAGCAGACTGCCGAACTAGAAAAAACTCAGAAACTACTCGCAGAAAAAATCTCCGAACTGGAGCAAACTCAAGAAAAATTACGTCTCCAAAGTCAAATCATTGACCAAATTCATGAGGCGGTAGTTTCTACCGATATGGACGGCTCGATCACCATTTGGAATCAAGCCTGCCAAAAGTTATACGGCTATCAAGCAACTGAGGCTATCGGACAGCACATTTCTCTAATTTACCCGCCCGAACAGCAAGAATTTTTGTTAGAGCAAGTCATCAAGCCGCTACAAGAAAAAGGCGAGCATGAAATTGAAGTTATAACACGCCGTAAATCAGGAGAAAAATTTTCCTCGAACCTGATGCTGTCGCTATTGAAAGACAAAAGGGGAGAAGTTGTGGGGATGATGGGATCTTTAACAGATCTGAGCGTTTGCAAAGCTTTAGAACAAGAATTAGCACAGAGACAAGCACTATTTGATGCCTTTTTGAAGGAGGCGCCGGCGGGACTTTGCATTTTGGACTCCCAACTGCGGTATGTGCAAATTAATCAATTTCTAGCAGAAATAAATTGCCTGAGTCCAGCAGAACACATTGGCAAGACTGTACGCGAAATATTGCCGAATATGGCTCCAATAATAGAGCCTTTGTACGCAGAAATTTTGAGGACGAAACAACCCCTAATTAATATCGAGATCAGTGGTGACAATCCAAGAAAGCCGGGGTTTGTCCGACACCTGACAGGCTCTTATTTTCCCTTGCTAGACAAAGATGGTGAGGCGATCGGCATCGGTGCAGTTGTAGTTGACATTAGCGATCGCAAACAAGCAGAAGCTGCGCTGCAAAAAAGCGAACAGCTTTACCGCACTATGGCAAGCAACTTTCCTAACGGTGCGGTGATGTTGTTCGATCCAGAACTGCGCTACACGCTGGTAGAAGGTACAGAATTAGCAGCAGTGGGGCTTGCCAAAGAATTGATGGAAGGCAAGACTATCTGGGAAGTATTCGAGCCAGATGTTTGTACTGATATCGAGCCAACTTATCGGGCAGCACTGGCAGGAGAAACAGTTGTTACAGAATTTTTTTACAGCGATCGCGTTTACCTCGGTTATGCTTTGCCAGTCAGAAACGAACGGCAAGAAATTATCGGCGGATTGCTAATGACTCAAAACATTACGGCTCGCCAATTAGCAGAAGAAGCGCTCAGAGAAAGCGAGGAAAAATACAGGTGCATTGTCGAGACAGCGGACGAAGGAATTTGGATCATAGATGCGGAGGGTAAAACTACTTTTGTCAACCAAAAAATGGCCGATCTGCTCTGCTGCAGCCCAGAGGAAATGATCGGGGAGTCGCTATTTGCTTTCATGGATGCAGAAGGCATGGCGATCGCACAAATCAGTCTCGACCGCCGCCGTGAAGGAATTCGCGAACAGCTCGATTTTAAGTTCCGTCGCCGAGACGGCAGGGACTTGTGGGCGATGGTTTCTACTAATTCCTTGGCCGACAAACAGGGACGCTATGTGGGCGCTTTGGCAATGGTTGCTGATATTACCGATCGCAAGCAAACAGAAGCCGCATTGCAGCAGTCGGAAGCCAAATTTCGATCGCTCTACGAATTAACCAGTTTGCCTGTTTTTATGCTATGTGACAATGCCATCACCGATGCTAACACAGCCACCCTAAAACTATTCGGCTGTACTACCCCGCAACAGTTGTACTGCCAAAACCCTGGCACACTCTCGCCTCCTTTCCAACCCAACGGCAAAGATTCTTTGAGCATGGCTGACGACATGATAGCGATCGCTTTTGAGCGGGGAAAGCACCGTTTTGATTGGGTTCATCAGCGCTTAGACGGTACTGATTTTCCCGCAGAAGTCGTGCTGACAGTCATCGAGGTGGGAAATGAAAAAATTATCCAAGGAGTGATCCAAGATTTAACAGATCGCAAACTTGCAGAAGAAACATTAGTGCGATCGGAACAAGCCCTCAGACAGCAAGCAAGACGACAACAACTGCTCAATCAAATTGCCAACCAGATTCGCACATCTTTAGATTTAGACACAATTTTAGAAACCGCAGTTCAAAAAATTCGCAATTTGATGCACATAGATTGGTGCCTGTTCACTTGGTATCGCCCAAACCGCAATCCTCCGGTTTGGGAAATAGTTTGCGAAGCGAAGAATGAAGCTTTGCCGAGTTTGCTCGGTACTTATTCTGTAGAGGATCAATCTAGTGTCGCCCTGCCACAGATTTTGCAGCGACACATCCTGCGAATTGATGATGTCAGCACTTTTGAAGATTTAGAAGTGCGCGAAAATTTCCAGGCCTTAAAAATTAACTCAGTGCTGTCGCTGCCAGTTCAAACTGCTTCAGGCGATATGGGGGCAATTACCTGCTATGAGGCTGTGTCCATGCGAAATTGGAGCGACTCTGAAGTCGAACTGATGCAAGCGGTGGTCGCTCAAATTGCGATCGCGATCGACCACGCTGAACTGTACACCCAAACCCGCAAAGCGGCCCGACTAGCTCAAGCTCAAACTCAACAGCTAGAAGAAACTTTGCGCGAACTAAAACGTACCCAAACTCAATTAATTCAAAGTGAAAAAATGTCAAGTTTGGGACAGTTAGTAGCAGGTGTCGCCCACGAAATTAACAACCCAGTTAATTTTATCTACGGCAATCTCAGCTACACCAGCGAATACACTCAAAACTTGCTAAAAATGCTGCAACTTTACCAGAAGGAATACCCGCAGCCTAGCGCAAGAATTGTAGATGCAAGGGATGACTTTGAAATTGATTATCTTATTGAAGATTTACCAAAAATTTTAGCATCTATGAAAGTCGGAGCCGATCGCATCCGCGACATAGTTTTGAGCCTGCGAACTTTTTCAAGACTTGACGAAGCCGAAAAAAAACAAGTTGACATTCACGAAGGTATTGAAAGCACGCTGCTAATTTTGCAAAACCGCCTGAAACATAAAGCCGATCACCAGACAATTAATGTGATTAAAGAATACGGTAATTTGCCTTTAGTTGAATGTTATCCCGGTCAGTTAAATCAAGTATTTATGAATTTATTGAGCAATGCGCTAGACGCATTGGAAATGGAGATGAAGGAATCCAATCGCACCGCCAAAAATCTCGCAATTACGATTCGCACCCAAGTAACCGAAAATAACAGCGTTGCCATATGGATAGCTGACAGTGGCCCCGGCATGAGCGAAGATGTGCAAAAGCGCTTGTTTGACCCGTTTTTCACTACTAAACCCATTGGCAAAGGTACTGGATTAGGATTGGCGATTTCGCACTCTATTATAGTAGAAAAACACGGCGGCAAGCTTTCTTGCAATTCTGTATTGGGAGAAGGTTCCGAATTTGCGATCGAGATTCCTCTGCAGCAAAAATTAAATTAAAACCCGTTGTATCGGTATCATATCAAATCCGATCGAGCGATCGGATTTGATATGATTCAAATCCGATCCTTTACCGTCAGATGCACACCACCAGCGGGTGCCATTGTCAAACCGCGACGTACTGGCACCACGGGACTATTTTCTGCAAGTTCTAAAGAGTATCGTGACAGCACTTTCGCCAATACTAACTTCATTTCAAACATGGCAAATGCCGCCCCAATACAGCGGCGGTTTCCTCCTCCAAACGGCAAATATTCGTAAGGCGAAAATTGACGTTCGAGAAAACGTTCTGGTTTAAAACAATTTGGTTCCGGGTAAATATCAGGACGGTGATGAACCAAATAAATACAGGAAGAAACTATCATTCCTTTGGGAAGATTATAACCCATTAACTGCATCGGAGCTTGCAGAATGCGCGGAAATGCAAAAAATACGATCGGATAAATCCGCAGCGTTTCGCAACAGACAGCATTCAAATACGGGAGTTTAGTTATTTCCGCCGGATCGGAATTTTTCAAATCAATAGAATTGAGTTCTTGCAGCAGTTTTTCACGAACTTCTGGGAGGTAGTGAATCCAATACAAAGCCCAGGCTAAAGCTGTGGCTGTAGTTTCGTGTCCCACGAATAACATTGTCATTAATTCATCCCGCAATTCAACGTCGCTCATCGGCTGTCCCGCTTCGTCACGAGCTGAAATTAACAAGCTCAGGATGTCTTCGCCTAATGGTTCAGACTGAGTTTTGCGTTCGCGAATTTCTTGATAAAGCAGTTCATCTAAACGCTGTCTTTGTCGCACAAATCCTCCCCAAGGACTCCAAGCACCTAAATCTTGTTGCAACGACTTCACAAACAAAAATGTCGCACTCAAAGGATTGCTAAAAAAATTTAACATCTTAACAAGAAGTTGCTGGATTTGCTGGTAGCGTTCTCCTTCGCTCAGCCCAAACACCGCGTGCAAAATCACTTCCAAGGAAATCTCCTGCATAGTTGATTGCGCGATAACCGAGTTACCCGGAGTCCAATTATTAATTACTTTTTCGGTGGTATTGCAGATGATTTGTCCGTAAGCTTTCATGCGTTCACCGTGAAAAGGTGGCATTAAAAGTTTGCGCTGCTGCAAATGTCGATCGCCATCTAACAACAATAACGAATTCGAGCCTACTAAAGGTAGCGCTATCTGGTTTCCCGTACCGGATTCAAAAAGTTTGGAATCCGCTGTAAAAATTTCTTGAATAGCTTGAGGATTGCTAATAATTACCTGGGGCGGAAAATTGCTGAATTTGCTGGTAAAAATGTCACCGTAGCTTTTATAGTTTCGTTCTAAATAATACAGAGGATTTAAAATCCCCCGCACTGTCTGAACAAATCTATTATCTTTAGGGCCGTCTAAAACTTTGTTGATATCATCATTTTGAGATGGAGAGTTGTTGGTGAGGATAGTCATTTGTTTTTCTCCTAATTTTATGGTTTCACAGGACTAATGAAAGCATAATTTATCTGTCAAAAAATCGCCAGTCTCAGTTATTTAAAAATAGTACGCGGTAGGCATCATAAATTAGTACGGCAATAGTAGGATACAGAGTAACTCCCAGGCCAAAAGCTCGTTCTATCGGCTCTTTGAGATAGCCTATCCAAAACGCTATTCTTCCCAAAACAAACAAAGTTGCCAAAATTGGAATCAGCTTGATGCTGTAAGTATCTAAAAAGGTAGAAAGGATTAAACTGCCTACAAAAAACAGCACAAATTGCTCTAGAGTGTTGCTCAGATAACGTAAATTAATCCGCATTGCTTCTGATTCGGCATTTGCTAAAGGGTTGATGGCTGGGCTGCTAAATCTACCATTACCAACTGCAACTATGCCGGCAAATAACATCAGTAACGGAAAGATTTGGCAGCGAAGGGCGAAGATTAGGCGCGACTCTGCGGTATTGAAGGGCGGTAGGGGCAGCGCTATCACAAAATAACTAATCAGTACAAAACTAAGGCAGAAGATTAAGGCAGAAATGCCTCGCCAAACAACTCTTTGCTGTTGTGGATTGAAACTGAGTAAATTAATCATTGTTTACAGAAACCCAACCTTATTATATATTTTTTATACCTAGATATTTTACGTAAACCCGATCGCACCTTGGCGTCTCCACACCCGTTGTCGGTAGATATCCGCTATTTTCGTACAGTTTAACAGCTTCCTTGAGAATGCTAGCAGTTTCTATCCAAATTTCCTCAAAGCCGCGAGCGATAATTTTACTTTCCAATTCTTGCAGTAAAAATTTCCCCAAACCCTGTCCCCTTGCTGCGGGCAAAATATACATTTTGCGAATTTCCACAGCATTATTTCCGCGCTCAATCGGATAGTAAGCCGCTGTACCCACTATTTTATCCTGCCGTTCAACTACCCAAAATTCGCCGCCTTGATTATGATAATGTAGTTCTACATCATAGACATCTCGATCTGCCCCGTGAGGTTCGCATTTTAAACCGTACTCTGCTAAAACATCCCTAATTAAATAGAACGCCTCAGCGCGATCGCGCGTTTCCCAGGAACGAATTAAAAAATCCAGATGTTGGGTTTTCATGGGTGGTTGCAACTTAATATTTATTTGTTGACTTTAGCAACTGTAAACTTACTAATTTTTTTTTACAGTTTTTAAATGCACCTAGCTTTTAACTGTGAATTCTCGGTTCGGGATGAAGACTTGCCAGCAACTCGCTCTCTACTAATGATAATTCCTCCAACCTCTGCATCACAATATCCCGATCGAAATAAGTTGTTGCCAAAATCCAATATACCCCGTAATGGCGCGCTTCCGAAGCCATCAAACTGCGGTAAAACTTAGCTAATTCCGCGTCGGGACAGCGATCGCCCAGCAGCCCCAACCGTTCGTGACTGCGCGCTTCTATCAAACCAGAAACCAACAAAGAATCCAAAAGTCTTTCGGGTTCCTGCTTGCGAATTTGGGCGGACAAACCTGCACCGTAGGGAGGTGCGGCCAAAGGGCCCAAAGCGATGCTGCGCTTTTCTAACCGCTGGTTGACTTGCTCGAAATGCTCTAATTCTTCGCGGGCGATCGCCGTTAGCATCCTCACCAAT
Source organism: Microcoleus sp. T3_A4 (assembly GCF_036700465.1). Classification (NCBI taxonomy): domain Bacteria; kingdom Bacillati; phylum Cyanobacteriota; class Cyanophyceae; order Oscillatoriales; family Microcoleaceae; genus Microcoleus; species Microcoleus sp. T3_A4. The sequence goes on along the minus strand of NZ_JAUBOY010000028.1, from coordinate 74,712 downwards.
TTTTCCCTGGCTGGGTAGCGAAACATTAAATTTAACGCTACTCCCGCCGCTTTCCGCTCGCAGTGAGAATGGTCTAATAAGATTGTATCCAAATGGGCGATCGCCTGTTGAACCCAAGCTTCCGAAGTCGGCTGTTTCAAAAACTTAATAGTTGGCTGTGTAGAAGTCATTAGTCATCAGTTATTAGTCATTAGTCAGCAGTCATTCGATTTTAGATTTTAGATTTGAGATTTTGGATTGACCCCACGGATAAATTCGGGGGCGTGAGGATTTTAGATTTGAGATTTTGGATTGATTCCACGGATAAATCACGTGGCGGGTACCATCAAGAAATTCGCTTGTCATTAGTCAGCAGTCACTAGCCAGCATTTATCCTATTTTACAAAGTTTTTCAAACACCGCATACATATCACCAGCAAACTTTTTCGGATTCCACAGCGGCGACAAATTGGCTGGATCTTTAGATTTCACCAACTGTGCTTTAATTGCATTTCTCAATTCACGATCTTTGCCCAATTTTACACCCACTTCCACATATTCCGACCAAGACAAAGCCACGCCTGTTTCAATTCCCAAAGTCCGCAAAAACGAATAACCCATTCTCGACAAAAATTGCTCTCCTGTGCGAGTCACCACCGGCAAATTAGACCACAAAGCCTCTAAAGTTTGAGTTCCTCCGTTGTAAGGATAAGAATCTAACAAAACATCTGCCAGCAAATAGATAATTCTGTGTTCTTCCTCAGTAGCAAACCTCGGCAAAAACTTAATTCGGTGCTTGCTCACTTTCTCAGCTTCGCAAGCTTGGTGATATGCAGCCTCAAACACGGCAGCATCGCCTAAAGCTTTGTGAATTAAGATACTGTTCGGCACTTCTTTGAGAATCGCAATTTGTGCTTTTACCAACTCGCTATTGAATTTTCTTCCGGGAGCGACGCACAGGTAAACTATCTGATCCAAACCGATCCGATGCGATCTTCTCAATGCAACGGGATCGACTCCATATCTCTGAAAACCGGACACCGCGACAAAGGAATCAGGCATCCTAATTAGCTGCTCGTCATAATATTTTTCCCTGGCTGCAGGGTGCGAGTGCCAGTCTGTAAGAAAGTAATTTTCCGGCGATATGTAAGGGGCGTCAAATCCCAGCCAAGAAACACAAACTGGTGCGGGTTTTTGGTAGAGAATGTCAGCGTGAACTGGTACGCTGAGAGAATCTAAATCAACTAAAACATCCAATTCATCTTGCTGAATTTGGTCGATAATTTCTGCGGAATTGGCAAGTCCGTTCGGGTAGGTGGTCGGAAAAGTGAGTTTTCCCCAAGTTTCAAATTGCTTAGTGAGAGCGTCAGGAATAATTTTTTCCGAAGCGTACAAATACACATTGGGTGTGATGTCGGACAATTCGTGAATGATGTCCGCGCTGCACCAACCTACAGGATGGCGGCTAAAGTGATTGGACAAAAAGCCGATTTTTAACTTGCTGGATGGAACCGTTGGTTTGAAGCTGTAATTTGCGGGTTGAGAAAAATTAGGTTTAATACATTGGTCGATATACTTTTTGGCAATTAATCTGTAAAGTTTTGAGTTTGCCGCCAAGTCATCTCGCAAATAGGGCGTGCTGAATAACAAGTTTGCATAAAGCGATTTAATTTCCACCGGGCTAGCGGTTTCTAAGTTTTGCTCTAAGTACGACTCTAGCTCTAAAAATCGATCGCCCGCAATTTGATTTAATCCCGACACTTGATAGGTGCTGATGAAGTAAATCGCGGTCATAATTGGATCGGTTTCTGCACACATTTGGCTGTAGTGGTGCACGGCTTGCCGCGCGGCAGCTAAATCGCTAGTATCTCTGAGGATGTCGCACAAATGTTGGTGAGCCCCAATAAAATCGGGTTTAATTTGTAGAGCTTTTTGAAGGTTGGGTATTGCGTCTTTAAATTGACCCTGGTGGCGCAAAACTCGGCCAATTTGACAGTATGCTTCGGCTAAATCGGGTTTGAATGCGATCGCCTGCTGCCATGCAGCCACCGCCTCATCTAACTTCCCTTGCCCCGCTAATTTATCTCCTAAATTTAAGTGAAAATCTACCTGAGCAAGGTGGGGATTGAGTTCGAGAGCTTTTTGCTCGTATGCTACCGCTGCATCCTGCTGCCCCTGCTGCTTCAGTGCCCCTGCCAAATTCCAGTAAGCAGCAGCCAAATTCGGTTTAAGTTCGATCGCCTTTTCGTAATTGACAACCGCCTCCACCAAATGCCCTTGTTTGTAGAGCATACTGCCCAAATTAGCATAAGCCTCAGCAAAATCGGGATTCAGAGCGATCGCCTCAGAATAAAACCGCATCGCTTCCTCAATTTGACCACTTGCTTGCTGCACATTGCCCATTGTCACGTAAGCCGCCGCCCAATCCGGTTGCAATTCCAGAGCTCGGCGACAAGCTGCGACGGCTGCTGCTAAATTGCCTTGAGAGTAATAGGTTTCTGCAACAACTGTCAGGGATGCAGCATCTTCAAATTGGGGTGTTTCGGATTGGTTGCGAAAATCGGAATTCATTTTGCGGCCTATCTGTGCTATCAAGTTAAAGGTTGAATCTATATTATTTTGCAGAGTAGCAGTTTTAGCGGAATTACGGGCGATCGTCACAGAGAATTTATGAGCGACAAGCAAGCGACACAGCGCCAACATAACATCAAGTGGAAACCAAACCTTCTGCTGGGGATACTCTTGTTAACCTTAGCAATCCCCTTACCCTTTGCCCAAAAGACTTTCGCACAGCAGCAGCAGACAGCCAGCTTTCGGCAGAAATTATTTCAAACTGCTCTTTATTTCACCCTATATTTTGAGGGCGGATTCAGCAATCACCCTGCCGATAAGGGCGGCAGAACTTATCGGGGCGTCTTGCAAACGGAATACAACGCCTACCGCTACAGTCGTGGGCTTCCGCCCCTTGACGTGACGCAGATGTCGGAAGCAGAGCTCCTAGAAATTTATAAATATTACTGGGATTCGAGCCTATCGGGAACGATGCAGCCGGCTTTGGCGATCGTCATGTTTGACACCGCCGTTAATTTCGGTATTAATAACTCAATTACCTTTCTTCAGCAAGCATTAGGATTGCCGCAAACGGGAGTTTTTGACCCGCGCACCAAGGAAGCGCTGAAAGGGGCAAATAACAGAAATACCGCGCTGCAAATGATTAATGAACGAATTATTTACCGCTACAAAAGGGTGCAAGAAGATCCGACTCAGATGGCTTTTTTCCGGGGTTGGCTGAGTCGCGATTACAGTTTGTGGGGCTATGTGAACAAGATTAAGAATTAACAGTTAACAGTTAACGGCTAACAGTTAACTGTTAATAAGCAGGCGCGAATCTAATTTTTACTATCTTGTTTCTTTAAACTATTGTCGGGTGGGCAGGAGCGCCCGCCCGATAATTCCCATCTCAATGCACCACAGCTTATCATGTCGGCTTAAATAACCCTTATATAGCAATCCTTGCAGGAGTCGTAAATTTTTTACTCCACCCCAACCCTCCCCGAACCCGCTGGGAGTCCGTAAGAAATTCACAAATGATGCGAGGATTGCTATATCTCTAAGCTTTTCTCTGAGAAAAATCAGTCTATTCAACTTAACACATCAACCATTTGTCAAGTAAATGAATTTCATATAATTCACAATCTTGATTCATAAAAGTCATATTTATCAAGATATATTTCACGAATCAAAAAACCTAGTAAATTTTAACCCAACCGTCTATAACAGAAATATAAAAACCAAATGTGTTGCTGCTGCACAACTAACTTAAGCCATGAAACTATGACGGTAGAAGAAGCAATAATTTTTTTGGACAATCTGGTATACGAACAAACGGAAAAACACCTGAGTCGGTTGCAACAGTCGATAATTCGAGGCGTTGTAGGGGGTTTGACGTACCAAGAAATTCAGCAAAACGATCCGATCGCCCGTGGGTACACAGTGGGCTACCTGGGGCGGTATGTCGGCTACAACTTGTGGAAAGACCTCACCAAGGTACTGAAGCAAGCAGAAATTATTGGACAAGAAGAAAGAGTCGTCGGAGCAAATCTTTGGGACTGCATCATGAGAGCTGTACAAAAAGGCACACAACCAGCTAATTCTGTCGATCCCATGTTGCAAAAGCTGCTGCGGATGCGTTACCGAATTAGAGAACATTTGGTGAACACGGAGTACAGCGATACCTATCTGGCTGAAGATGAAAATTTGCCCGATCGACCTTTGTGCCTCGTCAAGCGCCTGAAAAGCCAGTCTGAGAGAACCAGCCAGTTATTCGATCGAGAAACGCGGGTTTTATATCGATTGGGCCAACACGATCGGATACCGGAATTGTTAGCTCGCTTTGAAGAAGATGGATATTTTTATTTAGTCTATCAATTCATCGAAGGGCAACCCTTGTATCAAGAACTAATTGAAGGTCAACCCTGGGAAGAACATCAAGTTATTGCTTTGTTGAAAGATATCTTGGAAGTGCTTGTCTTTGTTCACAAACAAGATGTAATTCACCGCGACGTTCACCCTCAAAACTTAATCAGGCGGACATCAGATGGCAAGATTGTATTAATTGACTTTGGGGCCGTTAAAGAAATCAACACTTCACAAAACAGCATCGGTCAAACGAAATCGCGTGGCGGTACTCAGCAAGATTATATTCCCCCGGAACAAGCCATCGGTTCCCCGAAATTGTGCAGCGACATCTATGCTGTCGGGCTTATGGGGATTCAAGCCTTGACAGGAATGCGCCCGAAACAACTCAGAGTTGATAATTTAGGGAATCTCATCTGGCAGAAAAATGCAACTGTCACCCCGGAGTTGGCTCGCGTTTTAGACCAGATGGTGCTGTACGCTTTCCCCCAGCGTTACCCCTCAGCAACCGAAGCTTTGGAAGCACTTCAAAATTTGGGAGTTAGTTGACTGTTGTCAGTTGTCAGTTGACAGTTACCAAATCCGACTTGAATATCCCCTCTTTAGTCCCTCTCTGCTGGGACTTTGTTTTTGTAGTAGCGGTTTCAAGCGCCGAGTCTTATCTGTTATGCCACATTTCCCACAGCCACAGCAGCCAGTTTACAATGCGAGTGATCTTGTTGCACAGTGATTCATCCGCTACCATTAGCCCTCGATGTACTGAGTAAAAACACTCCGTCTTGCCGATGAATCGGCCGCCAATTTCCGAAATCGAAGGGACAACGAACAAGGAACAAGGAATTTTTTATTAAAATTTACACATAAAAAAATTAGTCAATTCTGCCGAATGCCTTCTACATAAGAGCCTTAAACCTTCATTTGACGATCTATCTAAAGTTAGATAAAATAATTCATGTTTTATGATTAGCAGCTTTGAGAAAATCTTAAGCAGCTTTGTATAGTAGGCAACACTATCGCTAGAGTGTTTATTGTTACCTTAGATACGTAGAAACCAAATAATTAGAGGGATCGAGAAATTGGAAGTTTTTGAACGAGCACAACAACTGCAAAGGCCCTCAACCCGAATGGCTGCTGTCGAGTCTTTTTCCAAAAAAGCGAGTATTGCAGTAATGGCGATCGGCTGTACAGTCATTTTGGGTTGGATATTCGATCTGCAACTCTTAAAAAGCATTCTGCCCGGACTCGTGACGATGAAAGCCAATACTGCGGTCTGCTTTATTTTGGGCGGGTTTTCTCTATTCATCCAACAGATCCGGCGCGCCAAATTAACAGCAAGAAAGCCTCAAAAAAATTACAAAAATTTAATTTTAGTATCCTCATTTTTAATTATATTAATTAGCCTATTAACCCTAGTTCAATATAGCTTTAATTTAGACTTAGGCATCGACCAACTGCTATTTAAAGAAAGTTACACATTGACAATTACCGGAACACCCGGACGCATGGCGCCGAATACTGCTGCTGCTTTTTTATTCCTGGGAACAGCGCTGCTGCTGCTGTCAGAACGTCGGCCTAAATACCTGCGAATTCAAATCTTAAGCTGTTCAGCATTGTTAATTGCATTTACGGGTTTGATAGGCTATTTCTACGACAAAGCTTTATTTTACCAAATTGGCAATAATACAGGGATGGCTTTGCACACCTCCGCAGCATTTATGTTGCTGAGCTTTGGCATTTTATTTGCCAGTCCAGAGCGAGGATTGATAGCAGTAATGACGAGCGATCGCGCGGGCGGCATCATGGCGAGGCGCTTGTTGCCACGGGCAATCATTATCCCGCCTTTAGTCGGTTATTTCATCCTATTGGGAGATCGGTTACAAGCCTACACGCCGGAGGTAGGGATATCGCTATTAAGCGTATTGAACGTGATTATTTTTACAGTTCTGATTTGGCAGAATGCCAAAACTCTCTGCAGCGCAGACCGGAAGCGCTATCGAGCGGAACTGGGACTGAGGAAAGCTAAATTAGACTTAGAAAATCAAGTTGAGAAACGGACTATCCAACTGCAAATCACCAACGAGCAATTGCAGCAGCAAATTTTCGACTCTCAAACAACAAAGCAGGCGCTTCAAAAAAACTACAACCTGTTGATGGCAGTCATCAACAGTACGCCCGCAGCCCTATTTGTCAAAGATATTCAGGGTCGTTACTTAATGCTTAATGCTGCGGGAGCCAGTATAATTGGCAAGTCTGTAGACGACATTATCGGCAGAGATGACAGCGAGTTATTTCCGCCGGAAATCGCGGGCAATATTAGGAAAACTGATCGCCCAATTATGGCAGCGGGAACAACGGAAGCCATCGAAGAAGAGCTGCCAGTTAAAGGAAATTTGCGGACATTTCTTTCTACAAAAAGTGCTTACCGGGACGGGTTAGGCAAGATTAGCGGTATAGTTACCATCGCGCGGGATATTACTGAAAGCAAAAAAGCCGAAATCGCCAACAGAAGTCTGGCAGCAATTCTGGAAGCAACCCCCGATTTTGTAGGTACTTACAACATCGAAGGACGCGCCATTTACATTAACAAAGCCGGCAGAAAAATGGTGGGTATAGGCGAAAACGAAGATATATCCAAGCGACAAGTTCTAGAATTCACGGCAGCGTCAGACTACAGCACTTTGAAACAAGCGATCGCCACCGCTGTTTCCGAAGGCTTTTGGAGCGGAGAAACAGCCTTCGTGTCAGCATCGGGACTCGAAATTCCCGTCAGCCAAGTCATCATCTCCCACTCCTCACCGGACGACCAACTCACATACATTTCGACGATCGCCCGCGACATCAGTGATCGCAAACACGCTGAAAAAGCCCTGCAACTGTCTCAAGCTCGTTTCGCCGGCATTGTAGAAATTGCCGACGACGCGATTATTTCCGTGGATGCTGAGCAAAAAATTATCTTGTTCAACCAAGGTGCAGAAAAGATTTTCGGGTGGACGGCTGCTGAGGCGATCGGGCAATCCCTGAGCCTGCTGTTGCCCGAAGCTTTTGCCACCCCTCAGAGTCACCTCGTCAGCAATTTCGGCGACAACGTTCAACAAGCCCGAACAATGGGCAACCGCAAAGAAATTTTCGCCCGCCGCCGAGACGGTACGGAATTTCCCGCCGAAGCTTCTATTTCCCAACTCGAAGTGGCAGGCGAAATCATATTCACAACTATTTTGCGCGACGTGACAGCCAGCCGAGAAGCCGAAGAATCTGTGCGTCTGAGCGAGGAAAGATATCGATCGCTGGCAATGGCTACCGCACAGATGGTTTGGACGACCAACCCTAGTGGAATCTTCGACAAGCCTCAGCCTGATTGGATAGCTTATACGGGCATGAGTTGGAAAGAGAAGGACAACTGGATAGAAGCAGTGCACCCAGAAGACCGCGATCGCACCATTCAAGCTTGGATGGGGGCCATAGAAACAAAAAGTCTCTACGAAGTCGAGCATCGGTTGCGGGCAGCAGACGGCAGCTACAGACACTTCTGGGTCCGGGGCGTCCCCCTTTTGGCAGCCGACGGCAGCATTCGCGAGTGGGTGGGAACTCACACCGATATTAGCGATCGAGTCCAAGTTTTGGAAGCACTCCAGCAGTCGGAGGGACAGTATCGATCGCAAGCAGCCGAACTCGAAAAAGCTCTCCAAGAGTTGCACCAAGCTCAAACTCAACTCATCCAAACCGAAAAAATCTCTTCTCTCGGGCAGCTAGTCGCCGGCGTCGCCCACGAAATTAACAATCCGATTAACTTCATTTACGGCAACATCACCCACGCCAGCCAATACGCCACAGACTTGCTCGGTTTGCTCCAGCTTTACCAAGAAAAATACCCAAATCCCGTCCCAGAAATTGTAGAAGCAGCCGAAGATATTGAAGTTGATTACTTAATGGAAGACTTTACGAAGATTTTGGAATCAATGAAAGTTGGAGCCGATCGCATCCGCGACTTAGTTGTATCCTTACGCAACTTTTCCAGACTCGACGAATCGCAGATGAAGCGAGTAGACATTCACGAAGGAATCGAAAGCACTTTGCTAATTTTGCAGCACCGGATCAAAGCTAATGTACTTCGTCCCGCTATTGAGATTATCAAAGAATACGGAGATTTTCCCAAAGTCGAGTGCTATGTAGGTCAGCTAAATCAAGTATTTATGAATCTTTTAGGAAATGCGATCGACGCCCTCGAAGAGTACAACAGCACTCATTCTTCAAAAGAAATATATTCTCACCACAACAGAATTCGGATTAGCACCAGTGCGAATTCCGAGACAGTAACAATTCGGATTGCCGACAACGGCATGGGAATCAATCAAGAAGTTATTAGCAAGTTGTTCGACCCATTTTTTACTACTAAACCCGTCGGCAAAGGCACAGGCTTGGGACTGTCAATCAGCTATCAGATTATAGTTGAAAAACACCGAGGCAAATTGCAGTGTATTTCCACGCCTGGGGAAGGTGCAGAGTTTGTCATCGAGATTCCCATTTGCCAACAAGTATCAGCGCTGGCTACCGAAAACACCAAGGAAATGGTCATTAGTCATGAGTCATTAGTCATGAGTCATTAGTCATGAGTTTCAGGGCTCACCCATCGGGGGGGCTAGAAACCCGGTTTCTACGAGTTTTGCCTTTAGTGAGGAGAAATATAGGAAGAAACCGGGTTTCTGAGGTAGCGAGTGCATCCAGGAGTTGGATTTGGAACTCCTAGTCTGAAAACCTTGATTTTCACGAATGCCGGTACTCTCGCTTTCTCGATCGCCCTAAATCGAAATAATTCTTTACAATAACAAAGTAACAATCCAATTAACTTTGACAAAATCCCTTGAAAATGCCTGTAAACCAACTTTCTCCAACCACAGCCTCCACGGAAACACCGACACTCGACTTTGACATAGCCATCGTCGGAGGCGGCATAGTCGGGGCCACCTTAGCCAGCGCGTTAAAAGATTCTGGCTTAAAAATAGCAATAATTGAAACCCAACTCCCCGCAGCAGCCGCCGCCAAAAAACAAGCCTATGCAATCACCCTGCTATCAGGAATGATCTTAGAAGGTATCGGCGTGTGGCAGCAAATCTTGCCGCAAATCACCACCTTCGAGCAAATTAGCCTCTGCGACGGCGACTATCCCGGTGTCGTCGAATTCCACCGCCCGGATTTGGGAAATACTGGCAAATTGCCCGTACCAAAAGCAGCTTTAGGTTACGTTGGCGAGCACCGAGTCATGCTGTCAGCTTTGCAAGAATCTTTGGCAAAAAACCCGAATTTTAGTTGGGTTTGTCCGGCGGAAGTAGTGGAGGTAAAATATTTAACCGATTGCGCCGAAATAGAAGTCAAACAAAACGGCGAAACTCGGACAATTCGCACCAAATTATTAGTCGCCGCCGACGGTTCGCGATCGCGCATCCGCACCGAAGCCAACATCAGCACTCGCGGCTGGAAATACTGGCAATCCTGCGTTGCTATCACTATTAAAGCAGAAAAACCGCACAATGATATCGCTTTTGAGCGCTTTTGGCCGAGCGGCCCGATGGGAGTTTTACCATTACCTGGCAACCGCTGTCAAGTAGTTTGGACAGCACCGCACGCGGAAGCAAAAGCTTTGCAACAAATGGATGAAAAAGAGTTTTTGACATTGTTGGAACAGCGCACGGGCGGGCTTTTGGGGCGTTTAGAATTGGAGAGCGATCGCTTTTTGTTTCCGGTGCAGTTAATGCAGAGCGATCGCTACGTTTTGCCCAGATTAGCACTAATTGGCGACGCGGCCCACTGCTGCCATCCCGTCGGCGGCCAAGGATTAAATATGGGCATTCGAGACGCTGGGGCGATCGCCCAAATCTTGCAGCAAGCGCACCAAAAAGGCGAAGACATCGGCGACTTGCGAGTATTGAAACGGTATCACAACTGGCGCAAAAAAGAGAATTTAATCGTGCTAGGATTTACCGATTTTCTAGACAGATTATTTTCTAATACTTGGCTGCCAATTGTAGCATTTCGCCGCTTTGGATTGTGGTGTTTGCGGACAATTCCCCCAGTGAGGTTTTTAGCCTTGCGCTTGATGACTGGTTTAATGGGCCGGCCGCCAGAATTAGCGCAAAATTAGGTTTGTACACCCACCCACCATCAAAGAAACCGGGTTTTTTTCCAAATCTTTGCACTGTCACCAAGTCTGTCGCAAAAACCCGGTTTCTGGCCACCCGTGGTTCCAAGACTAAACTAAATTCATGGATGAATGGTATATAATTAAGATAGAACAGAGCTATGAGTGGAATTGACCGTGAAATTACTCTAGAAACTCGAACCACTCTCATTGATAAACATCTCCCCGGAACCCAAAAAGCCCAAAGTGAATTTGAAAGCGAAGGAATCGTCCATCTCTTTAATGATAGAGAAACAATGGAAAGAGTGGCCGCAGAAATTAAGCTAAGAGGGGAACGCACAGGAGAGGACGATGTAGAGGACAATTATGAACGCTATGGATTGTACTTTTCAGAACCAATTGGTTATATACTGAAAGCAGACGGTACTCAGATACCACTAAATTACGGTGAAATAAAGATTAAAAAAACTACCGGTAAATACCATGTCATACCTCGCACAAGACCCCGCACAAGCTACTAAAATTAGTCAAGAATCAGAGCAAGAGACTGAGTGGGAGTTTGCGGAAATCTGGGCCGATACTCTGATATCTCCGCCTTATATCCTGATGTTAGTCAAGGAAATTTCCGGGAAATTTTGCATTCACAACCCGGCCCAAAATTATAAAGTTATTTTTACCACTGACAATTACGAATCTGCTAAAATGTGGCTACTAGAGGATGAATATGAGCGTTTGAATAGTCGGATTTTACGAGAAGTATAAAATAAAGTGGTGTCGCCACATCCGCCAGGGGTTAAAACCCCTGGCTAATAGCGAAAGTCGGTTGAAACCGACTGAAAATCCGAGATAAAAATGAAAAACTCTTTAGTCCTCTTCAGGGGACTTTTGCTATGAGACAGGGGTTTCAACCCCTGGCGGACTATCGGGCTAACCGAGGTTTTTCGCCACTTGCACCATCAAAGAAACCGGGTTTTTTCCTCAATCTTGGCAATGTTACGAAGTTGGTCGCAAAAACGCGGTACAATGATCGACTCAGCTCGAAACCAGCCCTGACGGTAATAGAAAAACCATGCAGCCCGAACAAGAACAAGAAATTCTCAACCTGCGCGATCGCCAATTAACGCCCAAACAAATTGCCCGAAAGTTAGGATTGAAAGCATCCGAAGTCAGTACCTTTCTTCAATCTCATGCAGAACAAACAGCCCTCGCTAGCGCCGAAAAAGGAGAGTTATTGCCCGTTGCTCAATGTCTCGTGGATGTAAATTTTGCGAAGGTATTGTTGGGGAATGAAACCTCTGAAACGAGCGGTTTGGGTTTAGTGGTTGTTACCCGTTCCAAGGGATACAATCGTTTTGTTACAGCCTCTTATTTGATCGACTACTGGTGTTTGGGAGTTAAGGATGTCATCCCGCCACGTAACTGCAACGATAGCCAATATAAAAATTTCGTTCAGCTTTCTTACTCGCAGTTTATGCAAGAGTACGAGGAGATTAGTTTAGAGCAAGCACAAGCCCTGGTTTGGGGTGCGATCGCTTATGCCAAAACATTAGGCTTTGAACCGCATCGCGATTTCGAGCAGTCGAAGGCTCATTTAGGAGAATCAACCAGCGAAATTGGCTTGAAATTCGGTCGCAATGGAAAACATTGTTATATTGAAGGGCCTCACGATAATACAAGGAAAATTATCAATACGCTTAAAAACTCTGTGGGAGAGGGTAATTTCGATTACTTGTTCGGGATGGGGTAGAAATTGATACGGGGGAGCGTCAACCGCCAAACCACCAATCATGGTAAAATAAACATCGGTGTTACTGACAACTCCCCACAATGGAAGAAACCCGCGCCCAAGTTTATCTGCAACTGATTCAGACACTGCTGACTTGTCCCAACGGTGAGGAACCGCAGATTTTACAGGCTAACTTAGAATTGGTAGATTCGGGGTTTCTGCAAGTTTGCGAGGTAGTAGCAGAAAATCTGGCAGAGGAAGGACAGGAAAATGACGCTAATTTTTTACGGAATTTGGCCAGTCAGCTAGGGCAATTCTTGGGGATGAATGATGACGGAGATAGCGAGAACTCTGAAGGTGAAAATCCCCAAGAGTATGCAAACTTTATCCTAGACTTATTGCAAGCCGAACAAGATAGCAACAGCGATATTAAAGTAATTTACCCCATGCTGGCCGGGCGGCAACATCTCCTCAATGACCGTTTTGCAGAGATTTTACAGCAAGTGGTCCCGAATTTAATTGCCGAACATCCCGAAGCAATTGAAGTTATTCTCGGCCTCATTGGAAACTTGAGCATTCATATTAATGACTTTCCGCTGGGGAAGAGAGCGAATAATCTTGAAATTGCCATTACTGGTTATCAAATACTTTTAAATAATTCGGAACCGGGAAGCGAAAAATGGGCTCAGACGCAAAATAATCTGGCAACAGCCTACGGTGAGAGAATCAGGGGAGAGAAAGCTCAGAATATCGAACTGGCGATCGCATCTTACACTGCTGCATTATCCGTCTACACCCGCGAAGCTTTTCCCGAATATTGGGCAACGACGCAAAATAATCTGGCAAATGCCTACTGTGACAGAATCAGGGGAGAGAAAGCAGAGAATATCGAACTGGCGATCGCATCTTGCACTGCTGCATTATCCGTCCGCACCCGCGAAGCTCTTCCCGAATATTGGGCTATGACGCAAAATAATCTGGCAACAGCCTACAGTGACAGAATCAGGGGAGAGAAAGCACAGAATATCGAAGTTGCGATCGCATCATACACTGCTGCATTATCCGTCTACACCCGCGATGCCTTTCCCGAAAAATGGGCTCAGACGCAAAATAATCTGGCAATTGCCTACCGTAACAGAATCAGGGGAGAGAAAGCAGAGAATATCGAACGGGCGATCGCATCATACACTGCTGCATTAACCGTCTACACCCGCGATGCCTTTCCCGAAAAATGGGCTCAGACGCAAAATAATCTGGCAATTGCCTACAGTTACAGAATCAGGGGAGAGAAAGCAGAGAATATCGAACGGGCGATCGCAGCGTTAAACTGCGCTTTACAGATTTCACCTGACAACCATGAACTTTGGCACAACCAGGGTATTGCTTTGGAAAATTTGGGTAGATATAAAGAAGCGATTAATAGTTATGAAAGATATTTAAACATCCAACAAATGATTGGAGATATACAAGGAAAAGCTAATGCTCTAAACAGCTTAGGGAGCGTTTACTATAAATCTGGAAAATACGAAGATGCAATCGAATTTTATAAGCAATCTCTAGAAATTGCAAGAGAGATAGACAATAGACCAGAGGAAGCTACTGCTCTAGGCAATTTAGGCAATATTTACTACAGATTAGGTCAATACGAAAGGGCAATTGAATTTCATCAGCAATCTCTAGCAATTGCACGAGAGATAGCCAATAGACCAGAGGAAGCTACTGCTCTAGGCAATTTAGGCAACATTTATTACGTATTATGCCAATACCAAAGGGCGATTGAATTTTATCAGCAGTCTCTAGTAATTGCAAGAGAGATGGGTGATAGACAAGGGGAAGCAACTTCTCTGAATAATTTGGGAAACATCTACTCTGACAACATACTAGGTGAACGTTCGGATAATTTAGAGAGCGCAATTGATTTTTATACAGCCGCATTAGATATAGGAAAATTAGATGATTCTCCCGATCGGACTAATCTAGCAGCTAGTCTCAACAACTTAGCAAGTTCATACGAGGCACTAGGAAGTTATGACAAAGCCGAGCAACTTTACCTCGAAGCACTAAAAATTGTTCAAAAAAGCTTACCCTCTGAACATCCCCAGTTAGCTAGCAACCTCAATAACTTAGCTAATTTGTACATGAAGCAGGGACGTTACCATGAAGCAGAGCCACTCTACCATGAAGGACTGGCAATTGTTCAAAAGAGTTTAGGTACTGAACATCCCCAATTAGCTACCAACCTCAATAACTTAGCTAATTTGTACATCCAGCAGAGACGTTACGATGAAGCCGAGCTACTTTATGTAAAAGCCCTGGAAATTGCCCAGAAAAGCTTACCACCTGACCATCCTCAATTAGCCACCCATCTGAATAATTTAGCTAATTTGTATAGAGAACAGGGACGCTACAGCAAAGCTGATGCTCTCATCGAACTCAAAACACTTTGATTATCCACAGTAAAGCCAGCTCAATAGTGTATAGTTCAAAGAAATTGAAAAGCAAATATGACAGATCCTATTTACATAAACACATCCATATCTATAGACTATAAGCAACTAGAAGCTCTGGCAGATAATAGCTATAAATTAAGTGTTTTTCATCTCCAAGAGTCTTACTTACCTGATGTTGATAGAATTAAATGCTTAAAAGATGCCGATCGGGCTATTAAAATTAGCCTTAATGTGAAAGACTTGCTGCGTGATCTTTGCCCTGACGATCAATCTAAAAGAGATTTTGACAAAAATAATAATCCTTTCCTCGTTCACAAAATTAAAATTTCCTTGCAAGAACAAAATTTTGGTGAAGCATTAGAATTTCTTGAACGTAGCAAAGCCCGTGTTTTAGCAGAGCGTATCAATGAGCGCAATCAAGAAAAATATCAACATATTACCTTTGAAAAAGTTAAAGGTTTGGTTGATAATTATACAGCAATTTTAGAGTGGTTTATATTCGATAAAGATTGTCTGGGTGTATTTATAGTTTTACCAAAAGAAGATCGCCCAAAATGTATACTTTATCCCGATAGAAATTTGCAGATGTTAGAAAGCTGGGCGGATGCCTATCACAAAAGTTATTATACCCAAGGCTCAGAATGGCGAGATAAATTAAAACAACGCATTATCAACCTCGGCAGTATCCTTCAATTAGAAACTATTATCCGTGACCACCTCCCAAACAGCATTACCAACCTAATCCTGATTCCCCACCGCTACTTGCACCTGTTCCCTCTCCACGCGATCCCGGTTAGTCCGGAAATTTGGCAGCGCTTTCACCCCAACAACCAAGATTGCCCCCTGAATCCCTGTCTCGTTGACTGCTTCGATAATGGAGTTTCCTACGCCCCCAGTTGTCAGCTATTGCACCAAGTCCAAAAATACAAACGGGGTAAATTCGAGCGATTCTTCGCCATTCAAGACCCCAAAAATAACTTGAAGGCTGCGAAAATGGAAGTACAAAGCATCAAAAACATTTTCCCCACGCCAGAAATTTTTGCTAAACAAGATGCCAAAAAAGGCGAAAAATCAGAGTCAAAATTAGAAATAGCCGAAAAAGTCGCCGACAGCCATCATCTGTTCTTTTCCTGTCACGGTTCCTTCGACCCCAACGAACCGCTAAAATCGGGTTTACAACTATATGATGGTACTCTCACCCTAGAAGAAATCATCCGCTATTTCAACCTCAGTGAATGCAGCTTAGTCACCCTTTCCGCCTGCGAAACCGGACGAGTCCAACTCGACAACACCGACGAATACATCAGCCTCACCAGCGGTTTCCTACTAGCTGGTAGTCCCAGTTTATACGTCAGCCTGTGGTCAGTACACCCCCTTTCCACAGCGATTTTACTGATCAAAACCTACGAAAACCTCTACCGCCACCCCGGTAAATTCGCCCTAGCATTAAGCCAAGCCCAAATCTGGATGCGAGACACCGACATCCAAGGCTTCCTCGACTGGACAAACCAATGTCACCTCCTAGACACTGAGTGGCGAGGAACCTTACAATGCTACTTGGAAAAGGACAAAGCAACTCAAGGAGCCTGTGCTAAAATCTATCAAAATCCCTTTCATTGGGCCGGCTTCTGTGCGGCTGGCAAAGGAGAGCAACATGACTAATAGCAGCAGCCAAATAGAAATTTTCCACCAATTAATTCAATCAGATTTATTTTTTTACTGGAGATATACCCTAGCTGCTCTCAAAGCTGAATTAACAGACAATGATGACAACAATGTCGAAATTATTGAAAATTGGCTGCAAGATAAGCCAGAAATTAAGTTTGAGTACAACGCTAACGTGATGAGATTAGAGGAATTTAAATTACCCAATAAGGGGCAATCACCCACTAAGCCGGGACAGCAAAGTCAAATTTTGAAAAACACCCTAGAAAATATGACGATAGCTCCTGACAAACCTCCTGAAGCAAATCAAGATACGCCGTCTTCTCCATGAAAAATTTTAGTATCAGTGTTTGTTATTTCCATCTCAATCAAACTTTAGCTGAACCTCCCGATCGAGTTTCACCTAAAGCAGATTTTATTTGGGAAAATCTGATTAAACTAAGTGAAAAACTGGCTTTTACTGAACTCAAACATTTAAAATCTCAATTAGTTTGCTACGAATTTGATGAAGTATCCACTTTCAAACATCAGACAAAAACCTTAAATTTAATCAATCAATGGCTAACCAAAGAACAACACCCGATCGCACTTACTGCGATTCACCAAAATCAATTAGCGATTAGCGGTAGCCTGGCACCCTTTTTATTTCATGATACCTACGCTTTCGATCTAACTTTATCTCCCGCCGATGATGAGCGAGATGTCGTAGCAGCAGAAATCGATTTATTTGAACCTAGCAGCCTTTTCTTAGAATGTTCGGAAAACACTCTTGGTGAAACCCTCTGGCTTTACGGACAAACAGAAATACCTGATACAGAATGTCAAGGCGTAGCTGATGAATTAGTGAGAAATCTGCTAAAAAACACTAACTTTACATTTGAATTAGTCGCTCAAGGTAACTTGCTCAAAGTTCCCCTATTTGAATATGAAATTAGCCAACCAAATCAACGCAATAAACTCTATCGGATTTTAGTTTGGATCGACAATCAAGGGATATCTCCAGATGTAAAGCCTGTTTATGACTATTTATTTTGCTCACTCTTGACTCGCCACAAAATAGAATATGTCTACCCACAAGGGCGAGAAAGTTATCAAAAAGCCCGAAAAATTTATAGCGAACTAGAAGCAAAAATTAAAGAATTCAAGCAAGATTTGCCTTTAGAAGAACTGCAAAAACTTCTCGAATCAATGCCAGAACTATCTATGCAGTATCAACGGCAACTGCGAAATCTGCAAGCGCATTATACCACAATCAAAACCAATCAGCTCAACTATCAAACTTACTTACAAAAATTCTGGCAACCGGGCGATATTCCCAGTTGGCGAGAGTTTGGCGAAAATACCTGCAAGCGCTATCTCGACCAAATAGAAACCTACCTCAGTTATATCCAGCCGGGTAAAGACTTGATCGGCGAATTTATCAATACATTGCGGGGTTTGGTGGAAATAGAACAAGCCAAGTCCGATCGCCAACTGCAACAAACTTTACAAAATAAGGAGAATGAAGAAAAAGATCGCGATCGCAATTTACAAAACACGATTCAAGCAGTCGGTACCGGCATCGGTGTCGGAGTCGGCTTTGCCGGAATCTTAGCAGCAGGCTACCCCTTAATCGAAAAACCTTGGGATTTCCCTTCTCCCCAACATCCTCTGCTACCGCCGCATCCCTTCATTATTGCCCTTGTACTTAGTTGTTTATCCGGTGGAGGCTTGGGATGGTTGGCTTGGTTTTTCACTAAACGCTACCTCAATCGTAAATCATCCAATCAGCAGACAAGTTTACCTAGTCCCCAAAATCAACTTCCCTCTGGGGATGTGTAATCGCCCTCTGCTTTCTTTGTTAATTACATTTTCGCAGTCATATTCTCGCGACTTACTGATAAATTTGTTTACTCTTTGACAACATCCATCAACTCCTCAATCAAAACATCGAGGGTGCGAGCTATTTTTTGAATTGATGTGATATCAACCGTTGCTAGACCTTCCAAACGAGCATAGTGCCTGACTGTGCTGTACGGAACCTCGGATCGATCGGCAACATCCTTTAGCGTCCATCCTTTTTCCTCAGCCAACTCTCGGATTCGGAACCAAACTAACCCCATTCTACTTGACAAACGATAAGTATCTATGTTTTTAATTCAAACACAATTGTCGATCGACAGTTAAACAGTATTTTGTATGGTGCGGATCTGTCAGAAGTTCGATCGCACTTGAGGATATCTGATGAATCTGCACCCTACGGTACTCGATCGACTTTCTAGAAAAACCACTCAATATAAAACAACTGCCGACAGCAAAAACTGTCAACAGTTGTTTTATATATTCAATGCGGATGGCGAGACTCGAACTCGCAAGGACATATTGCCACACGCACCTCAAGCGTGCGCGTATACCAATTCCGCCACATCCGCTCTTTCTAGCAATCTCCGGGATTTTTGCGTTACCAGTTAAAGATTCACAGGTTGAGGTTCCTGGCATTTAACTTGTGACTTGCCCTTTGACACCGCCGATTTACAATCATAGCACCACTACCAGCCAAATGTAAAATAAATTTTTGTGAACAATTTCTGGAAAACGATTATCCAGAACATACCGAAAGGCATTATTGTACAGAATATTGAGTGAATTAAGCAGCGAAGATGGGGTTCTCGAAAATTTTAATCGCTAATCGGGGAGAAATAGCTCTCCGCATATTGCGGACCTGCGAGGAAATGGGGATTGCCACGGTCGCCGTACACTCCACCGTAGATAAACACGCCTTGCACGTCCAGTTGGCAGACGAAGCCGTTTGCATCGGCCCCCCCACCAGCAGCAAAAGCTATTTAAACATCCCCAACATCATCGCGGCTGCCCTGACGCGCAACGCAGCAGCCATTCACCCCGGTTACGGCTTCCTCGCCGAAAACGCCCGATTTGCCGAAATCTGCGCCGACCATCAAATTACCTTCATCGGCCCGTCTCCGGCAGCCATGCGGGCGATGGGCGACAAATCTACCGCCAAAGAAACCATGCAGCGGGTGAAAGTCCCCACTGTTCCCGGTAGCGACGGATTGCTGGCAGACGATCGCGAAGCTTTGTCGATCGCCCGCGACATCGGCTATCCTGTGATGATCAAAGCCACAGCCGGCGGTGGAGGCCGGGGGATGAGGTTAGTTAGAGAAGCATCCGAACTCCCCAAACTATTCTCAGCAGCCCAAGGCGAAGCCGACGCAGCCTTCGGCAACCCCGGACTTTACCTCGAAAAATTCATCGAAAAACCCCGGCACATCGAAATCCAAATCCTCGCCGACAACTACGGTAACGTCATCCACCTCGGCGAGAGAGATTGTTCGATTCAGCGCCGACACCAGAAACTCCTCGAAGAAGCCCCCAGCCCCGCCCTCAGCCAGAAACTGCGAGATCAAATGGGTCACGCCGCCATTGCCGCCGCCAAATCCATCAACTACACGGGTGCGGGTACTGTCGAATTTTTACTTGACAAATCGGGCAAGTTCTACTTCATGGAAATGAACACCCGCATCCAAGTAGAACATCCCGTCACCGAGATGATTACAGGCCTCGACTTGATAGCCGAACAAATCCGCATCGCCCAAGGAGAAAAACTGCAAATCAAGCAAAACCAAGTAGTTCTCAACGGCCACGCGATCGAGTGTCGCATCAATGCTGAAGACCCCGATCGCAATTTCCGACCCCACCCCGGCATAATCAGCGGTTATTTGCCTCCCGGTGGCCCCGGCGTGCGGATGGACTCTCACGTTTACACCGATTACGAAATACCCGCTTACTACGATTCTTTAATCGGTAAAGTAATTGTATGGGGGCGCGATCGACCGACAGCCATCCGCAGGATGAAACGGGCATTGCGGGAATGCGCCATCACGGGCGTTCCTACCACCCTTAGCTTCCACCAAAAAATTCTCGATTCCCCCGAGTTTCTCAGCGGCGAAGTTTACACCAATTTTGTCGAACAGTTCTTGAACCAAAACAGTCATTAGTCAGTTGGCAGTTGGCAGTTGGTAGTTGGCAGTTGGCAGTTGGCAGTTGGTGGCAACTAATCCATGCCCGATGCCCGATGCCCGATGCCCGATGCCCGCCAACTGACTCTTACATCATCATTGTCAGGATTCCTTGCTGACCGAGAATCATTTCTCGCAGCAAGCTACAGATACCCACCCAAATAATCGGCGTAATGTCCACCCCGCCGATCGGCGGTACAATCTTTCTAGTTACGGCTAAAAAAGGTTCCGTCGGCCAAGCAATCAGACTCAACGGCAACTTGCTCAGGTTCACCTCGGGATACCAAGTCAGGACGATCCGAAAAATAAACAGCAAGGTCATCACGACTAGGACAGAGCCCAGAATCCAACTTGCAACGGTAATACCAGTCATGGGTCTTATCTCGAAATTTTAAGTTTTGTTAAGTCTGCTGTTCATAATTTTAACCGTTTCACAGGTGCGATCGAAAGTATAAAATTAATAAAAATCAAATTGTTGTAACAAAGGCTTTGAATCTATGACTCCTTCTCTCGCGAACTTTTTGTACAGCCTGCTGGTGGGCGTGACAGTGGTAGTGATTCCAGCAACGATCGCCCTGATCTTCATCAGCCAAAAAGACAAAATCAAGCGCACCTAAAAAGTCCGCAGGTCTTTAAGTCCGGCGTGAAACTCAATTTTCGCCTGCACGTCGGGCATTTCCCCGATCCGAGAAACCTCGGCTGCCAGCAACTGTCAAGGCAAAACCTTCAGTTGACTGCCAAGCTGAGGTTTTTTCCCGTTAAACTCATTATTATACTCACTTCCCAAGCTGAAACCCTGACCGGACGCTGCCCCAGAAAGCACAGTCGGGCTGACAGACTTAATGATAGATGTAAAATCTAACTCGCTAACATAGGAAAGACATAGGAGATAGGCTAATGGTCAATTTAGGATTGAACTGGAGCAGCCTGTTAGGGATTATCCTAGCAGTAGCAGGGGCAGGACTGTATTTTCTGCGATCGTGGCGTCCCAAACTAGCCCGAGACCACGATATTTTTTTTGCAGCAGTCGGCCTGCTGTGCGGCGGTATTCTGTTATTTCAAGGATGGCGGCTTGACCCAATTCTGGCATTCGGTCAATTTCTGCTCAGCGGTACCGCCATATTTTTTGCAACAGAAAGCATCAAGCTGCGAGGAGCGACCACAGCCCAAGCCAAAACTCGCGCCCAATACGTAGATGAAGACCGACCGGTCAGCAACGCTTACGGTTACGACGGCTACGATGCCGAAATGGAACAGCTAGAACCAGAGGAAGACTATCCGCAGCGTCCCCGGATTAGAGGCAGCCAAGACTACCGTTCCTCTCGGGAAGCCTACGACGACGAACCCCGCCGCCGCCCCTCGAATCGCAACGGCAGCATTAACACCTCCAGGCCCGACTCGCCCGATCGATCCTCGCGCAAACGTCCCTCTCGCCCAGAAGCCCCGCCTGCCCAAGAGTCTGACAACTGGGACGTGTCAGACACCCCCGAAGAAAGACCGACCCGCAGCCGCAGCAGTCGCCCCCCAGCTTCGGAAAACCGCAGTTCCGATACGCCGCCGAGAACCAAAAAACCCCGTCCTACGGAATCATCCAGGTCTCGCCCCAGCAACCGCGACGTGGAAGCACCCCCGTCAGATTACGTGGAGTATCGACCTGTAGAATACCCGGAAGACCAACCGGATAATTCCCCCAGTTTCGACAAATAGGCAAACACTAAGTAGATGGGTGAAACTAAACATTTCTCGTGCCCGCAGGCAAAAAAATAAATTGCGTTTATTGATGCCCATCTACTTATTCTCAGATATGAAAGTGATTAAAAAGACTGTAAAGTGCGAGGGTGAAATCCCAGACAAACAGAGAGATACACAACTAATATCAAATCCGTTAGCATCGGAATAGTAAATTTGAGTCAACAGTCAACAGTCAACATCATTCCGGTGTAACCGGAAATGATATAAAAGCTAATTTTTTTTTCAAAACATTTTTTAACCTACCGAATCTGTGGAACTAATCGACCGCATCATAATCTAAATATAAAATCCCAAATCTTAAATCAGCAAGATGCCATTACTCGAAATAGGAGATCCGGCTCCCTGGTTTTCCGTTCCTTCTACAAATAACCCCTTATTTCATTTCCCTACTGTTGGCGGTCGGCGAGTCGTGCTGTTTTTCTTTGCCAGCGCAGCTTTTGAACAAATCCAAGTTATCCTCAAAAGGTTTCAAGAGCTTTCAGAAGAATTCCAAAGCTTGCAAGTACCCAGGTTTGGAGTGAGCGTTGACCCAGCAGACAAAGAACAAAACAGACCAACAACAATTGCTCCGTCATTCATATTTTTCTGGGACTTAGACAAAAAAGTCAGTCAGCAGTACGGTGTTTTCCGAGAGGTCGAAGAAAATGGAGTTGCCGGAGTTCACTATTCACCCCAAACTTTTGTACTCAACGAAAACCTTCAGGTAATTAATATTTTGCCGATGGGCGAACCGCACCAACACGCCCAGCAAGTATTAGATTTTCTCAAAAGTTTGCCCCCAATTGAGGAAGCCCGATCAGCCACTCGCCACGCCCCGGTGTTGGTAATTCCTAATGTTTTGGACAAAGCCTCTTGCCGCAGTTTAATCGATATGTACAAAACTCACGGTGGCAGTCCTTCCGGCTTTATGAGGCAAGTGGAGGGGAAAACTCTTGGCATTCACGACGAGAATTTCAAGAAGCGCCGAGATTTCTTTATTGAAGACCCGAAGTTACAGCAGCGATTGAATTCGATTATTTTGCGCCGGGTGCGGCCGGAAGTAGAAAAAGCTTTTCAGTTTACAATTACCAGGTTTGAACGGTACTTGATAGGTTGTTACGATGCTGACAGCGGCGGTTATTTTCGCCCACACCGCGACAACACTAGCAAAGCTACCCTGCACCGCAGGTTTGCGATGACGCTAAACTTGAATGTGGGAGAGTACACGGGGGGATTTTTACGGTTTCCAGAGTACGCGCCGCACGGTTATAAAGGCGATTGTGGCACGGCGATTATTTTTTCGTGTTCTTTGCTGCATGAAGCGACGCCAGTGATTAGCGGCCAGCGCTTTGCTTTGCTGTCTTTTTTCTACGGCAATGAGGATGCTGCGGTACGACAAGCTAATTTTAAGTATTTAGCTGCTGATTCAGATTCCCGAATTGGAGAACCGGCGTGAGGAATGTCACTACCGTGGTGCAAGTCTTAAAATAATTAGAAAAGGTAGTTAGCGGTTAGCCACCAAACCTAATTCCTAGCTACCGATAGCTAAATAATAATCGATCGCCATGAATTTCAAACTTCTAAGTTTAGCAGTATCGGGAATTTTAACGGTTGGGGTTGCAACCAGCGCTACTGCGGTTGTTACGACATCCCCTGTGCGGCAATCAACAGATTTAACGGAATTTAACTCGGTGCATTCCCAGGGTGCGATCGCCCAAACTGTCGAAGAACAAACCAATATTCGAGTCTACGAAAAGGCTAGTCCGGCCGTTGTTACAGTCGATACAGATAAATCTAACGGCAGTGGCACAATTATCAGCCCCGACGGCATGGTGTTAACCAACGCCCACGTTGTTTCGGCAGGCGGTACCGTCAATATCATTTTGTCAGACGGCAGAAAACTTGTCGCCGATGTGGTCGGATTCGGGGAAGAAGGTCTAGACTTAGCCGTGGTTAAGATTCGCAATCAAAACAATTTGCCCACAATTCCTTTAGCCCGTCCCGGTTCGATAAAAGTCGGGCAACAAGCATTTGCGATCGGCAATCCATTCGGTCAATTTCAAGGTACTTTTACAGTCGGAATCGTCAGCCGCATCGACCAGCAGCGGGGCTTAATTCAAACCGACGCCGCCATCAATCCCGGCAATTCAGGAGGCCCGCTGCTAAATAGTTCAGGAGAATTAATCGGCGTCAATACTTCTATTTTTACTCGCGGTCGGGGTGGAGGTAATATCGGTATCGGTTTTGCAATTTCCGCAGACAAATTACCCGCTTTCCTGACAGCAGTGCGAGAAGGGCGGGCTCCCCGCGTGGCTCAAGCCCGATCGCCCTTTGGTGGCAACAAATCACCTCAAAAAGTTGCGTTAAACGGGCCCGCCGTTAGCGGCCTCCTCACCGAGAAGTCTAGCGTTCTGCCCACCGACAACAGCTTTTTTGATCTCTACTCGTTTGAGGGAAAAGCGGGCCAGCAAATCACAATAGAAATGAAAAGTCAAGAAATTGACCCTTATTTAATTTTGCTCGGGCCCAACCAGCGCGAAATCGCCCAAGACGATGACGGGGCAGGCAGTAAAGACGCCAGAATTACAGTCAGGCTGCCAGCAGACGGGACTTACACGTTAGTTGCAAATTCCTACCAAGCTAAGCAGTCAGGGGCTTATACGTTAGAACTGAAAGCGAGTGCTCCTACCGCGCCTTCTCGGGCGATTTTGCAAGAAGAAGGCGCTTTAGTCGCAGGCGGCCCAGTATTGCCGTCTGACAACAGTCTGTATCGAGAGTATACTTTTGAAGGTCGATCGGGTCAGTCTGTAGCCATTTCCCTCGAAAGTACAGATTTCGATCCCTATGTGGCCATCTTTGACCCTAACGGCCGATTAGTGGCAGAAAATGACGATGAGAGCGATTCGACTAAAAATGCGTTTCTGACCGTTACTTTGCCCGCTACGGGTCGCTATCGCGTAATTGTCAATGCTTACGATGCTGCGGGCCGGGGTCGTTATACTCTAACAGTCCGTTGAAAATTGGGCATTGGGCATTGGGCATTGGGCATTGAGCACTTGTGCTGAGCGAAGTCGAAGTATGGGGCATTGGGCATGGGTAGCACCTAACAAATAACTCATGACTACTGACTACTGACTACTGACTACTGACTACTGACTACTGACTACTGACTTCTTCCTTCCTTCTTCGTTGCAAACCGAGGTAATTCATGCGTCAAGTTAGATTGTGGGCGATCGCGCCAATTGCTCTGGTAGCTACTTTTTCTGGCAAGCCGACTGTCTCGCCGCCAGTTTCAAATTTAGGTGGAGTTGCTAACAGTAGTTCCACCCTCATTTCAGCAGAATTTCCTCAAAATTTAACTGATGGGAAGCCTGCTGAAAAGGGTGTTTTAGCTCAAGCAAGTCCCAACCCGTCGCCATCACCACAAAGTTCGCCAACTCAGAGCCCTACTCTAGAACCTCGGCCGAGTCCTGATGCGGGTTCATCTAAAATCATTTTAGAGCAAAACGGAGAACTCAGCCCTGCTAAGTCTTCTGTACTGCCC
This sequence comes from Microcoleus sp. T3_A4, assembly GCF_036700465.1. Taxonomy (NCBI): domain Bacteria; kingdom Bacillati; phylum Cyanobacteriota; class Cyanophyceae; order Oscillatoriales; family Microcoleaceae; genus Microcoleus; species Microcoleus sp. T3_A4. Next base: position 49,052 of record NZ_JAUBOY010000028.1, on the reverse strand, counting down.
TCAGACAGCAGTTTGTACGACGAGTATACCTTTGAAGGCACTCAGGGTCAGAAAGTGATTATTACCGTAGAAAGTACCGAGTTTGATACTTATCTCGCTATTTTCAACTCCCAGGGCGAGCTACTTGGAGAAAATGATGATGCAACGCAGCAAAATTCCAATTCAGAGATTTCTGTTACCTTGTCTGCGAATGGTCGCTATCGCGTCATTGTCAATGCTTACGAGCCGCCTCCAAAAGGTAGAGGCAAGTACAGTTTGACCGTCCGTGAAACAACTGGAAATTAGTTTGAACGAAACTTGGGAGTCAGGGCACGGCAATGCCGTGTCCCTATAATTCAAGGACGATCGCACTACAAGCAACTACTATTAACTTGGGAAAATTATATGTTTGTATGCAACTATATATGTTATAATTTTGTACTTCTAATTTGATAAACTTTATTTTAAATAACTCTTAAGAATTAAATGGAAGCTGAAATATCGATAAATTTTCAGCTTCCATTTTTAATTGATTTTGATTAATTTAACGCAGGCCCAGCCAGGTAAAAAAATCCTGGCGGGTGAAGAATTCTAGCAGCAAAAGTCCCACGAACCCCACCATCGCAAATCGTCCGTTGATTTGTTCGGCGTAGGCATTCCATCCAAAGGCTGGTTCTGGTTTTGGGGTATTTGGGGTTGTCGGTTTTGGGGATGGAGGAGTTTTAGCAGTCATTTAAAAGTTTTGAGTTTCGTGTTTTGAGTGATGAATTTTGGGAAGCTTTGCGATCGCACAACTTGTAATTTACCAGGAAAAGGACAGCCGATCGCTAATCTGCCGACTTTTCTAAACTTTGAACCGATTCGATCAGATTTCGCACGGTTTCGGTACCTTCAGAAGGTTCAAAAAACAGCGGGAACTTGCCGCGAGCGATCATTCTCAAACCCAACGGGCCCAGACTCAGCAAACCTTTAACGTCGCGGAAGTAGTTTCCTACTACTTCGATCCCAAACTTGCGCTCATCTATCCAGCCGCCTTCTTTGACCAGATCGATTAAGACTTTGCGGTGGCGGATCGATCGACTGGCTTGATCATCTTTGCGATCGAGAATCTCTTGTTTAATCTTACCAATTTGATCCATCGGCGCAACTTCCATCGGACAAACCGAGTTGCAGTAGTAACAGCGGGTGCATCCCCAGACACCTGCGGTGCCTTCGTTGTATTTTTCGATCCGATTTTCGGTTTCGCTGTCGCGGGAGTCGGTGATCGTGCGGTAAGCTTTGGCGAGGGCGTGGGGGCCGACAAATTCCGGGTTGACTTCGCGGGCGTTGCACTCAGAATAGCACGCACCGCAGAGGATGCAGTTGCCGGTTTGGTCGAGTTTCGATCGCTCTTCTGGAGTTTGCAGAAATTCGCGTTCTGGAATTGCTCGCGAGGCGGTGCTGACATAGGGTTCAACTGCTTCTAGGTTGTCCCAAAAACTGCTCATGTCAACAACCAAATCTTTAATGACCGGCATATTTCCCATTGGGGCGACGGTGATTTCTGGGATGAAATCAGTAGGCATTTCTGCTGAGCTGGAAGCAGCTATTTTTTGCAGTCTTGCCAGTTCGCTGGCTACATTTTCTTTGCAAGCTAATGCTGAGCGACCGTTAATTCGCATAGAACAACTGCCGCAAATTGTATTGCGACAATTTTTGCGAAAAGCTAAAGTGCCGTCCTGTTCCCACTTAATACTGTTGAGGCAGTCTAGGATGGTATTGCTCTCTTCCACATCTAGGGTGTAAGTGTGAACCCGAGGAGCCTCGTTTTGATTTTGGCGCACTACATTAAAGCGGACTTTCATATTTTGAGTAAGGAATTTAGTGTCTATTTTAAGCTAAATTTTTGGCTTCTCTAGAAAGCTCTTTTTTTTTTAACAACTACCTAAAGTAAGAGATTTTTAAAATTTTATTATTGTTTGATAAACATCAATAATTCTCAAGTTATAAATCCTAAATTACCACTTTTTTAAGCGGATTTGTGAGCTATTAATTGGAGATAAAAGTAATTAATCGCTGCAATTCGCTAGTCGGAGGTGTGTGATGTCCAGCTTGTTTGTATTAACTTTCATGTTTTCCACACCGGCTTTTTGTCTGGGTCTGCTAAATCCTCAATGGGTGGGACTGGGAACTCGCAAGCGATCAACTGCCTTGTACGGCGGCTTGATGGCAGCTTCATTCGTTTTGCTTGGGGTTACAGCACCTAAGGCGCCACAACCAGTTTCATCGGGGCTGCTGGCCTCAACTGAATGGCCAGAATTTAGGGTAAGCGCACCTTTGCGCTGAAGGTAGCTGGGTATGCATTTCACTTTTTTGACACCATTACAAGAAATTTTACCAGGACTTACGCCCGGTTGGGGCGAGAAACTTAGTTTTTTAAGAAAAATACTTGGTTCTACTCATTTACTGCAATTAAAAATCCCGGTTTATAGGTGTCGGAGTGCGATCGCAAACTGTAGGGAAAAATCGTGGCTTTAGTAAGGAGAAAAACCCTAACAGGACTTATGCAAAAAAACAGGTTTTTTCCACAACTCGTCGCTTTTTGAATAAATATTGACGCAGAAACCGGGTTTTTGGTCTTTTAGTGTGCCCAGGACTGACTAAGAAACCCGGTTGCACCAGGGTTGGCTCTCCAACGTTCTAGTTTACTTCCTAAATCATAGGGATTTGTGAGTTTGCCTGCGGATAAATAAGGAAGTTAACTTCTCAGGACTTACACACAGAAATTAAATAAATCAGGTTCTTTAAACAGATATCCTTCGTGCTTCACCTCGGATTTTGGTAAAAGAAACCGGGTGTCTGCGTCCTGGATGACTTCTCTTTTTTACTGCTACTAAAAATCGCTATGTTTAATTTTTTCGTCTTCAGCTTTCTATTGTCTATCCCGGCCTTCTTTCTGGGTATTGTTAATCCGAAATGGGTGGGCGCACCAACCCGCAAGCGATCGATCGCGATGTACGGCGGGTTGATGGCGGCTTCGTTTGTGCTTGTTGGCGTCACCGCGCCCCCTCCGTCTCAGGAAGTTTCAGTGGCGCTTCCGGCCCCAAGCGATCCGCTAGTATCCTCTCAAACCGCTAAGCCGTCACTGCTTTCGGCAGTGCCGACATCCAAGCCGGAAGCTGTGAAAACGCCGACACCAAAACCGAAACCTGCCATTTCTACTGCCACACCTGCACTTGCCAAACCAGAGTCCGATCGCAAATTGCCATCTTCAGCCAAATCTGTTGAGCGAACCGCAGAGATTGCTCTTGATGCACAGCAGCCAAAGGAAGATACCAAGAAAGTTATTTATGAGTCTTCTAAAGAGAAGGTTAAAAGTGCCGATTTTCCGAGTTGCGTTAACTCGGATTGCAACTGTTCTGACTTTGCGACTCAAGCCGAAGCGCAGCGAGTGTTAGAGGCATATCCGGGCGATCCGTTTAAGCTCGATCGAGATCGAGACTCGATCGCTTGTGAAACGTTGCCTTAGATTTTATCTGCCAACAGCCTCGGTTAACGATCGAGGCTTTTTTGGGTGATTGTACGAATTGAAGAACGCAAATCGATCGGCTAAAATTGTCTAATTGTTGAGCTTGCGGTGCGGGTGCAGCTATGACTTACAGCTTGAGAATTGTCGATTTGCCAACGAGTGAACGGCCACGGGAACGGTTGATGGCCGGCGGCCCAAAAAGTTTGGCGACTGCGGAATTGATTGCGATTCTCCTGGGTACTGGTCAGGGACCCGGCAAACTTTCCGCCGTCGGGCTCGGACAGTATATTTTAAATCAGTTGAGTTTGCACCAACGTGATGCTCTGGCTGTGCTACGCACCATTAGCGTGCAGGAGTTGACGCAGATTCACGGGATTGGCCCTGCTAAGGCGACTTCGATTTTGGCTGCGGTGGAGTTGGGGAAGCGGGTATTTCAGTCGCGGCCGCCGGAAATGGCTGTGGTTGACTCTCCGCAAGCGGCGGCTGATGCCCTGAGTCAGGATTTGATGTGGCAGTCTCAGGAACGTTTTGCTGTGGTGCTGCTAGATGTGAAAAATCGGCTGCTGGGAACTCAGGTAATTACGATCGGCACAGCAACGGAAACTTTGGCTCACCCACGGGATATTTTTCGCGAGGTGATCCGCCAGGGGGCGACGCGGGCGATTATCTCGCACAATCACCCCTCCGGGATTGTGGAACCAAGCCCGGAGGATATTGCTTTGACGCGGCAGTTGCTGGCGGGAGCGCAGTTTTTGTCGATTCCGCTACTGGATCACTTGATTTTGGGGAATGGCGATTTTCGGAGCTTGCGGCAGACGACGACGCTTTGGGAGGAGTATCCCCAGGGCGATTGAACTCTTATACTTAACTAATTTCATTACTATCATTAGTTATTTGTATCTTTGGGGTCTCTGACGGCTGAATCAGCTCTGACAGCAGGCAAATTTTCCGGCTGGAGTCCCCCGCGAGAGCCTGTTTTGGCTGAATGTCGCTGCTGATACTTCGTTTCGAGCACAACTCGGTTAATCTAGTATAGGTAGGCTGAAGAGGTCGCTAATCCGATTTTTTTTGAGCATACTAAACGTATACTGAACCAGCACCTAAAGACCCACTTATTAAGAAATTATTAAATGGGATGTAAAATACACGGTGTGGTGATAGGAGGAGAACTGTGTTTCTGAGACTTGCAGAACAACACCGTAAATTCGTTCAAGATTTGGTAATGAACCTCCAAGCTTTAGCGATCGTGCTAGAGCATCGGGGTTATCTGGCATCCTGCTACACTTGCGGGGGTCAGATGAACAGTGCCTCATTTATGGTCAGTTTGACGGACAACCATCTGATTCGATTTTTAGTGTCAGATTACGGTATCACTTGGACTGAGATGCGGGACGACCGCGAACTCATGAAACTAGAAGGTGCAGAAGCGATTAATCAGTTACAAGAACTGGCAAATCTCGTAAAGTATCAAATCCAACCTTCGGAAGCTACTTTAGCGACGGCCCAGTGAGTGTAGCGATTGCACGGTTCCGAGGAAGGCGACAACGAAAGTGGCTGCTTGTCTGCTAAAACCGAATCCCCAGCGAGTTAGTTGAGAGGGTTCATTTAGGTGCACAGCGATGGCTGCTCAACAGACAAGGGTGCTATCAGGGTACCTTCAGACGGTTTAGCGCTCAGTCGATCGAAGTGAGCCTGGGCAGACGGCATACTTTATGCCAGAAGTCTCAAACTTGGAACCTCTAGTTTTTTTCAGCAGTTGATTCTCCCTTGAGAGCGATTAGCAAAATTGAGAAGTGCGACGGCTCGTCGGCTGCGATGTTAATTTCTCACTTTGGCATTCAAAAGTCAAGGAATTGAAATTAACTTTAAGCAGGCAGGTAAAATTTAACATCCAGAGTGAGGATGAGGCTGTGAAGATTGGGCAAAAGGCAGCCCACGGGGTGTGATGTGCGGGCGAATGGCGTTTATTTTTGCTCTTAGATTTAGCCTATCAGGCTAATAATTAACTTGAAGCAGCATCACTGCTGTAAAACATCTCACAGCCGGCTTGGGCCGGCTAAGTTTTGCGTATATCTAGGCTTCTAGCCAATGTTTGGCTTTTAGGTTAAACGGCTCTTGGAAGTGTACGCTCGCACTTGCTAAACTAATTTTATAATACTTTAATGATTAGTCCTAAAATATTTATCGCCCAGTTTGGAGTCTGCATCAAATGGTAAATTTAAGCGAACTACTAGAACCCATCGCCAGTCAATTTCGCAGTCTGGGAATTCCCGAACCAATTACCCATTGGGGACACCCTGTAATGATGGGAATAGTGGTTGTGGCGATGGGCAGTTTTGTCGGGTATACGGGATGGCAGGGACGTTTGGCCGCCGATAAAGATGTCGCACTCAAAAGTCGCTCGGATCACCGCAAGCTTGCACCGTGGATGTTTCTGTTTCTAGCTTTGGGCTATACAGGCGGCTTGCTGTCGCTGGTGATGCAGCACCAGCCAGTCATGGAAAGTCCGCATTTTTGGACGGGTTCGGCAGTGCTGGTTTTGCTGGCTGTTGGCAGCTTGATTTCGCTGACTGGTTTTGGAGGCAATAAGCTGGCACTGCGCGCGGTTCACGCTTATTTAGGCACGACGGCCCTTGCACTTATGGTGCTGCACGCGGCTTTCGGTTTAAAATTGGGGCTGTCTATTTAGAAGAGGAAGAGGAAGGGGAACGGGAAGGGAAAGAATGTAAGGAAAGAAATTTTGCCATAACTTACGCATCGGTAGCCAAAAACCAGGTTTTTTATCGAAATACACGGCTTTTAGCCATTTATCCCGGTTGAAAAACCCGGTTTCTTTGGTAAGGAGTGCCTAAGTTCCGCATAGTTTTCCCTGAAATATTCCCCCTCTAAATTGCTAATTAATTAATGAATCAAGCAACGGGTGTCATCTTCTGTCTTGCATACATTTTGGGATTGATTTCTACAGCGGTTCCTTGGGGTAGATACGCGATACTTGCTTTGGGAATAGCGGTGGCGATCGCCCTGCCGAAATTGTTGCGAAATTTTACTAAAACTTCTGTCAAAATTACTAAGAAAAGACGCAGCCGACAAAAAGAAAATGCTCTGGAAGAACCCTTAGATGCGAGGGAAGAGTTGAGTTTGTTGGAGATGCTGCCGAGAGCGAAATGGGTGTGGGCAGTTGCGGGTTTGCTGGCATTTCTAGCTAGTGTTTATTTTGCAGTTCGATCGCCCCAACCGGCAATAGATGACATCAGCAAACTGATTCCGGCTGGCGGGAACACTCAAGAAGTGGCAGTGACAGTTCGCGGTAGAGTTGTCAGTACGCCTCGATTGACTCGATCGGGACGATCGCAATTTTGGCTAGAAACAGATTTAGTTAGCGAAATCAACGGCGGCGAGGGAGGAGCAGTTGTCAACCGCCCAGTATCCGGCAAACTCTACGTTACACTGCCTCTGCTGCAAGCAACGGGTTTGTACGCCGACAATACGATCGCAGTTGTGGGCTCCTTGTACAAACCGCAGCCACCGTCGAATCCAGGGGCTTTTAATTTTCAAGCATATTTAGCCAGAGAAGGGGCTTTTGTAGGGCTCAAAGGCCGTCAAATCGACTGGAGGAGAGAAAATGCGATCGCCGATGTAAATCGAGTTAACAGCCAAACGGCTGCTTTCTTGGAGCCCAGCGGGATGCAGCCATCGAAAATTCAAGCGATGCGGCAGCGGATCGTGCGATCGCAACTATCGCAGTTAAATGTTCCCGAAGGGCCCTTAATCAGTGCGATCGCCCTCGGCAAACAAGCAGTAGATTTACCTTACAACATCCGCGACTATTTTGTGCAGGCTGGATTAGCCCACGCGATCGCAGCTTCCGGCACTCAAGTTTCGATGGTTTTGGCTTTAGTTCTAGCTTTAACCAGGCGTTTTTCCAAACAATTACAATTTAGCTTTGGCGTCGGTGCTTTATTTTTGCTTGTGGGGCTAACTGGCTTTGAACCATCAGTATGCCGCGCCGCTTTGATGGGATTTGGAACACTATTTGCTTTGGTGCTGAGCCGCCAAGTTAAGCCGCTGGGATTGCTGTTAATCGCTGCTACTATTTTATTGCTGGTTAACCCTTTGTGGATTTGGGATTTAGGTTTTCAACTGAGTTTTTTGGCGACTTTGGGGTTAATCGTGACCACGCCGCCACTGATGGCAAAGTTGGACTGGATGCCACCCGCGATCGCTTCGATTCTTGTGGTTCCGATCGCCGCTTCAGTTTGGGTATTGCCGCTGTTACTTTACGTTTTTAGTGTGGTATCACCTTACAGCATTTTAGTCAATATTATTGCGGCTCCTTTGCTGTGGATTTTGAGTATTGGGGGGATGGTTAGCGCTTTAGCTGGATTGATTTTTCCGCCCGCTGGCAGTGTTTTAGCACAACTGCTGGACTATCCGGCAAAGGGGTTAATTGCGATCGCCCAATATTTCTCGCAATTACCCGGTAATTCGGTAGCTGTCGGTCAAGTATCGGTATTTCAGCTAATCGCGCTTTACAGTTTAATTTGCTGGGTTTGGATTGGGGGAAGAAAGAAGAAGGAAGAAGGAAGAAGGAAGAAGGAAGAAGGAAGAAGGAAGAAGGAAGAAGGAAGAAGGAAGAAGGAAGAAGGAAGAAAGTAGAGTTGTGTCGCTGCCGAGTTTTTCATCTGCTTGGATTTTGCCGCTGGCGCTGGTGGCGGGAATAAGTATCATAGTTTTGCCAGCTTGGCACGTTCAATCCTCTTTATTTCAAGTTACTTTGCTGGCGACATCTGGCGAACCAGTGTTAGTAATTCAAGATAGGGGAAAAGTGGCGCTAATTAATAGCGGTGATGAAAATACCGTAAGGTTTACAGTGTTGCCTTTTTTGCAGCAGCAAGGAGTTAATTCTGTTAATTTTGCGATCGCCTCTCACGGTCATTTAGGTTTGAGCGGTGGTTGGGGAAAATTACTAGAACGCTTGCCAATTAAAACATTTTATGATAACAACGCTCCCAAACAAATTCACCGTGGCAACAATCAGGAATTTATGACGGCTGTGCAATCTCGCCAAGGCGTTTACTTTCCTTTAGAAACTAACAGTACAGTTGATCTGGGTTCGACGCGGTTGCAGTTCGTGAATGCGGAGATTCCGGTGGTAGAATTCCTGGTGGGAAATCGAACTTGGTTGCTCGTCGGTGAAATGACACCGGAAGTGCAAAAAAAATTGGCAGCAACGGGAACCTTGAAGCCGGCTCAAGTGCTGTGGTGGTCAGGAAAAGCCCTGACGGCTGAGTTATTAAGCGCAGTGGGGCCACAAGTGGCGATCGCCTCTGCTAACGAAATAGACCCAGAAACCGCAGCCCAACTGCGCCAAAGCAAAGCCCAGATATTCTGGACAGGCCGCGACGGAGCCCTCCAGTGGACTCCAGCAGGGGGATTTAAGACCACTCTGGAATCTGAAGAAAATCAAACTTCTTTTTTATAAAGATTTACAATCTGGCACACTGTGCGGTAAAATACTTTTAGCTCACATCTCAAATCAATTGGAGAGGTGGCAGAGCGGTTGAATGCGGTAGACTCGAAATCTACTTTAGGGGTAACTCTAACGTGGGTTCAAATCCCACCCTCTCCGTACATTCCTTACTCCACAAGGCTTTGATGCTATCCGCTTCTTTAGCCCAATGTGCAGTTTTATAGGCAGTGGTATATATGAGTGGTATATAAACCACTTCGGTATATACCACTTTTTGCTTTAACTCCACCCCATCAAGCGGGCGATCGGTCAAGACAAAAGTATTTCTAAAATTGCCTCGAAATCTATTTTAAAAGCAACTCTAACGTGGGTTCAAATCCCACCCTCTTCGTACATCTCAGCGTCAAGCGCGCACCTTATTAACCTAGGGTGCGCGCACCTGATTATATTATGAAATTTAACTCCACAATCTGAGTAGCATAATAGCTGCTTTCATTTCGGTAAGGTAGAGGCTGAAAATCTCAAGGGAATTCTTAACTCAAAACCGGGCACAAAAAAAGGGAAGAGAGTTGGTAAAGCAGGCGGTTGCAAACCGCTGTCTCAATCACGAATAAGGTGCGGGCGGAGGATGGGGGAATTAGTCTAGATTCTTTGTTTCCCTAGTCCCGAGTCGCTAGCTCCTAGCACGAAAACCCCTAGCCTGTTGCTCGTTCCCCGTGCCCAGTTTCCTGTTTCTTCTAATAACGTGTCTTGTAATTGCGAGGCAGCACTAATTGCGCTAAAGACCTACTACGAAATGCTCACGCCGGAATAGAAATCACAAACTCCGAACCCTGGTTCAAAGAAGAATTCACCACTAATGTACCTCCATGTTTTTCCACAACAATTTGATGGGCTATCGACAATCCTAATCCTGTTCCTTGACCTACAGACTTGGTGGTGAATAAGTGGTTAAAGATGTTTTCCTGGACTTCTGCCGACATCCCCACTCCATTATCCTTAATGCGTATCAAAACCTGATTGTTGGATTCGCTCAGAGCAGTTTGAACCGTAATTTGATTAGGTAGGGCTTTAATTTCACTAAAACTCCGCCCCTTATTGGACTCCTCCAGAGCGTCAATGGCATTAGCCAGCACATTCATAAATACCTGGTTTAACTGTCCGGGAAAGCATTTCACTAGGGGTAAGTTACCATACTCTCTCACAACTTCAATGGCAGGGCGGAACTCGCTGGCTTTTAAACGGTGCTTGAGAATTAGCAGAGTGCTTTCAAGTCCATCGTGAATATTGAAAGCAACTGGTCGATCGCTATCTGCTCTGGAAAACGTTCTCAGACTCGTACTGATATTGCGGATGCGCTCGACTCCTTCCTGCATTGAGCCAATCAATTTGGGCAAATCTTCTCGCAAATACTCTAAGTCCATATCCTCAATTTCTGCTTCAATTTCCACTCCCGGATTGGGAAATTTTTCTTGATACAAATCAATCAAATTGAATAAATCCCCCACGTATTCTTGAGCAGGTTGCAAGTTGCCGGCGATAAAGCCTACGGGATTGTTAATTTCGTGGGCTACACCTGCGACTAAATTTCCCAGAGCCGACATTTTCTCACCCTGTACCAATTGCAACTGCATCTGTTTGAGATCGCTGAGATAAAGCTCTAGTTTTTGGGCATATTCCTGGGATTGTTGATACAGTCGGGCGTTTTGTAAGGAAATTGCTGCTTGCGAGCACAGGATGTTGAGGATGGCGACGCGATCGCTCGTGAATGCCCCTGTTGCTAAATTATTTTCCAAATACAAAATCCCCATCATTTTCCCTCGCTCGCTGATCGGAGTGCACAGCAGGCTTTGAGGTTGGTGGTGGATTATGTAGGGGTCAGATGCAAATCTTGGTTGATTGCTAGCATCATCAAAAATCAGGGTTTCCTTTGTACGTTTGACGTAGTTGATCAGGGTCAGAGGAATTACTTCGCTCTCCTCAACCGGCATTGATTGCAGAAGGCAGTCTTGACGGTTGGTGCAGTGGACGTTTATCCTCCAGTTTCCCTCTTCATTCAAAATTAATGCTCCGGTTTGTGCTCCGGCATTCTTTACCACCACTTGCATGAGGGTAGTGAGCAATTGATCGAGTTTAATTTCGCTCGATAGAGCTTGAGAAGCTTTGATTACTGTCGGCAAATCTACTAAGCCCCAACTGCTAGTGCTACCGATAATTGTTCTATTCGTGTTAGATACGGATGATTCACTGCTGGATGTGTGAGTTGTTTCGGTCGGATTCTGCCGAGTTCGCTCCTGTTGCAGGATCACAGCAAGCAATTGGGGATAACGCTGTTCTAAATGGTCAATCTTTACTTTTGCTCCCCAACGAGCGTAAGCATAGTAAGCATCAATTAAATAAGGTTTTGCCAGTTTTTCTTTACCCCATTCTAAATAGAATTTAGCAGCGAGTTCGTGAGCTAGAGCTTCCTCGTTGAGGTATTCGTTTTCTTTGGCGAGGGCGATCGCCTTGTCGTACATCTCAAGCGCTTCTATTTTTTGGTTTAAAACCCGATGCCGTTCTGCCTCTACTAGATAGAATTTATGGAGATGATTCATGGGGGCATGATGCGCCCATTTCTGGATTTTTTCTTGATTAGCTTGTACTCTGTCAAGAACTTCCTGTTGCTCAGACTCTGGAGTATCAGAATACACCGCCAACCTCACTAGAGAATCGTAGAAATAGAAGATGGCAACAGTTATCTGCCCTGAAGCTGCGCTCAAATAACTTTCTATTTGAGCCATATTTTTCAAAGCCTCTGGGTAATTTTCAAACAAATAACAAAGCACAAGTTTGTGCAAGTATAAGTAATGAATTCCCAGGTAGTTATTGGTTCGATGATACAGTTGCAACATTGTCTCTTCGTCGTAGGCTTCTCCCTTTAAATGGCATGGGTCTTGCGCTCTTCCTATCAAGTTCAAAACGGCTTGCCAACAAATTTTCAGATAAGAAAGTGCTGCTTCCTGGTGAATTTTACTAACGGCATCTGCGTAGCTTGCTATCTCTCGTTCGAGTTGCGTTAGTTGCTTGCCAATAAAATACGAATAATAACTGTATTCATAGATAGCATAGCCAGCAAATTCTAACTCTCCAGTTTCCAGCCCACAAAAATAATCTGACAGCAAAGGTTCTAAGGTGTTTCTGAGGTGTTCTTTCCAAGGTTGAATACCAGAATGCACCATTGCGGATGTCTTCGCTTGAATTTCTGTGGCATTTAATTTTGACACGAGACGTAAAGCAAGTTCGCCTAATTGATAGCCCCGCTCAATATCTCCCATGCCACAGAGAAGAAAACTATATATGGCAAAAGCATAGGGAGACAAAGAAGCATTGCCATATTGGACAGATAAGTTGACCTGTTTGCAAATTACCAAAGGCGCGAGTGGCGGCAGCGCTACGTAGGCAGGAGAAAATAGGCTTGACAGAATCGTTATAGTTGCTAGTTGTTGAGGATCTGTCATCAGAGGGAGATCGATTAAGTCCTCAGTTCCCTTTCCGCTCAAAATTGACGCGGTTTCTCCTAGTGCCTGTCCAATATCAGAGAAATTTGGCTCGGAGGGAAACTCTACCCCCAACTGCTGTAAGACTGGCAACCCTGTATTCAGGGCTTCCTGTAGCTTATTTTGCGCCATATAAGCTTCTATTCGTACTTCATATACTTTCACTTTGTCCAGTAGCGTTTTGGCGCAGCTTTCCACGAGTGATGCTAATGTCTCCATCCGGTCAAAGTCACCGCTTAGATATGCCGCTTCTGCTGCTTCGATATGCAGCGCTAATGTTAGTTCGTATTGATTCTCCCAACTATTTACAGCCAGTAATTCTGTGCCAATATTTAAATATTCAACCGCAGCAGAATAGGCAGTAGCAGCTTTAGCTTTCTTTCCGGCAACCAGATTTAACCGTGCTAATTGCTCCCTATCTAGCTCGTGGGTAATTAGATTTACTCCCACATTCAAGTGGTTGACAATATCAAACATTCTTTCTTCTCTATCGGCTTCGGGCGTATTCTTTAACAGCAGTTGACCGATTTTTAAGTGAGTAGAGCGCTTTTGATCTTCAGGAATGAGGGAATAGGCTGCTTGTTGGACGCGATCGTGGAAAAATTTGTATTTAACTAATTGGTCATTGTTAACTGGTGATTGCTCGGATTCTTCTCCAGTGATTGATTTTGATAAACTGTTACCACATTCTTGATAAAATTTATAAACATCGCTAACTGGTAAAATCAACCCTTCTTGCAATGCTTTCCACAAAGCTGTTGCTGTTTCTGTTGGTGAATTTTCATCAACAATTGCTAATGTAGCCAAATCGAACTGATTGCCAATACAAGCAGCTAACTTTAAAACTTCCTGTGTCCGGGCTGGCAGCTTTCGCAACTGAAGTGCCATGAATTCTAGTACATCATCCGTTAGAGCCAAGGTTCGGACTCTAGCAATATCGCACTGCCAATACCGAGCTGCAAAATTAAATTCAATTATCCCATCTTCATGCAAAGATTTGAGGAATTGTGTGCTAAAAAATGGATTGCCTTTGGTTTTCTGATAAACGAGTTCTGTCAAAGGCTGAGCCAACGCTGTAGAACAAGCTAAGGTCTCGGCAATCAGACAATTCAAATGGAAGCGCTCAAGCGGATCTAGAGTAATGGTGTTTACCGTAGCTCCGGTTGTTTGAATGTCGGCTAATGTCACCATCAAAGGGTGTGCAGGAAAAACTTCGTTATCTCGATACGCTCCAATTAAAAAGAGATAGCGCCGTGAGCGATCGCTCATCAGGAGTTGAATTAACTTCAATGAGGCTGAGTCTACCCATTGCAAGTCGTCTAAGAAAATAACGAGGGGATGTTCTTTAGTGGCAAAGATAGAGATGAAGTTCTCGAATAACCGATTGAAGCGATTTTGGGCAGCACTGGCGACGAGTTCTGGTGCCGGGGGTGGCGAGCCAATAATCCGCTCTAGTTCGGGAATTACCTCAACGATTACCTGAGCATTCTCGCCCAATGCTGCCAGGATTTGAGTCTTCCACTCCTCAACTTTAGCATCGCTTTCCGAGAGCAATTGTCCCATTAAATCGCGAAAAGCTTGTACAAAAGCTGAGAATGGCTGGCTGCGCGCAAATTGGTCGAATTTGCCTTTGATGAAGTAGCCACGCTGTCTCACAATTGGTTTGTGAACTTCGTTGACAACAGCGGTTTTACCAATGCCGGAGAAACCCGCAACGAGAATCATTTCGGTGCTGCCGGCACTCACGCGCTCGAAGGCCGATAGCAGGGAGAATACTTCGGTTTCTCTACCGTATAATTTTTCTGGGATGATGAAGCGATCGCACAAATCTCGCTCCCCTATTTTAAAGTTAGTTAGCCTCCCTGTTTCTTTCCACTGGAATAAACACGTTTCCAAATCAAACTTGAGTCCTAGGGCGCTTTGATAGCGAGCTTCAGCATTCTTTGCCATCAGTTTGCCGACAATCTCAGACAGCACCAATGGAACGCTATGGTTTACACTTGATGCTGGGAGGGGCTGTTTGGCGAGGTGGCAGTGTACCAAATCCATTGGATCGTCTGTTTGGAATGGTAACTTTCCTGTTAGTAATTCGTAGAATGTGACTCCCAGCGAGTAGAAATCTGTGCGGTAATCAATACCTCGGTTCATTCGCCCAGTTTGTTCGGGAGATATGTAAGGTAAGGTGCCTTCGAGCACGTTGGGATTTTGAATTTCTTGGGTTTCGCGCGGTAGTAGGGAAGCGATGCTGAAGTCAATCAGCTTGACTTGTTTGCTGGTGGGGTTAATCAGAATGTTGGCAGGTTTGAGGTCTTTATGGATGACGTGGTGGCGATAAAGTCCGTCGAGGGAGTTGGCGATTTGAATCGCAATAGGCAGAAACTCGCTAACGGGCAAGCCTTTTAGGGGTTCCTGGCTAGCTTCTGCTAGACTAGCGAGGTAGCTACATAAAGAAATTCCGCCAAAGTCTTCCATCACCAGAGCATAGTGGTTATGGTAAGTCTCCAGGCTGTATGCCTTGACACTGCCGGGGATCTCTAAGTTTTTAGCAATGACGTACTGGTTGCGGAAGTGAACCAGCTCGTTGAAGCGAGGAAAGTCATTTCGCAGCAGTTTGATCACTACGGGTTGCCCATTTGAACACCGAAGGCCGCGATACACTAGAGTTCGAGTGCCTGCGTATATTTGTTCGTTAATGTGATATCCTAGAAAAAGATTTTTTATGCTAACCATATCTACGTATTCCTACTGCTTCTGTAAAGTCTGAAGCTTCTGAGAGTTACTATCTACTATTTTCGCTCGCTCTACTCTGGTATTCAGTGAATTACATTTTTCTTAATATACTTTGTGGCTCAAATTATGAAAACACGAGTTTAAAAAAATAGTTGAAGTTTTCATGGAAGAGCGAGCTGTTGATACTTGAGTTAAAACTAAGTAGAAAATGAAAGAGGCTAAGGCTGATTGAAGAACAGCAGTTGATAGAAGAGGAATTTAAGAGGCTAATCAGCTACTTCAGAGTATTTTTGACACCGATGCTTGCTTGTCTGCGATCGCCTATTAAATTTCAAGTCTAGTTTAGGTTATAATTTAATGTCATTAGTACAATTATGGCGGAGCATGATTAAGTCTCCCCCAGAATAAATTGAGTTTTGACGTCAGATTTGGGATAACTTGGGATTCCAGGAATCGCCAGCCGAATTATTTGTCCAGATGCCACAACAAGCTGCCCCACTCTAATAAGTGAATCAGGCATTAAATGCCGAAGTTCAGAAGTAGACTATGGAACTAGCCCAAGTTAATTATATTTGACCACTCACATACTTACAATTACGAATTACCCATTACCCCTGTGATTTTTTTAGTTCCAATACCTGCGCCAGTGAAACAAATTCTCCCATAAATTGCGCGAAAAAGTATTGCTGCCCAAACGCTGCGACTCCCAAACAGCAGCAGTTTGACCGTTAATTGCCGAAAAACTCGACCAAATATAAGGAAGTTGGGCGATCGCCTCAACCTTCATCCCGTGACGCACAGCCAAAGCGATCGTGTGAATCAACTCAGCAGCTTGCGGCCCGACAATACTCGCTCCCAACATCTCCCCGTTGCGACGCCCGACAATCTTACAAAAACCAGTGGTATCCCCCGACATTTGAGCTCTTTCAACATTCTTGAAATATTCCCTACAAACAATTAGATCATCTCCAAAACGGCGCCTTGCTTGCGCTTCAGTCAAGCCAACCCTCGCCAATTGCGGGTCAGAAAAAATCGCCCAAGGAATCCCGCGATAATCTATTTGAAACATTGGCAAAAACAAAGCATTTTTCACAGCAACGGCAGCTTCGTAATTAGCGATGTGAGGGAACGGATAACCCCCAGCAACATCGCCGATCGCGTAAATGCGATGATTAGTTGTTTGCAGCTTTTCATTTAAAATCACGCCCCGATCGCTGAATTTAACCTTAGCCTCTTCGAGATTTAATGAGGAAAAATTGTGTCCTCTACCGGCGGCCAGAAAAATCTCCTCAGCTTCGATCGCCCTTGGCCCAGCTTGAATCCACTTTTTACCATCAATCACCCTCGCTTGAGTCACCTCAGTAGCAGTCAGAATCCGCACTCCTTCAGCTTCCATTGCAGCTTGAACCAACCCAGCAGCCTCTCGGTCTTCTTTAGCCAAAATGTGCGAACTTTTCACTACCAAAGTGACAGCAACCCCCAGCCGAGCAAAAGTCTGAGCCACTTCGACACCGCTGGGATCTGCGCCAATTACAGCCAAACTTTTAGGCAACTGGGGAAGTTTTGCTAATTCCCCAACAGTTTCCGAAGTAAAAAAGCCAGCAGACGAAAGTCCTTCAATATTGGGAATCGCCGGCAGAGTTGGACAAGCTAGCAAATAACAAAGCGATCGCAATTTTCGCTCGCCGACAACAAAAGCCAAATCCGGTTTCGCAACAAACTCGCCGTTGCCAAAAATAACATCGACCCCCCGAGCAGCCAAAAGGCCGAGAGAATCAATTTCTGACAAATTAGAAACAACACCCTCGGCCCACTTGAGAACCCCGTCAAACCCCAATTTGATCGGCATGGAGGAATTGGCGACTTCCCAGCGCACCCCCAACTGCTGGCGGCTGATCTGCTGAGCAAAACGAGCAGCCTCCCTCAAAGTTTGGCTGTATCTCAAACCAAGGTCGATCGAATCTTTCCCCCCAGTCGGCAAATCTTGGGAATTACTTAGCGGTTCCACCAAAGCAACGCGGGCCGGGAAATTAGTTGCAGTCAAAGCAGCATAACGTCCGGCCGGAGTTCCACCAATAATCACTAAATCATAGTCAAGCATAAATAAAGAAGTCAGTAGTCAGTAGTCAGTAGTCAGTAGTCAGTAGTCATTAGTTAGTAAGCTGTTCTGCTTTTAAATTGTCTGTCAAAAAACAATCAAAGTTTTGTGGGGTGGGCGTCCCGCCCGCCTTGAATATGCAATTTAAATGCGCGACAGCTTAGTCATTAGTTAGTAGTTTAGGAGGATCTGCGCGCGGGGTCAGAAACCCGGTTTCTTCCTAGATACTTCGCTGCAAAACCCAAGATTTTTAGCCATCCTAAATCATTTGTGAATTTCTTACTCCCTCCCCTTGATAAGGGGAGGGTTGGGGTGGGGTAAAAAATTTACGACTCCTGCAAGGATTGCTATATCATAGAAACCGGGTTTCTTGGGGATGTCCGCTCAAACGATCAATAAAATCGGTTTGTCAACTTTTATGGGTTGTTAACAGTCAACCGTCAACCGTCAACCGTTAACCGTTAACCGTCAACTAACGAATAACATCCGTAAGTCCAGCAATCAGCCGCAGATTGTCCGCCCTGGAGCGCACAGCTACCCGAAAAAACCGATCGCCCAACTCAGGAAAACTCAAACAATCCCGAATCAAAATGCGGTGTCGTTCCAAGAGACTTTTTTGAATCAAAGAAACCGACATCGACGACTCAACCAACAAGAAATTAGCCGCCCCTGCAAAAGGTTGCAAACCCGGTAAATTAGCCAAACCCTCAAATAGCTCTCGGCGAGCAACAGGCAGCCAATCCCAGGTTTGCCGCTCAAAAACAGTATCTCGCACCACAGCAGCAGCAGCAGCAGCAGCCAAAGCATTCACAGGCCAAGGATCG
Organism: Microcoleus sp. T3_A4; assembly: GCF_036700465.1. Lineage (NCBI taxonomy): Bacteria > Bacillati > Cyanobacteriota > Cyanophyceae > Oscillatoriales > Microcoleaceae > Microcoleus > Microcoleus sp. T3_A4. The sequence goes on along the minus strand of NZ_JAUBOY010000028.1, from coordinate 30,904 downwards.
CGCTGCAACTGCCACCGGCGCAGAATATCGGGATGGGCGATCGCGCAGCCCAACCGCAGTCCCGGCAGAGAATAGAATTTAGTGAGCGATCGTAAAATCACCAAATTCGGAAACTCCTCAACAGCATCGATCAAAGTTTCCTGCTCAGAAGGCGGTAGAAAGTCCATAAAGGCCTCATCCACCACCACCATACCTAACTGCTTCACATAAGGCAAAATCGCCTCCCTAGCAAACAGCAAACCCGTAGGATTGTGCGGGTTGTTCAGTAGCAAACCTCGTCGAGAGGCGGCATCGAGACCAAGAGGAACTGGGATACGAAAAGAAGGGGATACAAGGGAACGGTTAGAAACCGACAAATCATCCGTTACTAACCGGCTTCCTGCCCCAACGTCCAACGATTTCAGATCCAACTCAGATGTGGCACCATTCTCAATTAGTTGTTTAGGAACAGGCATCATGCCTGTTCCACAAGAAAATTCATCTCTTGTGGAATGGGCATCTTGGCCGTTCTTGACAATGGTGCAAGATTTAAGATCCAAAGGAGATTTCAGCACCTGCGCGCCGAAAGCCGAAAGAGCCCGCGAGTAATCGCCAAAAGCCGGAGTCACCAAATAAGTCGCCTCCAGCTTCGACAAATCCCAAGCCGCCCAAGTCAACAATTCCGCCGAACCATTCCCTGGCAAAATCCAATCCCGGTCAACATTCAAAGCCTCACCCAAAGCAGTCCTGAGCTCTCCATAATCCGGGTCTGGGTAAGCCGTCAGACTGCTCAAGTGAGCTTGAATCGCATTCAAGGCCGACTCAGGAGGGCCCAAAGGACTGATACTCGCAGAAAAATCGACAATAGCAGAGGCAGGGCAGCCTGCCAGTGCGGCTGCCCAAGCTAAATTCCCACCGTGTAAAGGTCTAATCAAGACTCAGTTCGCCAGCTATTCTGCGTTTTTCGGCGGTGCAACTCTGTCCTTAAACAACTTCCCTGCGGAAAATGCAGGAACTCTGGTTGCCGGGATTTCCATCTTGTCACCAGTTTTGGGATTGCGACCTTCACGGGCCTTGCGTTCCCGCGACTCAAACGAGCCAAAACCGACCAGCGTCACCTTGTCGCCATCGGAGACAGCTTCCATGATTGCTTCCAGGGCCGCACTCAAAACAGCATCTGCCTGTTTTTTCGTCACGCTAGCCTTTTCCGCCACTGCATCAACCAATTCACCTTTGTTCATTGCGAAGTCCTTCTCGATTTGCAAAATTACGTTAAACAGAGTTAGTTCAACTATTAGCTGTGAGTTATCAACTGGATTGAGGTGTGGATTGGGAGGTTTGGGTGGTTCCCGATTGCTCCCGTCCGCTTCCCCGAATCACAACTCCTGCTGAATACCAATTACCCTAGGGTAATTGGTCAGAGAAGGAATTTTTGTTTCTAACTGCTGAAAACCCCACAGCATCTAATTTTCACTGCATTATTCTAAAGTCTTGCCGACCGTTATGGATCGGTGGAACCTTTAATTTATATGGAACTTGCTAATTTTTGTAATTAATCCCAAAATTTAGGTAAAAAAATACCACCTTGGAGACAAGATTTCTCGCCTCGGTGGATTTCCGATCACAAAAAAATAGAAATAGAAGGAATAAAATGTAATTTGTCAAGGGCTAAAGGAAAAGTTTTTTCCTTCTTCCTTCTTTCTTTCCCCTTTCTTTTCCCCGTGGGCCAGGGCTGTTTCATTCTCCCGAAACCCGCCAGGGGCTGAAGTCCCTGTCTCATAGCTGAAGTCGTCTGAAGACGACTGAAAGAGTGATTTATAGTCGTCTTGCAGAGGACTAATCAGTTCTTTAGTCCTCTTTTAGAGGACTTTAGCTTTGAGGCAGGGGTTTCAACCCCTGTCGGACTGTCGGACTGTCGGACTGTCGGACTCAGGGGAAAGAGCGTGGAAAGTTGACAGCAAGGCATTTTTCCTTCGTTCCTACTGTCTCGGCTGGACGGGCTGACTGCGCTGCAACAGTTGGCGGGCGTCGGGACTGATGTTGTTTTGGTAGCCAAAGTTCGATCGATCGCTATCATCCAAAATCTGCGGAGTCAGCAATACAATCAACTCCGCCCGCTGGTTGGTCTTATTGGTTCTCCTGAACAGCGAACCGATAATCGGCAAATCTCCCAAAATCGGAATCTTGTTCGCTGTAGTCCGTTCTTCGTCTCGGATAATCCCCGAAACAATCAAAGTCTGACCGTCCCGCAGGCGAATTAGCCCGGATTGCAACGAACGCTCGCCCAGCAGAGTGATAGTATTGGTGCTCGGGCCAGTCGAAAGGTTTTGAGTAGTGCCGGGTGTCCTGATAATCGGGTTCACCCGCAGAGAGACAAAACCGTTGTCGTCAATTCGATCAATCGCCACCCCCAACTGCAAACCCGCCCTATCTTTGACTGCCGTCACCGTTGTGGTACTTGTATTTCCGGTAGTCTCGGTGTCGGACGTGATGTTAGTAATCACTTCATCAGTAATATTCACATTCGCCGTTTCTCCTTCTTGAACCACCAGAGTCGGATCGGTCAGGATTTTGGCATTCTGGCTCTGAATAGTTGCCCGCAAAGCCGACAGGAACCTCCTCGGATACTGGAACGCCGGGAACAGGGCGAACTCTGCAATTCCTGAGCCTGTCCTCGATCCCGGCTCGTAATCAGTAATTCCAACTCGCGTAGGGTCATTAGTAACTGGGGCTGTCGGCTGGAGGAACACACCTTTGGCGGGGCCTTCGAGACCTTGACCTGTAAACGGCACGATACGCCGGCCGTTCGCATCGTAGAAAGGCTCCAGGTCTGCTAAAGGGTTGCCGATGATCGGCCTACCGGTCAAGCTCTGATCGAGCTGCGTTGTATTGGGCGGATTGATGCCGCCAAAATTGAGACTTGCCGCCCCATTGTCATTGACAAAGAAATTGTTATTAATTCCGAAAGAGAAACTGCTCCTAGTGTCGTTATTTCCCAACAAGTTGATATCGATCACCTTGACGTTGACAGCGACTTGACGGCGGCGCAAATCTAGCTGTGTCAAGAAAGCCACAGCCATGTCAACTTTGCGCGGGTCTCCCACCAAAGTGATGGAATTGAGCCGAGAATCCGCCAGCACCGACAGTCCCCTCAGCAACAGCGGCCCCGTGCCTTCCCTAGCGCCGATCGCCTTAATGTCAGGTTCCCTAATTTCCACATCCCGCGCCGCATTTCCCTGGCCCACGCTTTGAATCGTCACCCGAGTAATCGGCAGTTGAGTTTCCGCCCCTTGAGCGCTCAAAAAGTTAGCCGCATCCGTAGACCGAACTTGATTGAGCCGCAAAGTCCGAATGATAATATTGCGCGAGTCGATCGGCAAGCTAGTCCCTACAAAAATCGTCCGCCCTTGGCGGTTAGCTTGCAACCCGCTGAGCCGCAGCACGTAATTAAAGACATCTTGCACCGACTCATTTTCGATGTCCAAAGAAATCTTCGGCCCTTCATCTGAGCCGGTGGCTCCCGGCTGACCAGGCACTGCGGGCTGGCCCGGTTGACCAGGGGCCGCACCGCCTGTAAAAGCAATGTTCAAGCCAGCAGCGCGAGCCAGCAGAGCCAAAACGTCGCGGACTGGGGCATCCCGCAATACCAAGCGGGGGATGCGTTCTCCCGAACTCAGTTCAATATTTCCCGCGCCGGGGGCGATGTTAGACACTGCGATATCTCCCAAGGGCGGAGCAACTGCCCGCGGTTGGAAAGGCGCAGCCTGATTTGTCTGGGATTGTATTTCGCTAGGGAGGGGCGGGCGATCGTTCCTGGTAACAGTAACTTCGGGATTTGGCAGCAGCACGCCTGGGTTTTGCGAGGTGCGGACTTGGGGAGCCGGGGAGGGAGCTGTTTGGCTCAGTGGCAGTCCCGGAGGCGGCGGGGGTGGAGTTTGGGCAGACTGTGCTGTACCACCCTGTCCGGCAACGCTAAGGACGATGCTTTGGCCTTGTCCCGGCACAATTTGTCCGTTGGGAACTCCGTTGGTGCCGGCTACCACAACGCGGATGCTGTTAGCCTCTACCTGGCTGATTTCTACTGAAGAAATTCCCGGAGCGGGGTTATCTTGACGGAAGCTGTTGCCTTGTGGCAAGCGGAGCTGGGTGTTGATAATTGTGGCTTGGTAAGTATTGCCGTTATTGATGGCGAAAACTTGCGGGCGATCGCCCTTTTCTGTCGCCAGAACAATATTTACGCCATTATTACCTTGACTTACTTGCACTCCTGTGACCTGAGTCGGCAATGCCAAGACGGGCGCTTGGGCGATCAGAACTCCTGCAACACTGCATAAGAGTCCTCCACTTAACCGTAGATGCTGTTTCACGTTCTCTCCTCCACTACACTTTGTTATTTGTTGTTCGCAGTCTTTTGTCGCTAGCTGCTAAACTGACTAAAATATTCTCGCTTCGAGCCTTTTTAAAGGAAGAAGTTATGCCCTTTTCGATTTTTAATTTTCGATTGGGAATAACAGATGACATAAGGGTTAGAAGCTATCCTACAGCAATCCTCGCATCATTTGTGGATTTCTTACTCCCCCTCTTACAAATGGGAGGGTTGGGGTAGGGGAAAAAAATTACGACTCCTGCAAGGATTGCTATACAGTTCCATTACTTTTTGAAACTGGTATTAGAAGAAATTAGATTTTAGAGCCAATTTTTGATTGCCATCTAAAAAATCTTTTTCTGACCTTCATACTTTTTTGACTTCTACCTTCAATCTTCCCATTTCAAACTTCTGCCTTCTGACTTCTTGTGAAAGAGCCATTTGGGAACAATAGCTAATATCTATCCGCCCAACTACCGCTACTTAGCAGCAGGACTCGGAGCCGGAGTTGGCGGTTTTTCTTCTTGCTTTAACGGCAGCAGCGCGTGCAAGTCAAAAGCAGTTTTAATTTTAGTTGGTGGCTGCTCCACAGGAACTATTTTCCCTTTCAAAAAGTCAACTTCAATTGGCTGATTTGATGCTAGCAATTCAGATTTCAAATTCCTAACTACCAACAGCGACTGCATCAATTCCAAGTTACGCATAAAATTGCGGGTTTGAGCAAAAGTGCCTTCAAACTCTACCTTGAATTTTTTGCGTCTGAGCTTGCCAGCCAGGGACGGCCCGAAGGAGGTATCGGCCAGAATATCAGGGTCTGGAGCTCCCGGCGCGGCGGTTGCTGCCGCTGGGGGCATATCCGGCTCAAACTTGGTAATTTTAGCCTTGAGGTCATCTCCTTGCACGCCGGCGTTGATTCTATTAACCAGTTGGGTCATGTCAAGCAAAAGCGTGTTGGCGCTGGCGTCGCTGGCAAACATTGCCGTCACGTTGGCCCGGCGCTGTTTTGCTTCTTCTTGCTTTGCTTCTGCTTCTGCCTTTTTTTGAATTTGAGTTTGCAATTGCACTTGCGTTTGCTTGCTTTCGCTAAGTTTTTGCTCGAAGTCGCCCTTTTTTTGGAATTCGGGCAGTACGAACTGGTAGCCGAGGCCGCCGGCAATGACGAGGCCGAGAACCGCGATGCCGATTGCTTGGACTTGGGGTGTCAGCTTAATGCCGAATATTTCCTGACCCCCTGTTTCTTCTGCTTTTCCGCTCTGAATAAACTCTGCTGATGTCATGGTTTTTTCACCTCTGGTTTTTGTGGTTCTAGCACTCCTTTTTCTTGAAGTGTTTCTATCCGTATTGCTAGCCCGTCTGCTTGCTTGCTGCGGAGCTCGGGGAGCAACTCGGAGGCCCCCGTCGGGCTGAGCGTGGTTTCAATTTTATATTCCACCACTGGTCGCAGTTTGGGAAGTTCTGGTGGTGCTGCGTTTTGGTTACGCACTTGTAATTGTGCGGGGTTATTTTTTAATGTGGCCGCTATCAGTTTGGTATCGGTGTTAAGGAAGAAAGGAGAGCGCTGAACTAGCAGCATAAAGTCGTTAACTTGAGCAAAGGTACTGGCTATCCCTGAAATTTGTACTTTTGATGCCTGCTGCGGGACGACGGGGGGGGGAGGTGCTGCCGGGGTGGGGCTGGCTGCTGGAGACGGACTTGCCCCTGGGGAGGCAGCGGGAGTTGCTGCGGGGGGTGGGGGTGCTGCTGCAACGGGGGAGGGACTCGGATCGATTTGCTCGATTTTGCCAATTTGCACTCCCGCCGGAGTACGGGCACTGAGGTCTTGCAGCATCGCCGACCAAGGTTTAATTTGCTCGAATACTCCAGCTAATGCTTTGTATTCGGCGGTAACTTGGTCGGTTTCGGCGTTGATGGCTTTGATGGTGTTGGCTTGAGTGTTTAACGTTGCCAGTTCTTGGTCGATGTTTTTTTGATCTTCGGCCAACTTGTTATTTTCGTTAGTCGCCCACCACCAGGCCCCCATGACTGCGGCGTTGAGCCCCAAGGCAAACAGCAGCGCTCCATATATGGGCAGTTGGTCTTTGGCTCCACCGGAACTTTTTTTAGCGGAGCTTTTGGCTGCTGCAACGGGTTTGTAGTCGGGACGGTCGTTGAGAAAATTAATATCTAGGCTGTACATGGCTTCACTCGATTTTATAGCAGAAGGAAGAAGGAAGAAGGCACGAGGTAGAAGGTAGAAGTTAGAAGGAAAAAGTGCTCTACCGCTTATGTTTCAGCAATTAAGAAGATCCTAACAGTCTTGGCTGTTGCTATAGATTTAAATTTGAAATTTTAGATTTTTGACAGAACCCAAGATTGCTGGTACAAGTGAAGGATTTATTTAGGGAAGAAAGAAACAACTTTTTGCCTTCTACTGAAGGAAGGGGCTGCTTCTACCTCAGATATATTCTACCTTTTACCTTCTACCTTCTACCTCCAATATTTTACCTTCTGCTTTCTGCCTTCTTCTTTTGGCAGGGGTTTTTACCTAAAATTCTCAAATCGGTTTTTCTCTCATCTAAAACTGTTAGGTCACATAACCTCCCTTAGTCCTAAACCTAGGGCGACTCCTAAACCTGCTCGCTGTTCTGGGGTAATTTCTTGGCTGATTTCGAGTCCTAGGGTTTCGATGGGATCGACTTGAGATGCGGGCAAGCTTAATCTTTGCATAAAAAATTCGTCTAGTTTGCCGATCGCAGCTCCCGGCCCTGCTAGCAGTAGTTGCGCTACTTCGAGTTCTTCGCTCTGGTTGAGGTAAAAGTCTACTGAGCGACGCAGTTCGTCTGCTAGTTCTCCCAATACTTTAATCATCGCATTTGTGCCGGGATTGGCGTCTCCCGATGCGCCCATGGTATCTGTGACGGGCAGGGTCATGCCTTGCAGTTCGCTGGTGTCTCTGGTTGGCGGTAGGTTCATGGCTTGGTTGAGGGCGGTCTGGATTTGGTAGGTGCCGATCGGGATGGTACGGTTGAACTGAGGTATGCCGTCCACTACTATAGCTAACTCGGTGCTGTCAAATTCTATGGCGGTGAGAACTGCGGCTTCTTGGGAGGAAAATTGTTGCAATTGGTCTTTGAGGGTGCGGATTAGGGCAAAACTGGTTACTTCTAGTACGTCTATAATCAGTCCGGCTTCTTTGAAGGTTTCGATGTATGTATCGGTAACTTCTCTCCGGGTTGCTACTAACACGACTTGCACTTTTTCTACTCCGTCGTCATCTACAAATAGGCCTATTTTTTGATAGTCTACGTCGGCGTCTTCTCTGGGAAACGGCAAGTACAGTCCTGCTTCTGCATTCATGTAATCCCGCAGTTCTTCTTCGTTGAGCTCTGCTGGAACTGGGATGAGGCGGATGACGGCTTCACGGCCAGGAATGGCTGTGGCTACTCGCTTGGCTTTGATTTTGTTTTCGGCGAGGACGGTACGTATTAGTTCTGCCATTCCCGGCGGATCGACTATTTGTCCTTCTTGTATATAGTCTTCTGGAACTTCTATTGAGGCTAGGATGCCTAATTTTAATGCCTGAGCTTTCTTTTCGAGCTGAATGATGTTGATGCGGTCTGGGGCTATTTCGAGCCCGATTCCTGGCTGGCGTTGGGAAAGTAGACCTTTGAAAAAGTTAACCATGTGATTGGGTCGCCGATAATTGCTATTTTTTTCTTTTGTAGTTGGCCAGCCTGATTCAGCGCGCCCGGTGTCGGAGGGTTGGTTTCCAACTGCCGCCAGAGTGCTGTAATCTCGGTATCCCGCCGTAGCTACGCAGCTCCGTCTGTGTTGCGCGATCGCTAGTTCCGATTTTATGCTATCCAATTTACTTGACAATAGCTATTCTGCTGCGAATGTCAATAAATTCCAGCTCGATCGACCGAAAACCTGCCGATTCTGCAGAAAAACCGACTATCTCGCTCGCCGTGCCCAGGTACAAAACTTTGTTACTGACTCATCGCGCTTGATTCGGGCGATTCCCTAGCCTACCCTACGGGGAACGGGAACCCCTGCGGGAAGATAGCTTCGCTTCACGCTTTTTTGTCTAACGGTTCCCATAACTCTCAAATTTTATTCTATGAAACGTAAATCTTGGCAACTGTTTGCTGTTTTTGGGCTGGTGGGACTGCTGCTGGCTGCGGTGGTGAGTTGCAGCAAGCCGGCTGTGAATTCCCAGGCAAATAATACGCAGGAAATCGAGTTCTGGACTATGCAGCTTCAACCTCAGTTTACTGAGTATTTCAACAAGACGATCGCCGGTTTTGAAGCCCAAAATCCGGGGGTGAAGGTGCGCTGGGTGGACGTTCCTTGGTCGGCTATGGAAAGCAAGATTTTGGGGGCTGTTTCTGCGAAAACTGCGCCGGATGTGGTGAACCTGAATCCCGATTTTGCTTCGCTGTTGGCTGGACGCAATGCTTGGCTGGATTTGGATTCTCGAATTCCGCAGCAAGTTCGTGAGCTCTATCTCCCAAATATCTGGAAAGCTAGTGTACTCGACGGCAAGACTTTTGGCATTCCTTGGTATCTCACGACTGGGGTGACAATTTACAATACGGAGTTGTTGAAGAAGGCGGGAATTGCTAAGCCTCCTGCTACTTATGCCGAGTTGGCACAGGTTGCGAAGCAGGTGAAGGAGAAGACTGGTAAGTTTGCTTTTTTTGTGACTTTTGTGCCGGAAGATTCGGCGGAAGTTTTGCAATCTTTCGTGCAAATGGGTGTGCCTTTGGTTGACGCTAAAGGCAAGGCGGCTTTTAATACTGCTAAGGGCAAAGCTGTTTTTCAGTATTGGGTGGATTTGTACAAGAACGGACTTTTGCCGCAGGATGTTTTGGTGCAGGGACATCGTAGGGCGATCGAGCTTTATCAAGCTGGGGAAACTACTTTGTTAGCTTCCGGGCCTCAGTTTTTGAAGGCGATTGCTGAGAATGCTCCGAGTATTGGTGCTGTTTCGGCTGCTGCGCCTCAAATTACAGGGGAAACCGGCAAGAAGACTGTGGCGGTGATGAATTTGGTTGTGCCTCGCGACAGCAAGCGCCCTGATGATGCTGTCAAGTTTGCTTTGTACGTAACTAATTCTCAAAATCAGTTGGCTTTTGCTAAGGCTGCTAATGTTTTGCCTTCTACGGTTGAGGCTTTAAAGGACGATTATTTTAAGAACGTTCCGGCTGATGCTCCTGCAGCCGATCGAGCTCGGGTTGTTAGTGCTTCTGGGTTGAGTTCCGCTGAGCTATTGATTCCGCCTTTGAAGGATGTTAAGAAGCTGCAAAAGGCGATTTATGACAATTTGCAGGCGGCAATGTTGGAGGAAAAGTCGGTAGACCAAGCTGTGGCTGATGCGGCTAAGGCTTGGGATCAAAGGTAGTTTTGAATTTAAGCAGGGGCGGGATTTTTTTTGCTCTCGCCCCTTGCTTTTTTTGGTCAGTTGACGTATTATTAAATAATGGGAATCTGTGCCGCCATATATAAGCCCCTATATAACCTTTTAAATTATTATCGAATGATGAAATTACCGCCTCTTCACAAGGCGGAGTCGGAGGAGAAGTCTGGATAAGTTAATCTCGACTATTTTAGAGATAAATGTTTGTTGATAAGAACGATCGCTCATCCCAGAAACCGGGTTTATTTATCCCGTGCGATCGCCTTTCTCAATGCAGCGTGATTGATGATTTGTAGGAATATAGCCTGAATTCCTCAAATATTCAGAAATTTGACTCGTGTTAAAATCAAAGCTCAGATCGGAATAGGAGAAAATTCTTATGCCAGCGATGACACTCAAAGATTTAAACCAAGTTCAAACCCTTTTTTCCGAAGCGGGTTTAGATTACAAAATTGAATTAGAAGACGGGAGACTTTCAATTGTGGGCCCATCAGACATCGTATCCAGTGAAATCAGCAGTATTTTGATTCGCTTGCTGGGTAACTGGGTTTATCCCCGTCGCTTGGGGAGAGTCTTTGACTCCGCAGGCGGTTTCATCATGCCGGATACGAATGTCAAAGCACCGGATGTTTCTTTTGTGCGGGCCGCCCGCTTGCGCCAAAGTCCGCGTTATTTTGGAGAACTTGTCCCGGATTTGGTGGTTGAGATTAAATCTCAGAGCGATCGCATTAAGCTTATAGAAACCAAGGTTTTGAAGTTTATAGAATTGGGTGCGATCGTCGGAATTCTGATAGATCCTGATGAAGAAACAGTAACTATTTATCGCTCTACAGGTGAACCGACTGTTTTAGGAAATGGCGATATCTTAACAGTAGCAGAACTTTTTCCCGGTTGGGAATTGCCCGTTTCGGAATTGTGGCCTCCTATCTTTACGGAGGAAGAAACACAATTGTGATTCGTTTAAGCTTGGGATTGTTGTTGCAGAAAATAGCCGACGAGATAAAGAGAACCGCAAAGGATTGTTAGGTTGTCACCTGTAACAGCAGCATCTAAGGCTGTTGTTAAGTCGGGGAAGGCTTGACAGAGAGTTAATTCGGGGCAGATAATTTGAGCTAGGGCGGCTAATTCTGCGGGGGATGATGAGTTTTGATCGGGTACGGGTACTAAGTAAAGTCGATCGCCCTTTTTGAGTAATGCTTTCAAAATATCGTCGCAGTCTTTAGTCGCAAGAATGCCGATTACCCAGTTAATCGGTTGGGAACTTTTAAGATTATCGACATATTCACGCAGGGCGATCGCTGCGGCGGGGTTGTGCGCGCCGTCAATTAATAGGTTGTGGTTTTTCCAAGTTGTCTGCTGGAGTCTTCCGGGCCATTGGGTTTTGGCGATACCGTTTTCGATGGCGGTTGGGGAAATTTGCCATCCTTGGTTTTGGAGAGTTTGCAAAGTTGCGATCGCAATTGCTGAATTCATTAGTTGAATTTTTCCCAGCAGTGGCAATTGATATTTTATTTTATCCGCATTTTGATTAAACTGATATTCTGCGAATCCTTGTCCTAAATCTATTGCTGGTTTTACCCAAGTTGCCGGACAGTCTAATTCTTGAATGCGTTTTTCTACTACTATTCTAGCGGATTCTGGCAATTCTCCGATAACTGCCGGACATTTTGCTTTAAGAATTCCCGCTTTTTCCCCAGCAATATCTGCGACGGTGGGGCCGAGTATTTGCCAGTGTTCGAGACTGATAGAAGTGATGACGCTAGCGAGAGGTGTTTCGCAAACGTTAGTCGCGTCTAATCTACCGCCCAATCCAGTTTCTATGACTGCGATGTCTGTTTTTTGTTCTGCGAAATACAGCCAAGCTGCTGCGGTGATTATTTCAAATTGAGTTGGAGTTTCGGTATTGTTTTGGGTGGCGGCGACAACTCGTTCTAGACACTGTTGCAATTCTGTTGGGGAAATCGGTTTTTGGTTGATGCAAATTCTTTCTGTCCAATCGATTAAGTGCGGCGATGTGTAGCGCCCGACTCGATAGCCTGCTTCGGTTAGTACGGAAGAGAGATAAGCGCAAACGGAACCTTTGCCATTGGTGCCAGCAATGTGGATAATGGGTATTTGTTGGTGGGGGTTGTCTAGTTTTTGGAGAAGTTGGTGAATTCTTTCTAAGCCGAGATGGACGCCGAAATGTTGGTAAGATTGGAGGATGGATTCTGCATTCATTGAGGATGATAAATTCTGTTTGTGTGTGAATTAGATTTTTTTTATTAACCGCAGAGGGCGCAGAGGGCGCAGAGTGAGAGAAGAAAGAGAGATATATCTAAGAAAAGAGAGGTTTATAATTGATTTAGTGTATTTATTGCGGGTGAAAAAAGGTGGCTTTGGATATTATTTCTCTGTTTTCTGGTTGTGGCGGGTTGGATTTGGGTTTCCGCTTAGCTGGGTTTAATCCGGTTTGGGCGAATGAATATGATAAGTCTATTTGGGATACGTATAATTTCAATCATCCTGAAACCATTTTAGATCGCAGAGATCTCAGAAAAATTAATTCTGATGAAATTCCCAACTGTATTGGGATAATCGGCGGGCCTCCTTGTCAAAGTTGGAGTGAAGCAGGGGCGAAACGAGGGATTGATGACAGTCGGGGTCAACTTTTCTGGGAGTATATCAGAATTGTGCGAGACAAGCAGCCTTTGTTTTTTTTAGCTGAGAATGTTAGCGGAATCTTAGCTCCCAGAAACAAGGATGCTTTTACTTATATATTATCGCAGTTTGAGGACATCGGCTATCGGGTTTCGTACAAGTTGTTGAATGCTAGAAATTTTGGGGTTCCGCAAGATAGGCAAAGGGTGATTGTTGTTGGCTATCGGGAAACTCTGGGTTTGGGTTTTGAGTTTCCCGAACCTGGAACCGATGTTTTGACGCTGAAAGATGCGATTTTTGATTTGCAGGCGATCGCTCCTATGTCAGTTAAGGCTAAATTAGATAATTATCACGATTCTGTCCCAAATCACGAATGTGCGGATTTGGGGTTTTCCAGCATTTATATGTCGCGGAATCGAGTCCGAAGTTGGTCAGAACCTTCTTTTACAATTCAGGCAAGCGGCAGACACGCGCCTCTCCACCCTCAAGCTAGTAAAATGATTCTGGTTGGCAAAGACAAACGCATTTTTGACCCCAATTCGCCTCAGCCTTACCGTCGGCTTTCTGTGCGAGAGTGTGCGAGAGTTCAGACTTTCCCGGATGAGTTTATTTTTAAGTACAAGTATATTGCTGATGGATACAAAATGGTCGGCAATGCTGTTCCTGTAAATTTGGCTAGAGTTTTAGCCAGTAAGATTTTTGAACATATTGGAAAGTCGGGCATAGGGAATAGGGCATTGGTATCAACTGAAACCGACAATCTACCAGTCGCTAGGGAATAAATTCCACGGGGCTTTTAGCGAAAGTCCTCGCTAGGAAGACTAATCTCAAATCCGTTGACATCAGAATTATTCATCTCTCTCTTCTCCTCCTCTGTGTCCTCTGTGTCCTCTGTGGTTTAATCATTCCGAATTATCTGTCATTTAAATTTTGTTAACTGACTAAGATTGTGCTGAATCGCATTTATCCCGCGAATATGAGACAAGGGAGAACCTCCGTACAAAAAGCTATTCAAACTAACTTGATAATTTTGTTGAACTGCTAAATCCAGCCACAAATTGTTAATCGCATCTCCGGGCTTGTAGTCGGGAATGTTGTGCTGATAATAAGGAAAACTGTCTATACAAGTATTGAAAAAGTTCTTGCGCCCGCAATGCTTTAAATACTGATATCGCGGTTTGAATTCTGTTTGATTTTCCAATACTGTATATATAGTATCTGCGAGAGATTCTGGGTCAAATTTGGCGTAAAGACCCGCACCTTTGGGGAAAACTGGCGAGTTTCCTCTGGCGTATTGGTTGAATTCTTCAAAACAAATTACTGGTACATTGCAACTCATGGCTTCGGTAATGCCCCGGTTTTTTCCTTCGAGGAGGGAACCGAGGACGAATGCTTGGGCTCGCGAATAATATGTGGGGATTTCGCTGTAGTAGTCTACTCTCGGCACTAAGTTAATGTAGTCGGAGGGATTGCCTAAAATTTCCTCCACTTGTTGCCATTCTTGTAAGGCGTACTGGTCGAGAGTTTTCAGGTTGCTAGCATCAAATTCGTGGCCGGTGACGACTGTTAATTTAATCGGTTTTTGCGGATATTTTTGGCGGTAAACTTTTAAGGCTTTGGCTATGATTGGCAAATTTTTTTCTTCGGAAATTCGGGCGACGGCTAGCAAGTCTATGTCTTTGGCGGGGACGTTGCGCGGGGAAATTAAGTATTCGTTGATGAAGTCGGTGTCTTGCAGTGGTATGATTGGTTTGTGAGCGCGCTCTGGATAAGTTTCGCGAAACCATTTATCCCGCTGCGAGTTTTTGTATAAACTAGAGTAGGCGTCAGCTATGGGGGCCCAGGAATAGGAGATTCCGGGGGAATAGGCGAAGGATAAAAATACTGAGGAAAGTTGGGGAAATAGTTTGTTGATGAGTTCGACTGCTTCGCTGAAATAAATTCCTTTGATGAAACGTCCTTCGTAAAACAGCGGGGGAAGCAAGACGTAGAAACTGACGGTATCGAAGCGGTGGGGTTGGTCTTCAAATATTTCCCAGGTAAAGGCGTCTAAGTCTGCATAAATTTCGGCGATTGGTTTGTTAATGTGGGGGTTTCGTAAATACGGCTTTTGTCGATCGTAGTTTCCGCGTACCATATAATTCTGAGTGTGAGTATCTAGCTTTTTTTATTTAACCGCAGAGGCCGCAGAGACCGCAGAGGAGAAGAGAAGAGAGTTATTCACAAGTCATCGACGGGTTGTTCTACTGATTCATTGTCGCCTATTGTGAGGGCGAGTTGGTAGATTTGGCGACGGGGGAGGGATGTTTGTTGCGCTAGTTGACGGCTGGCTTGGGAACGACTTATGCCTTGTGCAATTAATGTTTGCAATTCTGCTTTAATGGCGTCTTCGGAAAATATTGGGGCTGCTGTTTGGATGCCGGCAATTACGAGGGTAAATTCTCCCTGGGGTTCGCGATTGGTGTAAAGTGCGATCGCACTTTCTATACTACCACGCCAAAACTCTTCGTGCATTTTCGTCAATTCCCTCGCCAGCACAATCTGTCTGTCGCTTCCCAAACTATTTGCTAAATCTTGTAAAGTTTGCCGCAATCGGTGGGGAGATTCGTATAATATTATAGTGCGGGATTCTATTTGCAAAGCTTCTAAACTTTGTTGGCGTTCTTGACCTTTCACGGGTAAGAAACCTTCAAATACAAATCTCTCAGTGGGTAATCCCGATGCAGTTATACCAACTATGCAGGCGGTCGGGCCGGGAATCGGAATAATGTTAATATTAGCATCGGCGCAAGCTTTGACTAACTCGGAACCCGGGTCAGAAATTCCCGGCATTCCAGCATCGGTAACGAGGGCAATACTCTTCCCTAATAGCAGTTTGTCGATTAATTCGGGGAGTCGCTGGTGTTGGTTGTGTTCGTGATAGCTGATTTGGGGAGTTTTGATTTGAAAATGGTGCAAAAGTTTGCCTGTATGGCGGGTATCTTCGGCGGCGATGAAGTCTACTGTTTGCAAGATTCGGATGGCGCGAAAGGTCATGTCTTCGAGGTTGCCGATCGGGGTTCCTACGAGGTAAAGTGTTCCTGTATTGGGATTTGCTTGCATTTTGATATTTTGAAGTTTTTAATCGCAGATAAAGCACGGGCGGGACGCCCATGCCACACATTTAAGAAGATATGAAAACGGGATTGTTTTTGGGATTGGCGACTTTAGATTTAGTTTATTTGGCCCAGAAGCCTCCGGGTGAAAATCAGAAAGTTGTTGCTTCTGATTGTACCATTGCTGCGGGCGGGCCGGCGGCGAATGCTGCGGTCACTTTTAGCTATTTGGGGAATGCGGCGATATGGGCTGGGGTTTTGGGCACTCATGCGATCGCCCAATTAATTCGTGCAGACTTAGCGGAGTATAATGTCAGGATAATTGATTTGGAGCCCGGGCGATCACACTCGCCGCCAGTTTCCTCGATTATTGTAACTGAAGCAACGGGCGATCGATCGGTAATTTCCATCAATGCTACGAAATCGCAAGTTGACAGTCAAACAATTAACCAGGATATTTTAACATCAGTTAGTATGGTACTGCTTGACGGACATCAAATCGCAGCCAGCAAAGAAATTGCTCAACTTGCCCACTCGAAAAACATTCCCATTGTCCTCGACGGCGGCAGTTGGAAACCCGGATTAGAGGAAATATTGCCTTTCGTTGAATGGGCTGTATGTTCCGAGAATTTTCATCCGCCCAACTGCGACAATTCCGAACAAGTCTTTGCTTACCTGTCAGCAGCCGGAATTTCCCATATTGCCATCACGCGCGGCGAAAAATCAATTTTATACCTCAGCAATGGCAGTTACGGCACTATACAAGTACCTCAAATTCAAGCCACAGACACTTTAGGCGCAGGCGACATCTTTCACGGCGCTTTCTGTCACTACATTTTGCAAAATAACAACTTTACAGATACTCTCACTGCAGCAGCTAAAATCGCTTCCCATTCCTGCAAAAACTTCGGAACCCGCGGCTGGATGAATAAGGGTTAATTTTAATTAAAAATTAACCAAAGTATCCGGGGAAAACCCCTCCCAGCTAGAAAAGTTGAACTAGCAACACCTGTTAAGTTAAAATCCTGACAGCAACCTCGACAAAATTTGTGAACTTCTCTCTTCTCTTCCTTCGCGCCCTTTGCGCCTTCGCGGTTCCTTAACCAAATTGCTATATTAGTAAGACAAGTTAAAGTCACACAAAACACTCCCAAAACAACATACCCGAATCATGCCTGACACCCAACCTCTAACTATCACCCTTCCCCCTTTGCGGATTACCCTAACAGAACAACAGCAAGTTAACCTAGAATGGCTGACACAAAACTTGCCCAATCTACTCACCCCAAGCAAACAAGAAATCCCCGACAATATGAAACAGTGGGTGGCGGCTAACAAATTATTAAATCAACCCGACGCAGAAATTATTCAAGCACTAATAAATACCGGCATAGATGCAGAAACAGCCACCGCAGAAGTTAGGGAAATATCATCTCATCCCTATTTTCAAGCAGGTAGTCAGTACGTCCAGTTATTGCATAAATTAGAATCGCATCTTAGGATTAGCAATCAATTAGCCGCATTGTCTTCCAAATTTGGCACAATCGAACGTAAAAGCAGCCTTTCCAGAGAGTATTTTCTTGAAAATTACTACGCCAAAAATACTCCAGTAATTATTACCAATATCATGCACAACTGGAAAGCATTGCAGTTGTGGACGCCGGAGTATTTGCAAGAAAAATATGGCGATGCAGAGGTACAAATTCAAGCCAACCGGAACTCTGACCCGAATTACGAAATTAAGATAGAAAACCACAAAAAAATTGTTTTGTTCCGCAAATATGTAGAGATGGTGGTCAAGGGCGGGCCTAGCAACGACTACTACATGGTTGCTAACAACCAAACTCTGGAAAGAGAGGAATTTAAACCCCTATTCAACGACATTGAAATTTTTCCAGAATACCTAAATCCAACGGATACAAAAGGCAGAGTTTTCTTTTGGTTCGGCCCGAAAGGCACGATTACACCACTCCACCATGACCCAGTTAATTTAATTTTAGCTCAAGTGTCGGGTCGCAAACTAATTAAATTGATTTCTCCGCAACAAACACCTCTGCTTTATAATCACGTCGGTGTTTTCAGCAAAGTGGACGGCGAAAATCCCGATTATGACAAATACCCGCTTTACAGAGATGCGAAAATTATTGAAGTAATTTTGGAACCGGGAGAAGCTATCTTTATTCCTGTCGGTTGGTGGCATCATGTAAAATCATTGGAGGTTAGTATTTCGGTTTCGTTTACTAATTTTGTGTTTCCTAATTATTATGAATGGAAATATCCTCATATTAATTGGTAATTGCTAATGTATGGTTTCCAGGGGCGGGCACGGGGACACCGCCCTACAAAAATCTGCGTTAATCGGCGTTCATCTGCGGTTCATAAACAAGAAATTCATGAAAACTCTCGAAGAAATCAGCGAAATTGCCCGATCGATCGCCTGGAGTGCATCAGATATCCTACAATCCTATTATCGGCAGGATTCCAACACTCCTAACCTCGACATCCAAGAAAAAAAAGATGGCCCCGTCACCGCCGCCGATGTCGCTGTCAATTCTTACATTCTCGACGAATTGCAGTCGGCTTTAGGGAATGCAGAATTTGGGTATCTCACCGAAGAAACTTACAAATCTTATTTAGAAAAAAACGGTCAAGTTCCCTTACCTCAAAGTTGGGTTTGGATTATTGACCCGTTGGACGGAACGCGAGATTTTATTGACAGGACAGGTGAATTTGCAGTTCACATTGCTTTAGCGTTCGAGGGAAGACCGGTATTAGCAGTTGTGGCTTGGCCCCAACAGCAAAAGATTTATTACGCAATCCGCGAGGCGGGCGCTTTTATGGAAAGTCGGAACGGTTCTGCGGTAAAATTGCAGGTTTCGGCGCGAAATATAGTGGCAGATTTATCTATAGTAACCAGTCGCAGTCACCGGGGCGATCGCTTTAATCAATTGTTACAAAAACTGCCTTGTCAAAATCAAATAGCTGTCGGCAGTATCGGCTGTAAAATTGCGACAATTGTCGAACAAAAGGCTGATGTTTATATTGCGCTTTCGGGAAAGTCTGCACCGAAAGATTGGGATTTAGCGGCACCGGAATTAATTTTGACGGAAGCGGGCGGCCAATTTACTCGTTTTGACGGTTCTACTTTGCAATATAACCGGGGAGATGTGAGTCAGTGGGGGGGATTGTTGGCGAGTAACGGTTACTGTCACGCTGCTTTGTGCGGGCAAGCTGAGCAAATTTTAGCGGGGATAGATGGGAGTTTGAGGTAAGTACGTGAAGCGAAGCTATCCCGTAGGGAATCGCCCCTAAAGATTGTCACGGATAACTCGTAGCGGCGGGTTTTACCAACAATAATTGCCTAAAACCCATAATACAGTAAAGCCGCTCCGATCGCACATATATCAAAAATCCCCCTCTTAATATTTCATTATCATTACACTTGCGATTGAATGCTTTTTGTGTTACCCTATCCACCTCGCCTTAGCTCCTCCGCAATATTACTTAATAAAATTCCCCAACTTTATCAAAAATTTAATTAAATAGGGGTTTATAAAGAAAACTTTATATAGATTTTCTCAAAAAACAGTTATTGTTACTACAACCTTCAGGAATAGTTTCGGACGCAAGTCGCGAAACAGGGGAATCTTTATCTTTTTTTAGCTATTAGTAGGTGTATTATGCCAAATTTAAATAATCAAGTTTCATCAAGCGCGATCGCCTTTATCGACACTCAAGTTGAAGATTATCAAAGTTTGATTGCCGGGGTAAAACCGGGTACGGAAGTAATCGTTTTGGATGGGAATCGGGATGCGATCGACCAAATTACTCAAATTTTAGCTCTTCGTACCAATATTGACAGCATTCACATCGTTTCTCACGGTGCTCCGGGTAGCTTGCAACTCGGCGACGTTCGCTTTAGTTTAGATGATATAGAGTGCGATCGGCAGGATCTACAGCAATGGTTTTCGCCACAAACCGACTCAAGGAGCAAAAATCGACCTAATATCCTCCTATACGGGTGTTCCGTAGCAGCAGGCGAGACAGGTAAAGCATTTGTCAAACGCTTGAGTGAGTTAACGGGGGCAAGAGTTGCCGCTTCCCAAAACCTCACCGGAAGTGTAGCAAAGGGCGGCGACTGGGAACTGGAAGTCAGAACCGGGAAAATTGAAACACCGCTGGTATTTGAAGCCGAGGTGTTAGCGGGTTACGAGTACGTTCTGTCTACTTTTGGTGCTGCGACTAATTTTCCCATAACCTACAGTCTCCGTAAAGTTGCCAGTGGCGATTTTAACAAAGACGGCAACCTTGACCTAGCCTTTGCCAGCACAGGACCTGATCGCAACGTCTCGATCGCACTGGGAGATGGCACTGGCAAATTTGGCGCTGCCATTAATCTTAACACCAGCCCGCCGACCGCGCTCACTACCTTCTCTGTCGCTGTAGGCGACTTTAACAACGACGGTAATTCTGACCTGGTTACGGCCAATTCTTCTTATGCTAACAACGTTTCTCTCCTGTTAGGGAATGGCGATGGCACTTTTGGTGCAGCCACCTACTTTGGTGTGGGGTCAAGTCCCAATAGCGTAGCTGTGGGAGACTTCAACGGGGACGGCAATTCAGATGTAGCTACAGCCAATCAAAGCTATGATGGCACCGTCTCCATCTTGCGGGGAAATGGTAATGGTACTTTTGGCGCAGCTACTACTTTGAGCGTGGGGTCAAATCCCTATTTTGTGCTTGTCGGCGACTTTAACAAGGATGGCAAGTCTGACTTAGCGACAGCGAACTTTGGTTCTAACAGCGTATCCATCCTGTTAGGGAATGGCGATGGCAGTTTCGGCGCCGCCACTAACTTTACCGTTGGAAATAGCCCTAATTACATTGCTTTAGGAGACTTTAACGGAGACAATAATCCTGACTTAGCAACGAGTAACGAAGGCGACTCAAACAACGTATCAATACTGTTAGGAGATGGCACAGGAAGCTTTAGTGGATCTAACAACTTTGGCGTTGGAACACAACCCCTTGCTATTGCTAGTGGTGACTTCAATGCAGATGGAAAAGTCGATTTAGCCACAGCCAACAATACATCGAACGATGTCTCCGTCTTGTTTGGAAGTGGCAATGGCAGCTTTGGGACTGCCACTAATTTTATTGTGGGAACCAATCCCCAAGGTATTGTTGTCGGCGATTTTAACAAAGATGGCTTATCTGATTTAGCTACGGCGAACTTTGGCGGTCAAAACACCTCAATTCTGCTGAATACATCCCCGGCGGTAAATTTTGGGGCTGCAACTTACAGCGCAATAGAAGGAACCGCAGATACAGTAGTCAATATTCCCGTTACTATCAGCGGCACTCCTGACGCTGCTTTAACAGTACCAATTGTCATCGACCCCAGCAGCACAGCCATCCAAAATTCAGACTACACCTTTTCGCCTACTACTGTTACTTTCCCCGCAGGTGCAACAGGTGCCGCACTCACCCAGAATATTGCAGTCACGATAAAACCCGACAATCTCCCTGAAAACGCCGAAACCGCAATCCTCAACTTTGGCCCAATCACCGGAGGCATTGCAGGTACAACAAAACAAACAACATTAACTATTGCTGCTAACGGTAGTGTTTCTTACGCTGTAGCCGCCGATATTGCAAGCATTTCTGAAGGTAATAGCGGCACAAAACCTCTGACTTTCACTGCGACTCGCAGCGGCAACACAGGCGGGGCAAGTAGCGTCAATTATGCAATAGGAGGAACAGCTACAAACGTCAGCGATTACAACAATATTGGCGGCACTTCAGGGGCAACTGCTGCTACTGGCACAATTAATTTTGCCGCCGATGAAACATCCAAAAGCATTACTCTCGATGTATTAGGCGACACCCTAGTTGAACCCGACGAAACCATAGCCGTCACCATTTCAAGTCCCACAGGCCCAGGCGTAACACCGACAATTACCACTGCTACCGCTACCACAACTATTACTAATGATGACAAAGCTGGCTTTACTATTAACCCAACAGCATTAACTACAAGTGAAGTCGGTGGCACTGGTACCTTCACTGTCAAACTCAACTCTCAACCCACTGCTGATGTTGCGATCGATTTGAGCAGTGACAATGTTGCAGAAGGAACTGTTTCAACTAATAGATTAACTTTCACTTCTGCTAACTACGATCAACCGCAACCAATAACAGTGAGTGGTGTTGACGATTTAGTAGCTGATGGCCCTCTACCTTACAAAATTGTCACGGCTGCTGCTGTCAGCACCGATCCTAATTACAATAACGTCGATCCTGATGATATCACCGTCATCAACAGTGACAATGAAACTCCGGGAATTACGGTAAATCCGACGGCGGGATTAACTACTGGTGAAGATGGCACAAAGGCTAACTTTACTGTGGTTCTAAATACTCAGCCGACTGCTGATGTGACTATCGGTTTGATCAGTGACAATATTGCCGAAGGAACAGTTTCGACTAATAGTTTAACTTTCACTCCTGCTAACTGGAATACACCGCAGCCAGTGACAGTAACAGGGGTTAACGATAGCATTGTTGACGGCGATATTGACTACAAAATTGTTACGGGGGCTGCTGTTAGTACCGATGCCAATTACAGCAACCGAGATGTAGCGGATGTTAGCATTACCAATAAGGACAATGATACGGCTGGTGTTTCTATTACTCCTACGGAAACAACTGCTACAGAAGGCGGTGCGAATGGCAGTTATGGCATCAAATTAATGTCGCAGCCGATCGCCCCTGTGACGATTAGTTTTGCCAATGGCGATCAAATAAATGCGATCGCACCGATTACCTTCGACACGACTAACTGGAATGTGGCGCAACCAGTCACAGTCACGGCTACAGACGATGCGGTTGTGGAAGGGCCGCACACAGGCAGTATTTCTCATACGGCTGCTAGTGCTGATAGTAAGTATAGTGCGATCCCGATTCCGGGCGTGACAGTGGCGATTACTGATAACGATGTAGCACCGCCAACGCCGACACCCGTCACTCCGACACCGACACCCGTCACTCCGACACCGACACCCGTCACTCCGACACCGACACCCGTCACTCCGACACCAACGCCGACACCCGTCACTCCGACACCGACACCCGTCACTCCGACACCGACACCGACACCCGTCACTCCGACACCGACACCCGTCACTCCGACACCGACACCGACACCCGTCACACCGACACCGACACCAGTCACTCCGACGCCAACGCCGACAACTGGCACTCCGACGCCGACACCGACACCACCGCCAACTGCTGGTACGATCGACACACAGAAGAATTGGTGCGGCGTAGAAGCTGGATTGGATAAACTTCAGAAAATTCTTGACAACCAATTACAGGCAGTTAACCTACCCATTGTCGGCCCACTGAAGAACATTTCCCCAGATTTTATTAGCAACTTCAAGACTAAGCTAGTCGATGCAGTTAAAAATGGGGCAAATCAAAGTATCAGTCAGTTAGAAAGTAGCATCCGCACAGCACTTGGGCCAGATTTCACAGTCGCTCTAACTGGGAATTCGACACCTGATGAAAACACGTTGCTAATTACCCTTGGCAAACAATATCAGTTTCCCGACATCAATCTCTCTAAAAACTTAGGAGTACCGGCATTAAGCTTAGATGTAGATGGGAAAGCCAAATCAAAATACAACTACAACTTGTCCCTAGGAGTTGGTGTTAGTAAAGATTTCGGCTGTTACATAGATACTGACAAAACCAAGTTAACCGCCAACATTGACTTCGGCCTAAATGACCAATTCAAGGCAAAAGGCAACTTAGGCTTTTTCCAAGTAGACCTCGCCAACGATCCCAAAAAACCGACTAAAGTCGATGCCAACCTCGAAGTCAAGCTGAAGGACTTAGACAATCTTGGTGGGCCCAATGATGGCTCTCGCCTCACCCTGCCAGAACTGCAAGGTAACTATCAGTTCAAAGACTTATTCAATGCCAACTTAAAGAGCAATGCCAATCTCGGTCTCACCGCAAAGACCAGCATCAACGGCAATGCTGCCTTCCCCTCCTATAACTTCGACTTAGCAGTTAATTGGCCGATCCTAAATTACGCTAACGGTCAATTAACCGGGCCGCAAAAGCCCGCAGTTGCATTTAACAATATGCAACTAGATTTGGGGACATTTGTAAACAACTTTGCCAAACCAGTGATTGGTAAAATTTCCGATGTCATTAAACCATTTCGACCAGTTATCAACTTGCTGAATGCCGACACCAAGTTACTGTCTAAACTAGGGATAGCGGGGCCGTTTGATAAAAATAAGGATGGCAAAGTTAGCGTACTAGAACTGGCAGCAAAAATCTCTGGTCGCGATATCGATACTCGCTTTTTAGATGCGGTTGCCAAGGTTGATAAAGTTGTTAATTTGGCAAACCAAATAGCAAACTCTCCCGATAAAATCGACTTGGGTTCCTACACTCTGGGGAATATAGATGTTACCGCTCAAAGTGCTAATCTTCAGAATGCTTCCCCAGTGGCAAAAACTGCTGTACAGCAAACCGCTAAGCAACAAATTAACTCCAAAACAAATGGCAAGGTCAAGGAATTTTTAAATGCTTTACAAGACATTGATGGCTTTGATGTGCCACTCTTGACCAAACCGCAAACCGCGATTCAATTGCTGATAGGTAAACCGGATGTTCCGGTATTCACCTATCAGATGCCCAAACTGGGATTTAACTTTAATCTTCGGAAAGATTTTCCGATATGGGGGCCCATCAATGGTTTACTTGAAGGCAAGTTTAGTGCTTCAGCTCATCTAGGATTTGGGTACGACACCTACGGATTAAACCAGTGGAAAAACTCGAATTTTGCTGCGGGTTCTGCTGGCAAAGTTTTGGATGGATTCTATGTAAGCGATCGCGAAAATGCTGACGGCACAGGACGAGATGTTGACGAACTCACACTTGACGCTAGTATTGCGGTGGGTGCTGGGATAGACGCGAAAATTGTCTCCGGTTATGTCAAAGGTGGAATTCAAGGAAAAGTCGGCATCGATTTGATAGATATTGGAGAATTTCAGCCCAAAAAAGGCGGTGACGGCAAAATCCGAACATCGGAAATTACTTCCCGCATCAGCAAACCCTCGCAACTGTTTGATGTAACAGGAAAAGTCAATGCTTTTTTGGGTGCTGAAGTTAAGTCAATTTCAGTGAAAATCTGTAAGAAAACTATTCCAGCAGTAAAAGTTTGGACGCCGTTCGGTCGCAAAACCATCACCCCTGAATTCAACCTACCTTATCCCTGCGGATTAGATTACAAAAAAGTCTACGATAAGAGCTTTGCCACATTTGAGTTAGCTAAGTTTAGTTTAGGGCCGAGTTCTAGCACTAGGGGCAAAGCAATTAACGGTTACATGGCCGGGGCGACAGTCTTCTTCGATGCCAACTTTAATGGAATCCAAGATGAAAACGAACCGTTTTCAATTACTAACGCAGAGGGCAGCTTTGACTTAGATGTCTCTCTTGACCAATTCGACAAAAATAATAGCGGCGACCTTGAACCGGATGAAGGCAAAATTGTACTGATAGATGGCATCAATACCTCTACTTATTTGCCACAGCAAACGCCCCTATTTGCCACACCAGATGCTACTGTCGTCACTCCGTTAACTACCCTATTGACCGAGTTAATCGAGCAAGGTACTGACCCTAATCAGGCGCAAATTCAAGTAAAATCTGCACTGGGAGTGTCGTCAGGAATTGACTTGACTAGCTACGATCCGCTACAGGCAATTACTCAAAACGACCCGAACGGTTTGGCGGTTTATGCAGCACACGCTCAGCTACAAAACACCATTGTTTTGATAACTGATTTAATTAGCGGTGCTTCAAATACCGCGAAAAATGAGATTGCCGATCGCGTAATTTCCGCCGTTGCCAATCAAATTAAATCTGGCACTGTCGATTTAAGCAATTCAACGCAATTGCAGGCCATTATTGAGTCGGCGACAAGCCAACTGCAAGTACCGCAAGTATCTAGTATTGCTTCGGATGTTGCCTCTATTATTGCCGAGGGAAATCAGCGAATTGGTGCGATCGCCTCCAGCAATTCCTCGCCCTCAGATGCCGCGACAGAAATCGCCCGCATACAAAAAGTCGCACAAGGAGAAGTAGCCCAAGATTTACTGCAAGTCGCAGCCGGAAATAAAACGATTCAGTCGGCGATTTCCGAAAATACTGGTGCATCTCTAAATACCAAAATTCAGTCGGCAACAGCTAACAATCCCACAGTCCGCAATACCTTAGATACTGATGAGTCTAGCACACCATCTACACCCGATGAACCATTCCCAGAAAGCGGTATTGAATTCGTTAAAGATGGGGAAAATACTACCGAAAGCACCGATGGCGATGATACCCTCATGGGCAGCGCTAGCGATGATATATTGCGCGGTAAAAAAGGGAATGACCTGTTGTTTAGCCTTGATGGGAATGATTGGATGAATGGCAATCAGGGGAACGACTTAACAGATGGTGGAATTGGGGACGATACGCTTTATGGCGGAAAAGGTTTTGATACTTTGACTGGTGGTGTCAGCAGTGACTTCCTTTCTGGCAATCGAGGTGAAGATATCCTAATTGGTGAAAAAGCCGACGATACTCTCTACGGCGGTCAAGGCAATGATATTCTGCTAGGAGGTCAGGGTAACGATTTCCTCAGCGGCGATTTGGGCCAGGATACCTTAGTAGGGGATGTAGGCAATGATAAATTCTTACTCTCTACCAATTCTGGTATTGATACAATTGATGACTTTGAAGTCGGTCAAGACTTGTTAGTATTGGGTAACGGGTTGAGTTTCTCGCAATTGGCAATTGCCGAAGATAGCGGTTCAACTTTAATTCGGTTTGCCCAAACAGGGGAGATTTTAGCTTCTCTCAGTAGTGTTTCTGCTAGCAATATTAGTGCGGTTAATTTCGGATTGCTTTAAGAAAGATGTGGGTTCAAGCACTTATTCTATCGGACTTTAAAGTAAGTACGTGAAGCGAAGCTATCCCGTAGGGAATCGCCCCTAAAGATGGTAGGAAATAAGTTTTAGGGGCGGGTTTTACCAAAAATAATTGCCTAAAACCAATTATCTCGTAAACCCGCCCCCACCCTTGCCCGAAAATCCGCCAGGGGTTGAAACTAACGGCGGAATCCCATCGCACATCTGTATCAAAAATCCCGCTCTTAATATTTCAGTCTAATCACACTTGCTATTGAACGGTTTTTGTGTCATATTCTCCACCTCGATATCGCTCATCCGCAATATTTTTTAATAAAATTCCCCAACTTTATCAAAACTTTAATTAAATAGGGGTTTATAAAGAAAACTTTATATAGATTTTCTCAAAAAACAGTTATTGTTACTACAACCTTGAGAAAGTGTTTCCGATGTAATTCGCGAAACAGGGGAATCATTGTCTTTTTTTTAGCTATTAGTAGGTGCAGTATGCCAAATTTAAATAATCAAGTTTCACCAAATGCGATCGCCTTTATCGACACTCAAGTAGAAAATTATCAAAGTTTAGTCGCTGGGGTAAAACCGGGTACGGAAGTAGTCGTTTTGGATGGGAACCGGGATGCGATCGACCAAATTACTCAAATTTTAGCTCTTCGTACCAATATTGACAGCATTCACATTGTTTCTCACGGTGCTCCGGGTAGCTTGCAACTCGGCGACGTTCGCTTTAGTTTAGATGATATAGAGTGCGATCGGGATTCTCTACAGCAGTGGTTTTCGCAACGAACCTACTCAATCGGCGACACTCGACCTAATATCCTGCTGTACGGGTGCTGTGTAGCAGCAGGCAAGACAGGTAAAGCATTTGTCAAACGCTTGAGTGAGTTAACCGGGGCGTCGGTTGCGGCTTCCCAAAACCTCACGGGAAGTGTAGCAAAGGGTGGGGACTGGGAACTGGAAGTCAGAACCGGGAAAATAGAAACGCCGCTAGTATTTGAAGCCAAAGTATTAGCAGCTTACGAGTATGTTTTGAATAGTTTTGGTGCAGCTACAAATTTTGGCGCAGGGTCAGGTCCCGGACGTATTAATGTAGGAGATTTCAACGCTGATACTTTCCCCGACTTGGTAATAAGCAACCAGAATGACGACAACGTTTCAATTTTGTTAGGGAATGGCACAGGGGGTTTTGGCACAGCTACCAATTTTGCCGTAGGTTCAAGTCCGGGTTACGTCACATCGGGACTGTTTAACAATGATAATTTCCCCGACTTAGCAGTAGTAAATAGTAGTAATATCTCAATTCTGTTAGCAAATGGTACTGGTGGCTTCTATGTAGGTAATGATTTCAATGTGGGTAATACTCCCCTTTCAATAGCTGTCGCGAACTTTAACGCCGACACTTTCCTCGATTTAGCAGTGGTAAACGCTAACCCTCAAGGTGCTTCTGGTAGCGTCTCAATTTTGTTGGGAAATGGTGCTGGCAGCTTTGGGGCTGCCACTAATTTCAATGTTGGTGCCATTCCTGGTTCCATTGTTGTAGGCAACTTTAACGCTGACAGTTTCCCCGACTTAGCGGTTGGCAACAGCTTCTCTAATAATGTCTCAATTCTGTTAGGAAATGGTACGGGTGGATTTAGTGCAGCTCCTAATGTTGGGGCTGTACCAACTCCAAATTCGATCGCCACTGGGGACTTTAACGGAGACAATTTCCTCGACTTAGCCACAGCTAACGGCGGTTCTAACAGTGTGTCAATTCTATTGGGAAATGGCACTGGTGGCTTTGGCCCGGCCACTACTGTTAACGCAGGGGCAGGGCTTAACGGCATTGTGGTGAAAGACTTTAGCGGAGATGGCAGACTTGACTTAGCAGTTACAGGAACCAGCGGCGCTGCAATTTTAGTAGGCAACGGCAATGGCGGTTTTAGTTCACCCATTAACTTTGCTGCAGGGACAAGTCCAATTTCCCTTATTTCAGGCAACTTTAATGCTGACACTCTCCCCGATTTGGCAGTAGCGAACAACGGTTCAGGTAACATTTCGGTGCTGCTGAATACACCCACTACAGTATCCTTCGTTCCTCCCAAAATAGGCAACACTTACAACGTCAATGAAGGCACAACCGACACAATAATTGATGTCCCGGTTACTATCAGCGGTGGCACTCCCTTAAGTGATTTAAATGTACCCATTGTCATCGATACCAGCAGCACTGCTACTCAAGGTGCAGACTACACTCTTTCAACCACATCCCTTACTTTCTCAGCAGGCACTACTACTCTCACCCAAAATATTGGTGTCACTATTAAAGCTGACAATATCGTTGACAGTAACGAACAGTTAGTTCTCAATTTTGGTGCGATTACAGGCGGTGTTCCCGGCGGTACGAGTCAAGTGAAAGTGGCTATATTGGACAGGAATAGTTCTTACTCAATTGTCGCCGACAATCCTACCATTACCGAAGGCAATACTGGCAAAACTCCTGCGACATTTACTATTACTCGCAGCGGTAGCACGGAACTTTGGAGTACCGTAGATTATGCCATTACTGGAACTGCGACAAACGACACTGATTACAACAATATCGGCGGCACTTCTGGCGCAACTGCTGCTACTGGCAAAATCAGTTTTGCTGCGGGAGAAACATCCAAGACTATTACTTTGGATGTGTTGGGAGATGGCAATATAGAACCGGATGAAACTGTTGCCATTACTTTATCAAATTCAGTTTCACCGGGTGGCGCACCGACTATTGCGACGGCTACCGCTACCACAACTATTACTAATGATGATACTGCCGGCATCACTGTCAGTCCAAAAGCAATATCAACAACCGAAGCTGGGGGAAAGGCAGAGTTTACTGTCAAATTAAACGCTGCACCAACTGCTGACGTTACCATCGATTTGAGTAGTTCCAATCCAGCAGAGGGAACAGTTTCTCCTAATAGCTTAACTTTTACTCCCGCTAACTACGGTGAACAAACAATAACGGTGAGTGGTGTTGACGATTTGGTAGCTGATGGCCCTCAAGCTTACAAAATAGTCACGGCTGTTGCTGTGAGTACCGATGTTAATTACAAAAACCTCGATCCTGATGATGTCGCCGTCACCAACAGTGACAATGAAACTCCGGGAATTACGGTGAATCCGACGGCGGGATTAACTACTGGTGAAGATGGCACCAAGGCTAACTTTACTGTGGTTCTAAATACTCAGCCGACTGCTGATGTGACTATCGGTTTGATCAGTGACAATATTGCCGAAGGAACAGTTTCGACTAATAGTTTAACTTTCACTCCTGCTAACTGGAATACACCGCAGCCAGTGACAGTAACAGGGGTTAACGATAGCATTGTTGACGGCGATATTGACTACAAAATAGTCACGGCGGCTACTGTTAGTACAGATGCGAATTACAGCAACAAAGATGTAGCGGATATTAGCATTACCAATAAGGACAATGATACCGCTGGTATTTCTATTACTCCCACGGCAACAACTGCTACTGAAGGCGGCGCGGCGGGCAGTTATGCGATCGAGTTAACGTCTCAGCCGATCGCCCCTGTTACCATTAACTTTAATGCCGGAAGTGAAATAAATGCGATCGCGCCTGTTACCTTTGACAGCACGAATTGGAATGCTGCCAAAACAGTCACAGTCACCGCTACCGACGATAGCAAAGCCGAAGGCACGCACAGCGGCACGATCGCTCACACTGTTACCAGTACCGACACTAAGTATAGCGGCACAACAATTCCGGATGTCAATGTAGCGATTACCGACAACGAAACAGCAGGTGTCAGCATTACACCTACGAACACAACTGCTACTGAAGGGGGTGCCAATGGCAGTTATGAGTTCAAATTAACATCGCAGCCTTACGCCCCTGTTACTATTACTCTCACAACAGGTAATCAGATTGAAGCGCTCGCGCCTATCACTTTCACTGCGGATAATTGGAATGTCGCTCAACCCGTTACGGTAAAAGCTGTTGATGATACGGTTGTGGAAGGCGCGCACAGCGGCAATATCACTCACAGTGTGAGTAGCACTGACGCTAAGTATAATCTAGTTGTGGTGCCAGGGGTGACAGTGGCGATCTCGGATAACGATGTAGCGCCACCGCCGCCGACGCCGACACCGACTCCGACGCCAACAACTGGTACGCCGACGCCGACACCAACTCCGACGCCAACAACTGGTACGCCGACGCCGACACCAACTCCGACGCCAACAATTGGTACGCCGACGCCGACACCAACTCCGACGCCAACAATTGGTACGCCGACGCCGACACCAACTCCGACGCCAACAATTGGTACGCCGACGCCGACACCAACTCCGACGCCAACAATTGGTACGCCGACGCCGACACCAACTCCGACGCCAACAATTGGTACGCCGACGCCGACACCAACTCCGACGCCAACAA
>NZ_JAUBOY010000094.1:0-9942 GCF_036700465.1 Microcoleus sp. T3_A4 | reverse complement strand
TCGGCTCCGAGTTAACAATTTTTCTTAATTTTACATCATCTTGCATTTGTCTCACATTTATTTGAAATTACTATATTGTTGATTCTGTCCAGAAAGCTTTCTGCTGCATCAAAACCGCTGCGATCGGCAATATAGTCCATAATGCTTTCTATATCCCGACTTGCCGGAACTGTAAATCTACAAATCCGATTCATATATCTGCTTGCGTGCGACGTTGTTGTAGCTTTAAGCGCAAACTCCGAAACATATCTTCAGAATCGATTACTTCACCTCGCCCGGCGGCATCCCTTCCCAGACGAATTTCTTGTTGCAGTTCTTTGAAGCGTCCTTTATAGATATGTTCCCATTTATCGGACTGCAAGAATTTGATGAAAGCTAAGACTTCTTGTTGTTGGTCTGGCGATAAGACCTTCACATTTTCCAAAATTGCTTGTTCGACGGTCATAATTATCCCTTTTTTTGATTGCTATTCTACAATCTAGTAACAACATTATATCAAACGGTTGACCCAACAGCAATTCGGGGGTGAGTTCAATTTCGATTTGTGGAGCGGTTGCGATCGCTCAATTAAATCGCAAATAACTTCCAGGTAGCGTGGCAACTGCTACAATGTTTCCCAACGGATCGAAGAACTCAACGTTATAACCTGTTTCTAGCCCCTCAACGTGATGTTGTTCTACAACTGTACCGATATCGCCGGCATAAAGTCTTTCTTCAGGGCGATCGCACAGCAAGATGACATCTGAATAAAATTTCATGAAGTGCTAAGAAGCTACTGCAAAATCGGTGTATTGCCGCATCCCAGGCTCGTGAAATGCCAACACAAAATCTTCCTTGGGAACTCCTGCACGCACCAAATCCGTTGCAATCCCATCTTCTGTCCAGTCTTCCTCGATCCAGAATTTACCATCGCGAATCCGAACGTACACAGTCATCCCGGTAATGCGATCGCCTTTTTGCCAGCCCAGATTCATCCAGATGTAATGACCGTTTTGCTCGTCTGCAATCAAGAATGTCTCGATGTCTTGTTGAGAAGGGCGATTATTGCACAATTCTAGATACTCGGTCAAAATACGCTTGATTAGTTTGGGATATTCGATTAGTTGATCCATTGCACAATTTTCTCTACTTCTGTATTTACGATAATTATTTTATAGATGACAAGCAGATAGTTGGGAATCTAACCAATGCAATCCCAATCCCCAGCTATTTCCACCAGGGACGATGACTCTTCTATGTCCTAACCAATATACAAAAGTATGGGGAAGATGACCAAGGGGAGCGCGGAGTTCATAGGTCATTCTACTATTAAATGAATCCCATTTAACGTATTCGCAGAATTTGTCATAATCTTGGCCCGCTTCTTGCCAAATAGACCTTTGTACTGAAAATCCGAAACGCTCATTTGAGTATTTTACCCAAAGTTGGTTAATTGTTTGGAGGTCTGTACAAGGAAAGTTTACCCAATCTGAATGCCCTAAATAGCCTAATTTTTCACAGCACGCTACCCAAAGTATAATTTGTTTAGTTTCGCAATCAGCTTCTTTAAACTTGCCCTCTGCTAAAAAATTGCGTAATAGAGTGTAATCAGCTCCGCTTTCTGAAGCTAGATTAAGAAATTGGTTGTCATAATTTAAAGATTGAAAATCACTCATGGTCAGCGCCCAAGATATTTTGAATATGAGATTATTTGACTTGATCCGTATGAATTTGCTTCGCGCCCGCTTCGAGAAACCCATGCTTGAGTTAATTATAGTTTTGTAGGGTGCGTTAGGCCGTAGCCGTAACGCACCCATACTAATACTAGCTGCCGCCAATCCGAGCCACATCGCGAGCATTTTCTTCAAATGCAGCCGTCAGCGCATCATCACCGCTTAAACCCGATGCGATCGCCCTTTCAATAGCCTGCAACACCCGCTTATAATCCCTCGGCATCACCTTCACAAACACCGGCACCATCTCATCCCACGCCGCCAAAACCTTCGATGCTTTCGCACTTCCAGTCAAATCAAAGTGAGTCTGAATTAACTGCCGCAAATCGCTAATTTCCTCAACATCCTCCAATTTTTCCAAATCCACCATCGACATATTGCAGCGAGTAGCAAAATCCCCCGCCTCATCCAAAATGTAAGCAACACCGCCACTCATACCCGCAGCAAAATTGCGCCCGGTTTCACCCAAAACTACAACTTTGCCGCCAGTCATGTACTCGCAACCGTGATCGCCCACACCTTCAACTACTGCATTCACGCCGGAGTTACGCACCCCAAAACGTTCGCCCGCTATCCCTCGGATGAAAACCTCGCCGGATGTCGCGCCGTAAAGCACTACGTTACCGACAATCACGTTTTCTTCCGCGACAAAGGTAGAAGCTGGCGACGGATACAGGATAATCTTGCCGCCGCTGAGCCCTTTGCCCAAATAGTCGTTAGCTTCGCCTTCGAGCTCCAGGGTGACACCCTTGGGTACGAATGCGCCAAAGCTTTGCCCAGCGCTGCCTTGGAAGTGCAGGTGCACCGTATCATCCGGCAAACCTTCCCAGTTGCGTTTGGTGATTTCGTTGCCGAGAATTGTGCCGACAACCCGGTTGACATTGGTAATCGGCAGTTTGGCGTGGACTTTTTCACCGTTTTCGATCGCACCTTTGCACAAATCCAACAACACCGTCATATCCATCGACTTTTCCAAACCGTGATCCTGCGCCATCTGACAGTAGCGCCCGACATCCGCCCCAACCTCCGGCTGATAAAGGATTTTCGAGAAATCCAAACCCTTAGCCTTCCAGTGTTCCACAGCTTGTTTCGCTTCCAAAACATCAGTCCGCCCCACCATTTCATTCAGGGTGCGGAAGCCCAACTGCGCCATAATTTCCCGGACTTCCTGCGCCACAAAGGTCATAAAGTTTACCGTGTGTTGCGGGTCGCCGGTAAAGTTTTTCCGCAGCAGCGGGTCTTGCGTTGCAACGCCCACGGGGCAAGTGTTCAGGTGGCAAACGCGCATCATGATGCAGCCCAATGTCACCAGCGGCGCGGTCGCAAAACCGAATTCCTCAGCGCCAAGCAGTGCAGCAATTACTACATCGCGGCCAGTTTTCATTTGACCGTCAGTTTCCACGACAATCCGGCTGCGGAGATTGTTGAGTACCAAAGTTTGGTGAGTTTCAGCCAGTCCCAATTCCCAAGGCAATCCCGCGTGTTTGATCGAAGTCTGCGGCGAAGCGCCGGTTCCGCCGTCGTACCCGGAAATCAACACGACATCGGCGTGGGCTTTCGCAACCCCGGCCGCGATCGTCCCGACTCCAACTTCCGACACGAGTTTGACGCTAATCCGCGCTTCCCGGTTGGAATTTTTCAAGTCGTGAATCAATTCGGCCAAATCTTCGATCGAATAAATGTCGTGGTGAGGAGGAGGCGAAATCAAACCCACACCCGGAGTCGAGTTCCGCACCTTCGCAATCCACGGGTATACTTTTTTACCTGGCAACTGTCCGCCTTCTCCGGGTTTTGCGCCTTGCGCCATCTTGATTTGCAGTTCCCGCGCTTGGGAAAGGTACAAGCTGGTAACGCCGAAACGCCCGGAAGCAACTTGTTTGATCGCGCTGTTTTTCGAGTCGCCGCGATCGTTCGTCCAAGTATATCTTTCCGGATCTTCGCCGCCTTCACCGGTGTTCGATTTGCCACCAATGCGGTTCATCGCCACAGCTAAAGATTCGTGGGCTTCTTTAGAAATCGAACCATAACTCATCGCCCCAGTTTTAAAGCGTTTGAGAATTGATTCGATCGGCTCAACTTCCTCAATGGGTATCGATTCCCGCTGTTTGAATTGCAACAAACCGCGCAAGGTAAAATGCTGCTGGTTTTGTTCGTTTACCAGCCCCGAATACTGTTTGAAAAGCGTATAACTGCCATCGCGCACCGACTTTTGCAGCGCGTGAATTGTCTGCGGACTAAACAAATGCGCTTCGCCTTCTTTCCGCCACTGATATTCGCCGCCAACATCGAGAGTATGTCCATTGGCTGGGCGGTCGGGGAATGCGTGGGTATGGCGCAAAATTGCTTCTTGGGCGATGACTTCGAGGTCTACGCCTTCAATCCGCGAGGCTGTCCAAGCAAAGTATTTATCGACTACGGATTTGTTTAAGCCGATCGCCTCAAAAATCTGCGCGCCGCGATAACTTTGAATTGTGGAAATCCCAATTTTCGAGGCAACTTTCGTCACCCCTTTAGTTGCGGCTTTGATGTAGTTTTTGCAAGCTGTTTTGTACTCGACATTTAGCAGCAATCCTTCGCGGATCGAATCGGCGATCGTCTCAAAGGCCAAATACGGATTAATCGCGCCGCAACCATATCCAATAAGTGTCGCAAAGTGATGCACTTCGCGCGGTTCACCGGATTCGAGAACGAGTCCCGCCCGCGTGCGCGTACCTTTACGGATCAAGTGGTGGTGCAGGCCCGCAACTGCCAGCAGCGCCGGAATTGGAGCTTTATCTGGACTGATACCCCGATCGCTCAAAATGAGGATATTTACCCCGGAGGCGATCGCGCTGTCTGCTGTGGCAAAAACCTCTTCTAAGGCTTGTTCTAGACCTTTTACACCGCTTTTGGGGTCAAACAAAATTGGCACGGTGAGTGACTTGAAATTGCCCTCATTTACGTGTTGGAGCTTAGCTAATTCTTCATTGCTGAGAATTGGCGTTTTCAGTTCAATTAAATGACAGCTTTCCGGTTCCGGTTTGAGCAAATTGCGTTCAGCGCCGATCGTAGTTTCGGCAGAAGTTACAATTTCTTCGCGGATAGAATCAATTGGCGGATTGGTAACTTGAGCAAACAACTGCTGGAAGTATTCGTAAAGCAGTTTTGGCCGATTGGAAAGCACCGCCAGCGGCGTATCCGCACCCATCGCGCCGACAGCTTCCACGCCATCTTTCGCCATCGGCGCTAACAGCAACCGCAGTTCTTCAAAGGTGTACCCAAAGGCCATTTGCCGCTGCAATAATGTTTCGGGATGAGATTCTGCTACTGCAGGCGCATCTTTGAGTTTGGCGATTTCGACCATGTGCTGGTCGATCCACTGGCGGTACGGGTGTTCTGTGGCAATTTGATGTTTAATTTCCTCGTCAGAGACGATGCGGCCTTCCTCGGTATTTACCAGGAACATCCGCCCCGGTTGCAAGCGACCTTTTGATACAATTCGTTCTGGGGCGATCGGCAAAACTCCGGCTTCCGATGCCATAATTACCAAGTCGTCTTTGGTAACGCAGTAGCGGGAAGGGCGCAAACCGTTGCGATCGAGCACTGCCCCGATCGAAGTACCATCGGTAAAGGCGATCGAAGCTGGGCCGTCCCAAGGTTCCATCAAGCAAGAATGGTATTCGTAGAAAGCTTTTTTCTCGTCACTCATGGACTCGTGGGCTGTCCAAGGTTCGGGAATCATCATCATTACAGCGTGCGGCAAAGAACGCCCGGCCAAATTCAGCAATTCCAAAGCATTGTCAAAAATCGTCGAGTCGCTGCCTTCGATATTGATTAAATTGGGGATTTTCTTTAAGTCATCGCCGAATAGTTCCGACTCGAACAGCGATTGCCGCGCGTGCATCCAGTTAATGTTGCCGCGCATCGTGTTAATTTCGCCGTTGTGGGCGATGTAGCGGTAAGGGTGCGATCGTTCCCAACTTGGAAAAGTATTCGTGCTGAAGCGCGAGTGAACCAGGGCTAGAGCGCTTTCCATGTCGGGATCGTGCAGTTCGGGATAGTAATCGCCGACTTGTACCGGCATTAACATACCCTTGTAGACGATCGTCCGGCAGGAGAGTGTGGAATTATACCAGTATGGGTCGGTGTTAGTCCTGCGGATGGCATTGTGAGCACGTTTGCGGATGACGTACAGTTTCCGCTCGAAAGCCGCCTCATCGATACCTGGGGCGCGCCGGAGGAACACTTGCTGCATGAAGGGCTCGCTAGATTTGGCGGTGTCGCCGAGGGACGAGTTGTCGGTGGGGACATCGCGCCAGCCCAGCACTTCCTGGCCTTCTTCGGCGGCGATTTCCTCAAAAATGCGTTTGCCGTTTTCGCGTTCAGTTCGATTTGGCGACGAGTAAATCGCGCCAACGCCGTACTCGCCGGCTTCGGGAAGTTCGATGTTTAGGGCCGCAGTTACTTTCTTGAGAAACTTGTGGGGTACCTGCATCAAAATCCCCGCCCCGTCTCCGGTGTTGGGTTCGCAGCCGCACGCGCCCCGGTGGTCGAGGTTCAAGAGAATTGTCAGTGCCTGCTCGACAATTTCGTGGGATTTGTTACCCTTCATGTGTACGATGAATCCGACTCCGCAAGCGTCGTGCTCGAACTGCGGATCGTACAGACCTTGCTTTTGTGGCAGTCCGTTGCTGTTCATTTTGATGCTCCTGTCAAAGTGGCGAAAAGATGTTGATCTACAGTAGAGGATGGGATGCCGATCGCTCTAGTATCATGTATTATATGTGGATCTACTCAATTGGGTAGAGCTACCAAAAAATCCAAAGTTATTCGATCCGAGTAAAAAAATAGTTAAAGCCGATAACTTAACTATGGAACCCGGAGGTTAAAGATTTATGCTTAAAGACTCTTCAATTATTAGCGTATCTCCTGAGATTATGGGCGGGACCCCAGTATTTGCTTGTACGAGGGTTCCGGTACAAACACTTCTGGACTATCTAAAAGCAGGAGAATCCATTGATGATTTTTTAGATGGGTGTCCCACCGTAACTAAAGAGCAAGTTATCGCGTTGCTGGAACAGGTAGAAAAACAGCTCGTTGGCATGGTAGCATAACCCATGAAGCTTCTTTTGGATGAGTGTATAGATCGCAAATTTGCCAGAGAATTTGTTGACTATGAGATAAAAACAGTTCCACAAATGGGATGGGCAGGTGTAAAAAATGGTCAACTTATTGCACTTGCAGAAGCAGAGTTTGATGTTTTCATCACCGTCGATCGCAACTTATCATTTCAACAAAATTTACCACAGTTTGATATTGCGGTAATTGTTCTACAAGCACCATCTAATCGCTTGGCAGATTTGAAGCCTTTAGCTTCAAAAGTTTTAGCGATTTTAGCAATGGCAACTACTGAACAAGTTACGATTTTCAGTGCATAGTTTTAATAAATACGCTCTATGCAGTTATTCCCAACTACTCAATCCCCGATCGCCAATCAACTCTATCATAACTTTATCGCACTGTTAGTCCGACTTTATCCTCAGCGTCTGGGTGACATTCTCCACCAGCATTTTGCTTTCTCATCAGCAATGAGCATTTCTGAAAAATTGCAAAAAGTCGATCGACTCAAAGCGTGGTTAGATAGCTTTCGGCCGCTTTCTCCCACCCTGGTTGCAGAATTGAAAAAACTTTACGACGTTCGGTTCACTTATCACTCCAATGCGATTGAGGGAAACACCTTGACGCAACGCGAAACCGAATTAGTCCTCGGAACCGGCATTACTGTCGGTGGCAAAACTTTGCGCGAACACCTAGAAGTCATCGGACATCGAGATGCGATCGACTACATTGAAATGCTAACGCGATCGGACACCGCGATCGGTGAATGGGAAATTAAACAAATTCACAATTTAATTATAAGGGCGATCCTCTTCGAGGGCTTCGCTAACGCCCCGGAGGAAGCTGGACGCTATCGGCAGTTAGATGTCAAAGTCGCCGGTACTGAATACCTCTATCCGCCTCATTATTTGCTTTCGGGTTTGATGCCGGAATTTATCGAATGGCTCAACAGCGATAAAATTAGATCGTTACATCCGCTAGAGTTTGCAGCCGAAGCACATCTTCGCTTTGTTTCGATTCATCCGTTTCGGGATGGTAACGGACGCACCGGGCGGTTATTGATGAATCTGCTGCTGTTGCGGGCTGGATATCCCATTGTCATTATCTCTAACCAGGTGCGTGCTGCCTACATCGATGCGATTGCCGAAGCACAGCAGCATGGTTCTGGGATTCATCCACTCCTCGATATTATTGTAGATGCGGCCCGATACTCGCTGATCGAAACCTTGCAAATCCTAGCAACCGCCAGCGATAGCCAGGGTCAAGGCCTGCCTTTCTATCAAGAGATGCTAGAATTTTTGCAACAGCAGTCTCAAGAGCTGGATTAGGATTCACCTTTAATCAATATTCAAGAACCAGCGCCCTTTCTATGAAGATTTGATGTAGATTGGGGCGATCGATCAAATAACAGGTGACAACAGCTATGTGGGTTTTGCTATGGTTGTTAAGGCAAGTCGATCGGGCTGAGCACAACTCTTGCAAAACTCTACAGTCGGCTAACCAGCCCCCGCAGGTGGGCTTAGATTTTAACTATAGATTAGTTAATCTCAAAAAACAACGTCGTTTACCAAAGGATTCAGCAAGGAATCCTCAAGGAGTGAAAATCATGGTTCAGATTCAAGAAATTTCTCAAGTATCTACCCTGCACACACCTGCAGCACCCAACGGAATAGCCGCTACAGAAT
Organism: Microcoleus sp. T3_A4; assembly: GCF_036700465.1. NCBI lineage: Bacteria > Bacillati > Cyanobacteriota > Cyanophyceae > Oscillatoriales > Microcoleaceae > Microcoleus > Microcoleus sp. T3_A4. The sequence continues at coordinate 1,448 of NZ_JAUBOY010000094.1, read as the reverse complement.
TGCGGCCTTGGGGCTCATTTACGACTCTAGAAGAAGGCCCAGGATATAAAATTAAACGGATCGAAGTTAAGTCGGGACACCGCCTCAGCCTGCAAATGCACCACCACCGCAGCGAACACTGGATTGTGGTTTCAGGTACTGCAAAAGTTACTTGTGGCGAAACGGAACAAGTTCTGTTTACAAATCAGTCTACCTACGTTCCTCAGTGTATTTCTCACCGGCTTGAAAATCCGGGAGTTATCCCCCTGGTTTTAATTGAAGTGCAGAATGGCGAATATCTCGGAGAAGATGATATTGTACGCTTTCAAGACGATTATGCCCGTACAGAAAAGGCTAAGTAACTCAAGTTGCTAAAAATATAGGGGTAAGGTGCGCGGCCCGGCGCACTTTACATGATCCCGGTAAGGTAGACGCCTAGGCACATTCTACATTTTCAAAACTCAACATTACTTCCAAATTACCAATTACCACTTACCAATTACTCATAATGATTCATCTGAGCAAAACAGCAGCAACAGAAGTAACGCGCCTCAAGTCGAAGCATCCAAATCCCAATGCTTTATTTCGTCTGGGCGTGGAATCGAGTGGCTGCTCCGGTTTGTCTTATACAATGGCATTTGACGATGCGCCAGCCCCAGAAGACGCTGTATGCGAGTCGGAGGGAATTGAAGTTGCGATCGACCCCCAGCACTTAAAATATCTCAATGAGCTCACCTTGGATTATTCAGAAGACTTGATGGGCGGAGGTTTCCGATTTCACAACCCCAATGCCGCCCAAAGCTGTAGCTGCGGCAACTCATTTTCGGCTAAGGAATAACCAACCTGTAGGGTGCGTCAGTTGCAGATAATTCTTCAATTCTAAAATCTAAAATAGATTGACGCACCTGACAAAATAAGCAATAACCAATATGATTTAGAGTGCGTCAGTTGCAGATAATTATAAAATTTAAAATTTAAAATTTAAAATCTAAAATCGTATGATGACACTCAAAGACTTAGAAAAAGTCCAAAAAACCTTCAAAGAAGCCGGTCAAGACTACCAAGTTGAACTACAAAGCGGGAAGATTATCATTGTGGGCCCGTCAGATATTGTATCTAGTGAAATTGGCATTCGCTTGAGTGCCTTTCTCTTCGTTTGGGTGAATCCCCGCCGTTTGGGTCGAGTTTTTGACTCCGCAGGCGGCTTTATTTTACCTGATGCTAACCTTACAGCACCTGATGTTTCTTTTGTCCGAGCGGCACGTCTCAGGCAAAGTCCCCGTTATTTCGGAGAATTAGTCCCAGACTTGGTAGTAGAAATTAAATCACAGAGCGATCGCATTAAACCGCTAGAAAAAAAGATTCATAATTTCCTAGAACTCGGAGCGGAAGTAGGGTTTGCTGAATAATTGATCGCAGACCACTAGCAGGAGCGATCGATATATTCAAGGTGAGTTAAATATAAGTTT
>NZ_JAUBOY010000027.1:0-102748 GCF_036700465.1 Microcoleus sp. T3_A4 | reverse complement strand
AACAGTACCTTTTCCGGCAACAGCGCTGCTAAGCAGGGCGGAGGAATGGTTGTCGCTAACAGAGATTCCTTTTCGACGAACATCGTCAATTCGACTTTTGCTAAGAATACCGCTGAATTTTCGGGAGGTATTGCTACTTTTAACGACCCTGTGAAATCGCCAATTACTGTCAAGAATTCGATTTTTGATAGGAATACGGCAAGTAACTCTTTTAAAACTAGGCAGCACACTGGACGGGAGCTCATCGATGGGGGCAACAACCTTCAATTTCCCGCTAAACTGACGACCGGAGATCCTAATGATAGTAATGTTACGGCGAATGTGACGATCGCAGACCCCTTACTCGGCCCTTTGCAAAATATTAACGGCGCTTTCGTGCTGCCACTGCTAGTAGGAAGTCCGGCAATTGATACTGGTACTGGTGTGGGCGCGCCGGCTACTGATCAGCGCGGTGTGAGTCGCCCTCAAGATGGTGATAATAACGGAAATGCGATCGTTGATATTGGCGCTTATGAATTTAACCCTACAGTTACGCCGACTCTTCTTATGGGTTCTTTGGGTCAAATCAATAATTACAGCGGTGTCAATGACCTAATTACACAATGGCCTACTGCTGCCCAGAATCAAGGCATCCAACTCTCTGGGATAGCTTTTGATGGGTTTGAAACGAACTACCTTAACCCTAGTGTCATCAGCAACCTCACCTTAGCAACAAACGAAAACCCTAAAAGCTGGTTGAGCTACGGCAGTCCTGGTGGTATTGGTGTTCCATCCTCTTATGATGGTTGGTTCACCGACGCTAAGAAAATTCGGGCGGAAATCAACCATAACCCGAACACCAATCAATCTCAGACCCTGAAGGTGAAATGGGCAGATAACCAAGACATTACTAGCACAACGATCGACCTCAGTGCATTGAGTCCCAAAACAGCTCCTGGAGTGGGCGATCAAGGCAATGAAGTGGGTTTCCTGCAAATCTTTAATAATGGGGTTCGGGTACCGGCCACCAATTTTACGATCACTCGCCTCAACGCTCCGATCGCTCCCCAACCCATTAGTGTGTCTTCAGAGGGAGTGACTTTCATTGGCGATCGCACCGATGGTAGTTTCAAATTCCAGATAGTAGGAGACTCTTCGGGCGGCGCTACTTTTGACGAACTGCGGTTCTCCACCAAAGCCTACGATAGCCCCACCGCTGCCTACGCCGCCACCTCCTTCAAAAACGATGGCTCCGACTACCTAGTGCGGAACCTTGAATATCAAGGGATTTCTAATGTTGATACTACTGCTGTGCCTCCGACTTTCTTCTATTACGGTTCATCTCCCGATCCTATTATTGATGGTGGTTCGGCAGTTGTTACGATTAATCGGACTGGCGATACTTCGGTTTCGGCTTCGGTGGACTATTTGATTGTTGCCCCTGGTAATGGTCAACCCGTGAACAACCTAGACTACACCATTAGTCCATTTGCTGTAAATCCTTCCTCCGGCACGGTGAACTTTAATGCGGGTCAAACTAGCGTTAGTCTGACGATTAACAATCTACCCGGCTTGACTGGTGGGGTGGTGAATTTGGGCTTTGGTTCAGGTTCGATTGGCACTCCGGCATCCACTGCAATTACTCTGCTTTAAGGCTGTTAGTAGAGCGAGGAATCCTTGCTCTACTAATACGTCCCGCCAGTAGTTAAATGCTTTGGTAGTGATGCACAGTAATGGTTTAATATTAACTCAACATAAATTTCCGCGTAGTGGCAATTTGTAACTTTGTACATCACTATAATTTATCCAGAAGAAAACGATATCCTTACTGTGCATGACTACCCAGGCGTGATAAGTTTCTCGTTGTTAGGAGCTAAAGTATTGTGGTTAACGGAAGCACTCGTAGTATTTAAACAGCGAGATGTAGATTGCTCGTATTCCTGATTCAAGGCATCAATTTCTTCGGCAGTCAGGTAAGAAGCCCTAGCAAAAGATTGATATTGTTCGTATTCCTCATTTAATGCGTCAATTTCTTCGTTGGTTGTGTAAGAATCCCTGACCCGACTGGGAACCCAATCTTTCATCGAAATAACTTTAGTCACGACTGCATCCTCCACTCATTCGCTCATCCCACTAAGTATAGCTTCAATCCGAATCAACCTTCGTTCGCTGATGCAAAGTAAGTCCCTGCGTTCCATCGCTCCTACAGCATTCAGGTAGCATTCACTTTGAGCAGTTCCTAAGTGCATGGTTAGCTTACCGTTGGGGAGAGACCGAGAACGAGACTTCAACCGGAAATAGTAATAGCGCTTACCCTTCTGAAGGGAGGAATGCTTTTCAATGATAGCATCAGCGGGAGGAATCCAAGCACTTCCTAATTCCTGCTGCTGGCAATGAAGTAGAAAGCGGCACTTTTCCAAGTAAGTGCGATCGCTACTGTGGATAATCAGGGGAAGAGCGCGAGAGTTGTGAGAAACAGTGTAGGTATTGTGAGCCAGGTAGCGGGCAGGTACACCCAGGGTATCTTCAATTAAGTGTTTGAGTTCGATGTGCGAATAGCACTTCTCAAACGTACCCCATCTCGTAATTACGCCATCGTTGTAAGCAACACCCGCATGATTAGTCGATCGCCCGGTAATAGCGCTAACCACCAGAGTTTGACGAGCGAGTTGGTAAGCGTGATAGAGCACTTCACACCGAAGTGCTGGAACTTCAATAGTGCTCAGAACATAAAGCAGGGTAACAACATCAACCGCTCTTTTGAGAGTACGGGGAAAGTAGTAAGGGTCGTAACCACGGGAACGAAAACCCATTGCTTGAAGGAAGCGCACATCATCCCCGCGACCGCATCCATAATCTAAGTGCGTGTGATGGGGTAACAGAATTCCCCCATCAACAGCAGCAGCCATCGGTAAGCTCAATTCATGGCGCTTGAGAGCAGCTTTGTGTCTGGGTATTATGACATTTTCCAAGTTTGTTTGTGTCATGGGAGCATCTAATTAATATTAATACAGATATACAAATAATTTCAATAAAATGGCTAGCGCTAGGGTGTAAATAATAGGGAATTACCTATGCTCTACGCTTTGATTAACAACACAGGAATCCACAGACTAGAAGTAGCAGAGAAGTGGGAACTTGCCGACCTGCAAAACCGAGTAGGCGTTGAAGGTGAGGATGCGTACATAGAATACGTGCGCCATCAATTTCCTGACCCCAACATCGACTTAATCTGCGACGAGGAATTCTTAGACAAACAATTGCCCTTAACCTGCATTACCTCCCAAAGTATTGCGCTACGCGGTCAAGTAATTGCTGCTGCATCTACAGAAGCGGGTGAAACCATAGGGTTAACCGAAGCTCAGTTTCAATTAGTCGCCGCTAATCTGACTGTGGTAGTTTTTGCCTAACCAAGGCTGCCTCAAGTTCTTTTACTTGGGGCAACTCCACCATTTAAAAGTTACCCAATCACCCATAAAGAATAGGTAACAAAAGGAAAACAAAATGGCTCTCGCTTTCTTGTGAAAACAATTAGAACAATAGGAAACACATCATGCCCAGAAAGAAGACACAATCAACCGTATCCCTAGAATCTTCTATCTCCCCTGCATTGATTGAATCTATGCCCAATACTTCCTTGTTGGATGGCATTGTCCCTCAATTACTAGCAGCATCCGAGCAGGGAATGGAAGCACTAAGCACCCTCAAAGCTCAATTAGTCGCACAGCACGACACTCCCGCTACTCCTGAATCCGACTCCATCGTGCAGCAAGCGTGGCAGCACATGAATCCAGACCAACGCGCTCTTATCTCCAGTCGTTGTGAAGCGCACCGAGAAAAAGAACGAGTGCGCGGTAAATCATTGCACCAACTCACTGTTCAATTGGAAGATTTGGATGAACTAATCGACAGCATCGAAGGTGAAGAAATCACACCCGAAATAGAAGCAGCGGTACAACAACTACTCGAACAACGGGGTGACACCTACGACCAATGGCTCATCAAAATAGACAATTACTGCGCTGCCATTACCAACCGCCATGCTCTGAGCAAACAACGCAAAGCTGAAGCAGAACGCCTGAGTAAACTAGCAGCTAGCGACAGCCAACGAGTTGATTGGATGAAAGCACAACTCAAGAAGTGTCTCGAAGCTCAAGGTGTCAAGAAGCTAAGTCTACACCGATTCAATTTAACTATCAGCAACAACGGTGGAGTCTTGCCCCTCAAACTCTCTTGTGAAGTAGCAGAACTTCCTCCCCAATTTCAGCGCATTGAAGTATCACCCGATAATGGAGCTATCCGACAAGCCTTAGAAGCGGGAGATATCGAAGCTCAACGAGTTGCACAATTCGGAGAACGTGAAACTCATTTGAGAGTTCGCTAGATTCCCAGCAAGCCTGAAACAATCATGAATAAAAGTGAGGGTTTCAGGCTAAATGTTAAAATAAAAAGAGAAAGTAACTTTAATAAAATGGCTATCGCTAGTGTAGAAAATATAGTAAGTTAGAGGTACATCATGCACTGCAACTTAGGGTTAGATTGCGCTCAAATGGGCTTGGATGAATGCGGAGAGTGCATCAATGAAGAACTATGTCATGAATACACAAAAGCCTGGAGTTTATACGACATAGTGCTGCTCAAAGGATTACCAGGAGCGGTGTATCTTTGTTGGCATAGCAGGGATGTGAATACCGAATGGACAAATGAACAATGGGGATTTAAGCACCTCAACAACTGCGATTGGTTATTGTACCACACTGCCTCCTTGAATGCGTTTACAGAGTGGCAACACGCCTATTACAAACTAAGCTCTAGAAACAACACCAAGTACGTCCGCAGTGACTTATTTGATGAGTTTGAGTATTTGAGAAAGCAGGTAGACCCGGAGTACGGGAAAAGCCAAGAAAGCAGCGCTCTCATTCTCTTTGAATAACAGAACACAGGAAAATGACCAGAAAAATTCACAATTTACTCAGAAAAGCTTGTTTTGTGAAATGTCGTAACCCTTGCCACCACGAACGGGGCTACACCTTAAAGCATCATAAAAATGCAGCCCTAATCCAAGTTTACTTTAACTCGTTTGAGTTGTTAGATGAAGCAGATCAAGTTTTGAAAACCCAAGGCATGAATGGGGTTAAAGCCTTATCCCATAAAGCGGAAGGCTGTTTTCTTTCTATTGAACTAAACCCGGAGCCACAACAATGATAGGAACGCACTTTATCGAATTACCCGTACCCATGCCACCCATGTTACCGTCCATGATTGGAGTCAGCAACACTCAATACTTTGCTCTTTACTACCAAGGAAGCAAAGCCACGTGGAGTAACGGCAGAGCAATGGCGACATTTAGCTACTACGCAGCCTATGCACCTCTAATCGAACACATAACTTTAGCAATTCACTTAGATCCTTACAATTTAGGTTCCGATGATGAAATGCCAGAACACGCTATTTTATGTGACACAGTGAGCCGTAAAATGTATGTCGGCACGTACAAAGAAATCGATCACTTTCTGTTACAGCAGCATCCCAATGAGTCGCCCGCCTTATCAGAGCAAGAGTTTAAAGAAGCCGTAAAAGCGGTAGAGAATATGACCTTAGAGCAGATGCAGAAGCTGGGAATGTTCGAGATGTTCGGCAGCACCAATCCCCAAGCGCGCCAACAAACCATCGAGTTAGTGCAGTGGCTAGACCAACAAATCACCGAAGAATTGATACAGCAATATATTCAACTAGCTAACCGGGGTAATTGGACAGCGATAACGGCATTAGACACTCTCAAGCGTAGAATCTCGGAAGCTAAGGAACACCAACAGCAATTAGAGAGCAATTAAATTATCGATGCCGAGGAATTATCAATATTACAGCCTCGGCGTGGGTATAAAACATCCATAGTGTAGCGAAAGGGGAGTTAGGCAATGAAGCGAGTGACTTGGAGAGATAAAGCAATTGATAGCATTGCCGATGCTCTTCTAGAGTACGAAGCTCAATGCTTGTTAATGGGAGAAGCAATAGAAGGAAAAGCAGCGAAGAAATGGGTATCCAGAGAGCGTTTTCCCTTCGGATTCAGGAAATACACTCCCTACAGAACCTGGCTCCAAGAAGTTGCCAAGATTCCCCATTTCATTAGCACGGGATGGCCAGCAAAAACCTATCTGGGGTGGCGTAGCGGACTCCCAAGGCGCCCTCGCAAATGCCCTGTAAGCGAGGGTCAACTCAGTTTATTTTAAAGAGTAAGGAGTATTAGATTCAGAAACGCAGCGTAGTTCCTTCATCTAATACGCGCTTGCGCGATCGCTAGTCTTTCCCTGCTACTCCACAGCTCTTGTGCGTTCTCGATTTAGGGTGTTTGCGATCGCAGCGGGGATTGCAGATAGGACAGAGCAATCGGTTGTTGTGAAGCTTCTTAAGTTCCCGTTCCCGATGCCACCCCCCGCGCCAAGTCCTCACCAACACCAACTCCCGCCCCTGTTCCACCGCAGCTTTGGTGATTCTGGCTCCCACTTTAGTTTGGTGTTCCCTCAAGCGATCGCCCACGGGTTTATTGGTGCTGCCTAAATAATGGGATGCCGTGGCTCTGGGATTAGTTAAATTACCGATTGCGGGTTGCCAGTGTATCAAATAACAACCGGGTTGATTCGGGTTCATGGCTTTGATTAATCTTGTTTGCAACCAAAGCGTTAGCTCTTTTATTGAAGTGAATTAAGTTATTGATCAGACCTAATTTAAATAAATCATAAAACCTAAAAGTAATGGCTATCGCTTGGGGTAAAACTAGCCAATAATTCTCATGTTAATTCAACCCAATAAATCCATTCAATTACCCAAGCCTTACCGCATTCCATTAACTACTCAAACCATCGAGTTGCGGTGTTGTCTCGAAGTTGCAGCAGACTCAGATGAGTGGATAACCCCGACCCCGGCATACTTTATCGGTCAAAAAGTGTGGTTGATTACCCCAGATTTACCCATTGATGATTGGGAAGAAAAGCGCATCTTTGGTATCGAACTCTACGCCCCTAGGTGGCAGCATGGCTCTTTGATGGCTGAACCCGTTTGGTACTACGGAGTCAAAGCTCTTACGGGACAAGGAGAAACTAAATGGCTGACCGAGGACGAGATTACCCCGAATCCTCAAGCCTATGATTTTGAATCCAACCATTTCTAACAGCATCAATAACCCACAAAACTCCCAAGTAATTGCTAACGCTTGGGGTGCAACATTAGCAAATAAAGTAAACCCATGAACATCAGAACAATAGCCGTGGTGTATACCCGCAAATTCAATTTGCTTAACTTCAATTCAGTTGACTTATCCTGCTCGTTGTGGGCACAAATAGACCCCGAAGAAGATGAAGATTGCTGCATTGCTATATTGCAGGATAAAGCAAGAGAAGCGGTGCGTTGTGAGTATCACAAAGTAAAAAGCAATCAAGGCCCCGTACCCACAGTTAAAGTAAACGGTGCTTTTGTTGAAGACTTCATCCCAGAAGGTGAAGAATATAGCACGATTGCGGTAAATCCAACCCATCTCCAATAGCACAGCGATTGATAGAGAAAGAAAAGCCCCAGGTAAGTGCTATCGCCTGGGGTACAACATTCATTGAGTTGAGGTAAAGGTTATGAACCATCGAGTATTTGAGGGTGAGTTCCGCGTTGAAGGTGACAAGCGCATCTTGCAGTGTCATTCCCGTGGAGACAAGCGCTACAGCCCGTTCTTTTGCTATGTGAAAGCTTTCGGTACAACGGATTCAATCGAGAACCACTACCAATGCGCCAAGCGTTTTGAAGGTTGCCCCGAACCCGGGAACTGGACTGCTGCTAGGTATTGGAAGCGCCAAGGATGCAAGCAAATAGCGTGGCAAATAGGCGATCGCGAGTTACCCGTGAAGTCGAACGAACAAGGCACCAGCTTTGCTCTTGATGATTGGGGAATCCAATACTACATCGCTCTGTGGCACCGACACTTATCCCAACATCCCGAGAAAGTAGAATTCGCTCGACAATTTGATGAATTTGAAGACCCGTTTAAACGAGATTTTCCCTTCAGTCAAGCTGATGCAATCCGAGTTGCTGCCCGCGAAGGAGTCGAAGCACTTCTGCCTTATTTCGCTCCCCTGAAGCAACTCCTCGATACCAAGTAATCTTAGCTGGGCTGCAAGCTATGAATTATGAACTTGCAGCCAGTCAAAGCTAAATGTCAATAACAAATAAGCAAGAAAAGTGAAAGTAAATGGCTTTCGCTAGGGTGAAAAATACGAGGTTTTATCATGGCTAAGAAATCCGATACAAATGTTCAATCCGATGCAGCTATCCAATCCGAAGTAATGCCCGCTCCCGAAACGGGAGAACTGCCACTAGAGCGCGATGAGTTTGCCAGTCCCGATTTCGTAGACCCCGAAGCTCGTCTACCACGCATTCAAGCAGTGCGGGGAGAATCGAATCTAGAACACTGCGGCTACTTCGTAACTGTGGATCAAAGGCACAAGCAGGTTGGCTAGATTTCGATGAATCCCAGCTAATCGAGTACACCTTTAATTCAGGAAAAACAGAGCAGGGAATCCTGATTCGCAAACCCCGGATGATTGTTTGTCCAAAAACACCCGTACTCGCCTTTGACCGGGATGAAAGCGAAAGACTACAGCAGACGGTAATCCTGGGCTTGTACGACCGCACTTGCAAGGAAAACGAGCGCATTAGCAACATCCAATTATTCCAAGTATTCTTGGTCAACTCGGATAACCAACCCCTGCATTCCATTCCTTTAAGCTACAAAGCCAAGGGTGCGAATCAAGCGAGTTTTAGCAAGCATTGGCAACAATTCTGCACCGAGATTACAGCCTGCCACGCCATCGGAAACAGGATTGCCGCCAAACCCAAGAATGCAGCTTTCAAGAGTTTGTGCGTATTCGAGTTTGAGGTAGAGCGCCAAACCGTAGGAGAGAAAAAGAAATCGCCGTGCTGTTACGTTACATCGCACACAAAACCCACCCTAGAAACTTGGAAACAGCACTTCCTAGGTTACGACCAGCAGGCTAAACAATGGACTTGGGAAGCCCTCGAACCAGAGCGCCCTTTGACCATCCCCGCACTCCAATTTTCATCATCTCCACCTCTAGCTTTAGCTGAAAGCTAATTCTTACTTTGGGGAATTGAGTAACTTCGATTCCCCAGAACTCAAACAGTGACATACTCCTACATTAAGCTGAGTACAGCTATAATGTAGGCTTCTCAGCGACTCCAGCTATTGCTTCGGACGTTAACTGAGCTTTAAAGACGGAATGCCCTACCGCCCTATTTTTTATTACGATAGCTGCATTATGATCGCGGTCAAGACTACATCCACAATGTGGACAGTCGTGCCATCTTTCGTGCAGCTTTTTTGGTACTTTTTCACCACAACTAGAGCAATCTTGTGAAGTATTGTAGGCACATACGGTCATCACCAACAAGCCAGCATTTACGGCTTTGTTTGTCAGTATCGACAGAAAGCTTGACCACCCAGCGTCCAACACAGATTTAGCTAGCTTTGTACGAGCAAGTCCCTTAATATTCAAGTCTTCAACTGCAACAACATCATATTTTCTCAAGAGATTGTTAGCAGTTTTGAAATGAAAGTCTTTACGCTTGTCGGCTACTTTCTTGTGACACTTCCCCAGTTGATTAACTGCTTTCTGCCTGCGGTTGCTGCCTTTTTTACGGCGCGACACCCGCTTCTGAATAGTTCGCAAGCGCTTTTGAGCTTTGCGGTAATGTTGAGGAATTGCCACAGTCTCATTTTCTGATGTTGTTAAGAAATCCTTCAGTCCCACATCAATTCCAACAATCTTTTGAGGATTAAAATCTGGTTTGATCTCAGGGACTGTTGAATCTTCCAAACTGAGAGTGACATAGTACCCATCAGCTTTTTTGGTAATAGAAACGGTTTTGATTTTGAATCCATCAGGTATGGAACGGTGTAAAACAACTTTAACTTTTCCGAGCATCGGCAAGTTAATTAAGTTGTTTTGCAAGCAGCCGTCTTTAATTTGAGGATAGGTGAACGTGCGGTAACGACTGCGCGGTTTAAATCTGGGTCTACCGCTACGCTTTCCGCTGCTATCACCTTTTAAAAAACGATCGAAAGTTACCTTAACTCGCTTAACTACATCTTGAAGCACTTGAGAATAAATCTCGGCATACCAAGGGTGAGTTTTCTTGAGTTGAGGTAATGTTTTTTTCTGAGTGTAGTAATCTGGATTGTCTCGCAGTTCAGGTAAATGGCAAACTAGCGGACACGCATTGATGGGACAACGGTTTTGTTCGTACCAATTAAATCGATCTGCCAACAAATAGTTGTACTGTGCACATAACATTGACAGCCATCTGTCAATCTCAATGGCTTGCAGCTTTGTTGGACGTAATCGATATTGGTAAGAAGTTTTCATTAACCTGTGAATGTTTGACTTCAGTCGCTACTTATCAATTAGCATCAATATACTTGAATACGTTACTTCATGTCAAGTGCGTAAGTGAACATTTTATTTATACAATCAGCGAGGTTTGTACTCGCCAGTGTTAATTTTTATTGTCAAATCTCAACTGGTGACAGAAATGTTTAAAAAGGTGTATTGAAAAAGTCTAAAAATAATTCGTTCGTCTCGTCATCCACCCGCCCACTGCTCAACGCTTACACCGTATGAGATTGTGAGCGGGTGGAATCCTCACCTCACCGCGCCTTTCATCCCACACCAATCGAAACGATATCGCGCGAGGGATTCCCGTCTGCCAAGCTAAAAAAGCACAGGAAACAACAACAAAACGGCTATCGCTTGGAGTGAAAACAACGAATCAGAGGTACATTATGGCTCGCACAACTGTAAAACAACCCCAACCCCCTAACTTTGATGCTGCTTTTGGTGATGGCTTTACTGTCAAAGATTACTCGGAGAAAGAGTGGGAAAGCGTTTACTATGCCATCCGAGAACTGCAAGGACGAGCACTCAGGAAATCTAAATTAGCTCAGGGCGATACGTTCTCCTGGGATGCTTACAAAGCTAAGTTTGCAGAAGTATTCGGAACGCCCCAGGATAAGCGCTTTACTCTGGAACAACTGGTGAGTTACGCTCAGCAAAAATGGGGCATGGACTTGGAACAACTTAAAGCATACAACCGCCGTTCTTGGGAAAAGCGCAATGTGGAAGTTAAGGTATCGGTGATTCCCGCTGCTGTGAAAACTCCCAAGGGAATCAAAAATATCAGTTCTTGGGATGTTAGCAATCGGGTAACAGATACTTGGGCAACATGATATTCCCTACTAATTGAATCGCGACTGATTCGCTATTACTCCCAGGCTAGTCCTGGGAGATGCACTATGCCTAATAATAATTAAGCGGAACATCTAATTTAATGCTATTCCGATACATCTTTGCAACACTTTAAAGCTGCACTAATGAATAGTTGGAGTAACTAACGATCGCCCGCTACCATCCACACACAGAACTTACCAACGATCGCCCGCACAACCGATCGCGCTTGGGAAACCTCCACCGCCCGCAGTAACGATCGCACTTCCAATTCAAAGGAATGGGACGTTGCTTTAAGCGCTGGGTTGTCACTGCAACAAGCGGTAACAAGGACGGTTGAAATGGGTGCAAAGCTTTACGGTAGCTGAGACTTAAGGGTGGGAGCTTCGCTGCGGGGGTGTAAGGATTTCCCTGGCAGTTAAGCGTTGGAGCTTCGCTGTGAGGGGTCAGTAGCTGAGGACAAAGAAATGACCATTAAGTTCATCAACAAAGTAGACCCAAATTCCATCCAGGATTTGAGGAATTGGTGTAGAGAACGCATCCAGGACATGAGCCAAGATGTATCTCGTTATGCTCCCGGCAGAATGAGAATGTGGATATTTGCCGAATGCGATTTGCGAACCAATGCCCGGGTTTATCCAGCTTATACGGATAATCGAATCCAGAAATTTGCTCAGCGAGTTTTCCCCGGCTGCGATATTGCACTGCTAACCTACAACGGAAAAATTGATTGGCATCGAGACCACAATTATGCAACAACAATTGCACGAGGAGTAAATCTCGGACAAGCAAAGTTTGGCATTGGCTTACCCAACAATCGGGAAGTAATTGATTTGCAGGATGGAGATATCTATGAATTCAACTGCAAATCACCCCATGCCATATTGTGGCACAGCCAAGAACGATTCAGCATCACATTTTGGAAAATGCGGAGCGAGTACAAACAACAACTGAGTTAACCAGAGATTTGAAACGAGGTAGAGAGTAAAATCTCTACCTTTTTTTGTACTAACAACAGGAGGAAAAGACAATGCTCAAAGTAATCATCGCAGGTTCCAGAGATTTCAACCATTACCAATTACTCGAACGCCTGGTGGATATGTACCTCCAGCGTTACTCGACCGACCAGATAGAAATAGTATCGGGAGGAGCGCGTGGTGCCGATCGCCTCGGTGAACGCTACGCCCAATCGCGGGGAATGGCACTCAAGGAAATGCCCGCAGATTGGAATCGCTTCGGTAAATCAGCGGGTTATCGGCGCAATGAGGAAATGGCGCAATATGCCACTCACTGCATTGTTTTCTGGGATGGCTCGTCACGGGGAACCCAGCACATGATTAATCTAGCCACTCAATACAACTTGGCTCTGAGAATCGTGCGCTATCGTCCTTAGAAACTTGCCCTGAGCAAGGCATAAAAAGGCTCAGAGACAAGAAGAGAAAAGAAAAAAGGAAAGTAAATAAAACTGCTTTCGCATTCAGTGCAAACACAATTCAATTCAGGAGAAACGACCGTGAGCTTCATCAACAAATCCCAACTCGGAATCTACGCACCCAAAGCTTCAGAAAAAGCGGTAATCGGTGCCGAAGCCCAAACCGTTATCAAGGATGCTCTTTCCACCTACAAGAAACTCTACTACGGATTGAGACAAGTCGCTTGGCAACACCGAGATAAACGAGCCAGCTTCATGGATGCTAAATCCAAGGGAGAATTGGAGCAATTTATCATCGCACCAGGTTGTCGCCAAGATGATGGTTCCTATTCCAAAGATGAATGGGATTATCAACAGCTCAATAAATATCTCTGGGAGCGTTTCTGCACCCATTTCGAGGATACCTTTGGCTTAGAACGCATCCAAGAATTGACCAAACTCAAGGATTTGTTAGCCGTCACCGAAGAGTTGCTATCAGTGGCCCTGGATGAATGGGGACACCGCATCCTCGAACGCATTGAAGATGAATCATCCGAATCCCTAGAAAACGTAGCGCGGTACACGAGTGATTTGCCCAATGGTATCCGCATCGAAGCAGATTTCCGAAATCCAAATAAGCGAACAATCGCTCTTTCTGCACCCAACTTCTCGAATATCCCGGATGTATTGGTCGAGCAAATGCGGGGCGATACTTGTTGGCAGGGAAGGATTTATTTCGATACCACTGGAGTAGCGGCGCTCACATCCAAGTCAGCCAAACTCCTAGGTGAAATGCTCGAACTAGCCGCCAAGGTGAACAGCGGCATCAAAGAATTTATCGCAGCACCGGATTTCTTCCTAGGTTTGGAATCAGCCCAAGCCCGCAAGCGCAATCTCCAACAAGTGAAGGCAAGGCTCATCGAAATCAACGAGAACAAACTCACCCAACGCCAAGTGGAAGCACCCGAAAAGCAGGCAACCCGCCGCATCAATGAAGCGATAGACGCAGCCGAAAATGCGGAACCAGAAGAGTTTGAGGAAGCTCGGAATCAAGCCGATCGCATCAAAGCCCAGCATCCCAAATCCCAACAACCGCAGCCAAGGCCATTAAAACGACGTGCTGCCACCCTAGATGAAGTTGCCGAATGGATGGAACGCAACGTTCATTTATTGGGAATGGAACCCGACATCGATGCTGAACTCGGAATCAAAAGCGTAAAACAATCCAAACGCCGAGTTAGTGAAGCTGACCGAGAATAAGCGCCCTCTCGAATAAGCAAGCGGTCGTACTTAACCAGAGTGCGATCGCTTTTTTACTTATCAACTACTTGAGGTAACAAGAAACAGGAAATACCCAGAAAACAGCTACCGCATGGCTGCAAACAATATGAGGCAACTGTCATGCGCTATTCCACCGATTCTGGATTCACATTAATCGAAAAACTCATCCTCATTGCGGTACTCAACATCCTGTGTGCTATCGCAGTACCGGGATGGATTGGGTTTATGAATTCTCAACAAGTTAGCGTAGCAAACGACCGGATTTATTGGTGCTTCCAAAAGGCGAAATCGGAAGCTCGACGTGAAAGATTAATCATGGAGTGCCTGATTCGACAAACACCCCAGGGCATCGAATATTCGGTTCACCGAGTTGATGAACCTCCTCAGTGGCAAAGTGCGGGCATTGACCCCAAAGTCACGATTAAAACTGCCACTTTCTACTTTGATAAAAAAGATGGAGCCTATCGGATGCAGTACAACTGGCGCGGTGTAAGTAACGGACGCTTGGGTCGCATTCACCTAGTCAAAGAAAATGCAGAACGCTGCACCGTGGTGAGTACCCTGCTAGGCTCTATGAGAACTGGACGGAGGGGCAACTCATCCAACCCCTGCATCTAACTCAAAGCGAGCGCGTACCGAGAGTTTGCGCGCTGAGTGTTTGGGTGCATCCACAGAACTCGATGACCCAGCAATCCTGAATCATATTTGTGCATTGTTACATAAATCTTGGGATTGCTGGGGATAATAAAAACTAATTATCAACGCTACATCATCACCAATAAAGATTCAATCAAAGGGCTATCGCAAGGGGTGTAAAACAAAAATAGGAACCCTAGTTACCATGCTCCTAATTAGCTTAGTGCAATTCATCGCTCTCTTCCTACAACAAGAATTAGCACAATACATCGCACCAGAACCATCCCTCACACCTTACTTAGCTCAACTCAAACTCCAGCACGAAATAGAATCGGATTACTATCACGCCTGTGGACGCTGGTAATCACTGAAGTTGGGGCAGCGGTTGCATTCTACTCGCTTCTCCCGTTGCCCGAACTTCCCCATTGTTTTCATATTCTGGTACACCGAGCTATTCGCTGTGTTTCGGTGCGCTGGTATATCAAGATAATCTTTGTGTTTCAGTGCTAGCGCATCTTAAACAAGATATTTGTGGTGTCTCTGCACTCAAAGCTATGGGCTGCGTTTCGATGTTGGTGTACTCAAAGCTATGGGCTATGTTTCGGTGCTAGCGCCTATCAAGATACTCGTTTTGTTTCAGCGCACTGGCATATCAAAAAGATATTTATGGTGTTTCTGCACTCAAAGCTATAAGCTATGTTTCGGTGCTAGCGCATACTCAGATTCTCGTTGTGTTTCGGTGCTAGCGCATACCAAGACTCTCGTTGTGTTTCGGTGCACTCGCCCACCAAGTTATTGTGTGTTTGTTATTCTCAGACTTGCCCTATCTAAGGTTACTTTGGTGCTGCACTAAATTAATCTTTAATCCAGGTTATTACAGTTTGTTACAAAATCATTACTTCAGCCAACTTGGATTTGTTTGCTATTTCTAACAGCCGAGTATCATAAGGCACATGGTATTAGAAAAGAAGCTGAAAATCATCCCCGATATCGAAACGGGCATCATCGCTCACCAAGTTTGTTGCACCGGTGTACTGCATACGGGTTTGGGCAAGGCAATTGCCAAGAAATGGCCGTTGGTGGAATCGGAGTATCAACGCTTCTGTGGCCCCGATGCGGGTGGAAAGCGCTTTGTTCCCGGCAAAATTCAAATGGTTCGGGTTAGCTCCACTCCTGAGCTTTGGGTGTGCAGTATGGCGGGTCAGAACTTACACGGCAGCAAGAAACGCTATACCGATTACGAAGCCCTGGCGCTTTGTTTGTCCAAACTCCACCGCAAATCCTTGGAATTGCAATTAACTCCTTTCCTGCCTTACAAACTTGGATGGTCTGGGGGGCGCGGTGAGTGGAGTGTTGTCCGTTCCCTGATCGAACAATACTGCCCCAATGCCATCATCTGCATGGATTGATTAACTCACCTGCGTTAGGGTCAACTGCGAGGTAAACAAAGAGGGAATTGAAGACTCGGTGCTGAACTGAAGAAAGTAGACTCCCGGCCCCAAAGTGGTTGTCAAGTTGCTCGAATAGCCATCGCTCGAATCCACCACCACGCTACGACTAGAGTTCACAATTGCTGCGATCGCATTGTCCGTTACCAGGTTCACTTGCACGGGAACCTTCACTCGAAATCTCGCCCAGTCGGTGATGTCATCCCCGCCGATGCTTTCAGAGATGGTGGAAACTCCGCTGCTGTTCTTGCTGGTTGCGCCCTCATTCCAATCTGCACCAGTTAGGATATCCACGCTTTCCCCGGTTTTGGAATTCCTGCGCCTTTTCGCTAACGTTCCCATGTTCCACGCTCTACTCTGGCTGTTGCCCATGTCAGTTTGCATTGTCTCTTGTTCCTATTGGATTTGTTTGATGCTGCTAAGTAACAAAATACACTAAAATTACTGCTTTACTGACAGTGGAATAACTGAGCCAAAGTTGCGGTGGATTCCGGTTCGATATTCCAGTTAATAAGTGGATTTTGTGCGGTGTATAGTTCATATTATGTAAATCTGATATGAAAAAACTACCAAAATTCCAATGAAAACAGAACTTTCCACGAAATGGCGACCCGATGAAATCTGTGAGAAGCTGAGTATCGGATCGTCTACGTATTACAACAGATTAAAGCACCTGGGAATTGAGGCAAGCAAAGATGCCGATGGCCCGTATCTCAATGCCGAGCAAATGAAACTGATGGAGGATTTGAGCGAGCACATCAAAGCAACGGGGAAGATGCAGGGATTCGGTGGTGGCGGTCAGCTAGCGATCTCGGAAAGTTCTGGTTTGGCATCGGAATTAGATATTCCCGTACAGCCGGAGATACCGGGCAGTGACGAAGATGAGGAGGGGCGAAACCGATTAATTTGGGAAGCAGGCGAACTCAAAGTCCAACAAGAAGCTGCGGTAGACCTCCTTAAGTTGCACCTGGCGGCTCAGATGACCGAGGAGGATCTGTTTGACGAGCAAAGAGCAAAACTCCAAGCCATCAGGAATGCAGCCAACCCAAAGCCGAATGCCGCAGCAGCACAAGCTCAGCAACTGTTGCAGCGGCACCGTCAGAACCAAGGCAAGAATCAACAGATAAATCAAGAAACGAAGTAACCAAAGTCTGCGAAATCCTCCGCAGCGGTCATTGCTGCATCGTCACCGGGGAATTAGGCACGGGATTGGAAGATGTAGCGGCGGGCGTTGCTTTGGAATTGGCGGGGGAGTTCTCCATTGCTACGACTATCTACAAGGGAAGCGGCAAGAAGTTCTTTCAACAATTGGCAGAACAACTGGACATTCCTACCGAAGTGGAGGATGAGAAAGGCAAAGTGAAACAATTGACCTTAGACCAACTCAAAGAAGAAATCGCGCTCAATATTCCCACTGATGCGTTATTGCTGTTGCCCGAAGCCAAGCGCCTCACCACGGGGATTAGATTCTGGTTGGAGGATCTAATCGAAGCTGGTTGTCGGGTTTGTTGCTTTGCGGTGGCGAACCCCAGCCGCGATATCTTCATCAAGATGATCGAAGCTGAATTAGAATTGCCGAGCGATCGCGCTATTAGATCTGCGATGGAAGATGAAGCTGCAAAGTTGGGTTTGAATCTCACAGCAGCTCGGCTTTCCCAACTGCAACCGCTAGCGGGGAGGAATCCGATGTTGGCGAGGAAAGTAGTGCAGCAAGAGAAACTCGGCATCAATCAACCAGTTGAGCACCGCCAGTATTTGGTAATGATGCCGATCATTCTGTCAGCATTGTTTTCCTTCGCCATTGTTCGCTATGTAGGTATGGGTACGGGAAACAAGAATTGGCAAATATTTGGTGGCATTGCCTTAACTTTGGCAATGGCAGCCAAACAGTTAGGACGGGTCGAAGGAGCTAAGAAGAGGTTGGGTCAATGATTAAAGTTATTCCTGCAACAGAAGCGAACAGGCTTCTACCAGAACAATGGGTAAATATCTATGAACTCACACTAACAGGCGATGCTGAATTTTATGATTGCTGTCAAGTAAAAGATTTAGTAGATTTAGAAAATTCGTCAGAATACGATTTAGAGCTAATAGATGAAGCAAAAGTTATGCCTGTTGGAGAAGCTTTGAAATGATGGCTTTAACTCATGCAATTATTTCAACTGCAGGAATTTCATTAATACTCACCACCAACGATCCGATACATCTAGCACTGGCGATTGCAGGCAGCCAACTACCGGATCTCGACACGAGTACCAGTACGATCGGTCAAATTATATTTCCGATTTCTAATTGGATTGAGAATCGATATCCTCACAGATCAATTACTCACAGTTTGATTGCAACTGTCGCGATCGCAATTCTTGCTAGCCCGCTATATTTTTATATTGATTGGAAAACCTGGTTGTGCTTGCCACTAGGACATCTGATCAGTTGCTTCTCCGACGTATTCACCAAACAGGGAGTGCAGCTTTTCTGGCCGCATCCAGCTTGGTGTATATCAGTGAGCAATCCTAATCGGAGGCTCCAAACTGGTGGAACTGGTGAATATTGGGTTTTAGCAATTGCTGCTGCTGTATTAATTGCAGCAATTAATTTAAGCGGTACAGGAGGACCAACTGCTTTAGTTGGAACTTCATTAGGCTTGCGATCGAACGCAATTGAAACCTATCAGCAAAGTAGTGCCAGCAATCATATTTACGCCAATGTAACAGGAACATTTGCAGCAGATTCAGCAGCAGCCGACGGCAAGTATTTTGTGATTGCTAATGAGGGCAACGAGTTTGTTGTCATTAATAAACAGGGAATTTTCAAAACCGGAACGAATATTATCGCAGCTCGGTTGACCGCTGAAGTGGGCAAATCTGCATCGTCGTCAATTCAAATTCTGGAGTTCGACGAAGAAGAGTTCGCCATAGCACCCATTCCCGATACTCTCATCTTTGTTACGGGTACGCTAACCGTGGACGAACCTGATTCAATTAAAATAGTAACCAATCCGAAACAATTAGAGATAGCGAAACTAATCGGTGATAAAATAACTTTTAACTATTGTCCACTAGAAACAGCCATCAAACTACTGAGCGGACAATACATCACAGGTTCCCTAGAAGCCAAGATATTTAGCCCTACACCAGACTTATGAGGTAGCCTATGAAAGAATATATAGCAACTGCATTAGGAGCGGGAGTGGTCGGATTCTTGCCTTTCCTCAACCTTAACCCGCAGCCTAATACACTAACACCAACACCCGCACCCGCACCCATACCCCGTTTACAAAAGCAGCCCGTTATTCAGCTACAGCAATCAACAAAACCAGGAAAAAGACACCGCATTCAAGTGCAGGTAATCTCCCTCAACGATTTAAAGATTGCTGAAGGAGCGGAGGTAGCAGCCGGACAAATTATCAGCGATCGCACCGAAGAGCGCGAAAGTTTGGAAGCGCAGCGCAATCAAATAGACATCAGCATCAAGCAGTTATCCGCTTCTATGAGCCAAGTAGCCGAACTCCCTCCCCCTAATTTTGCAGTGCAGGAAGCAGCGATTGCCCGCATCAAAAGCGAAATTGAATTGATGGATGGCAAACCTTCGCTACCCGCAACACCAGCTCCTTTTTTCAGGTTTAAGGACGAAAAGTTGAGGAACCTCCTGGAACCAGAGAAGATGAATAAAGTGGCGGAGGGTATCAGAACAGAAGCCTCGGAGCGAGCTAAGATGAGTGAAACAAAAGCAAAATTAGCGCTCGAATTAAATCAAGCAATTGCTGCCTTAGATAAAGCACAAAGCGACCACCAGCACCAGCAATACCAACATTCACTCAACCTGATTCGCCAACAATCCGAGATGCAGAGGCAGCAGTACCAAGTAGCTAGTTTGGTAGCTCAGAAACAACAAATAGAATCGAAACTGCGAGAAATTACTCAGATTAAGTCTCCCGTTGCTGGCCAAGTTCGCCGCATCAAAAACCTGGGTCAAAAGGACAGGCAGATTAACTTAGAGGTGGTAATTGATGTTAAGTAAAAGCTATCGGGACTGTACCATTACTCCGCAAGACTTAGGCTTCTTAATTCAATTTCCATCGGGCGCTAAGGTATTGATTAAAGATGCCAAATCTTTTGAAGATTGCCAGAAGTGGATTGACCGACAATTGGCACATTTGGCAATAGAAAAAGCGTTGGGGAATCAATAAATGCAGAAGTTCCTCAACGCCCTACCCCTGTTAGCCATCGCAGCTTTGATGTGGTTCCACTTCCACCAACCCAACAGCGATAACCCTACTCCCAAACTAGCAAAGCCACCGAGCGAGACACAATCTCTACGCTGCGAGGTAGTAAAAAACTCGATTTACGACGGCGATACTTTTCGAGTTAAGTGTGACAATCAGGAACAAAAGATTCGGCTGTGCGGCATAGACGCGCCGGAAGTAATGCAACCCCTGGGTATTGAGTCTCGGAATTACCTGCGTTCCCTAGTTGCCCAAGCAAAAGGTCAGGTTATAGTTATTGAGATGGATCGGGACAAGTACGGTCGCAGTGTCGCTGAAGTGTTGCTAGAGTCTCCGTCAGGCGAACAATCGGTGCAAGAGGAAATGCTCAAAGCGGGTATGGCGTACCACTACAAGCAATTCAGTGCCAACTGTCACAATGCTGATGTGTTCGATATTGCAGAGGAGATGGGGCGCTCAACACGGCGGGGAGTGTGGCGGCTTCCCAATGGTGGTGAAAGACCTTGGCATTATCGCAAGCAAGATAAGAGCTGATTTACGCCAATGTTTGGTATACACCAAGGTTGTGTAGAGCGATCGCAATAGCAGGAAGTGTGGCGGCTTTCCAAGGGTGATAAACGACTGTGAAATTATCCTCAACCAAAGCGTTAACTAGGGTTCTGAAATTGTTGTTTTGCCCAATCAAGCAGCTCGTCATAGCTAGAATAAGCGCACAGTATCCGTGACTTATCGCCTTTTTTCCTTACGGCAATCACTTTGCCTCTTCTATCTTCATAACCGGGTTTTCCGGTCATTTCTTCTAGTTCTAGCTCGAAGAATTTAAGCGCTTGAATGAATTGAGAAATCTTATTGTCTTCCATGAGTTAATAGCTTTTTAATTGAATTGGCTCACCATGTCACTACATATATTTTAACTTATCCATTGCATCACTACACCAATTAGAATACCGAAAAACGTTGCGTTTATGAAACAGGAAAATCGCTGATTTTGATGCTCCTTGAAGGAATGTTAAAAGCTAGGAGCCAGCGCCTAAAACTAAGCCGGGAGTGTGGCAGTTGCCCGGAGCCAGCGTCAAAGCCAGTGATTATCGCAAACAGAAGAAGTGATATACACCTTATTTCCCAATCTAGAAATCTAAACTGGTACGGCTAGGTCAGGATACAAAATTAATTTTTATTGGAGTCTCTAGCTTTTAGAAGTGGGGTGCCATTTTCAGGCAACGGTGCATCAAACATCTTGGCAAACACATCAGCCCTAATAGTCTAGCTTTAAGACAGAGGTAGAGGTAAGACTCGTCCTAAGACCGGAAGTAAAACACACTTGACCTAACACGGCAAAATTGGATACAAGAGTCATACTTAATAACTAGAACGTAGATGGAGTGAGGCTCAAGGCATTCTTAGGAACCAGTTTTAGATTTTAGAGATAGAGTGCTACTAGCGATTGGATTTAAGTATCGGCTCCTTAGATAATTTCCTTAAGGACAAGGCAATGTCATGTCCTTAACTACGATATTTCTATACCTCAATTACCTGAAAACTACTGTAACATATCTGCCCAACCTGCTTTATATGCTTCCTCTAGTTTTTTCTCCCATGCTTTCTCTTCCTCCATATGTGACTCCACTTTTTCTTCAGGAGTTCGAGATTTATAAAACTCTTCTTGATCCTTTCTAAGCTTTTCATAAGCCCTTTTACATGGCTCTCCATTTTGATCTAGATCATCTTCGTCACACAGGTTACCATCTACCCATCCATAAGCATGAGTAAAAGCTTCTGTTGTGGTGTCGTAAGGTGGAGTTTTATATTTCTCCCAATAAGTGTTTGAAATCTCATCAGTGCCAGCTAAGGGTACTCCAGATAGAGCAGAAACTTTTACATAGTAGGGCTTTAGTTCGCTTCCTTCTTTCTCCAGTTTATAGCGCTCTCTATAACGTCGGGGGTTGTAATCTGTCATGACGATTAACCTCAATATTTTTTTTGAGTTGACATTTTTTTTATAACAAATTTTCTACAAGACAGATGTCATTGGTAACAAATTAAGCTAAGAAAGCATTTGTAAATCAGCAATTATGCTAACATAGACTCGGATTTTGGGCATAAAATTGAGATTTGGGCGGTTGAGGAATCATGCCTCCCATGATATAGCAAAACCATTGGATTTGTAAACAATCGATTCAATCATCACAAGCGTTTCAGGTTATTTTACATTCCTGACTCAAATAGACTTGCTATAGTGGTCTGTATCTGATAACTTAGCGGGCGCTCCGGATGCGATCTAAGTTGAAGGCGTTGAGGAAAAGAAAATCCAAAACAGAGCGATCTAAACGGGAGCATCTCGATTTGGCAAATCACGGGAAAACAATCTTGGAAATTGGTCTATGTCCTAGAAAAAGATAGGCAGCCGAGCGCAGCACACTTTCGGAGTAAAGAATCTTCTGAATGTCTAGACTGGGCGCACGTTTGGCAGTGGCATTATAGGTTGCGATTTCTCCTTCCAGACTAAAGTCACTGTTGGTTAGGTAATGGTCATCATCGTGGATTGCCTGAAAAATAAAGTTATAGATAGGATTAATTCCTAGAGTCGTGTCATAGTTCTCAGCCGATACCCAAAGATGATTTTGCTTAATGTCATTGAACATCTCGGCAACACTTTGGTAACGGTCGTACCACGAGAACTCTACGTTCAAGGAAAGACTCTGGTATTCGCCCCAAAGCCAATCACAGAATTGGGCGATCGTTGCATCGGAAATCTCGGTGGGATTGCCTTCTAGGTAAAGCTTAGCAAGAGTCTCCATTTGGGCTGAACTTGTGCTTGCTTGAGTGCGTTGAAGCAAGTTGTCTGTAATGAGCGTCATAGCATCCTTCGCATGGCTAATTCACCTTCATCCTTACATATCTTCTTAAGCAGTGCCGGATCTAATTCACATCTCATCCTTTTGATAAACATTATTGACACTCCTACCCATAGACAAGTGTTCAATAGACCTCTTGCAAAATTAGATCTAAACTATCCATATTTATCGTATATACTTCTAATAGTTTCATCTAAAAGCCTATGTTAATTCCCTTAGTTATCGCCTTGTCACAGCCTGTTAATATAGCACAAGCTCAACCTTGCAAGCTCTCGGTAATTGGCGATGAAGAAACGAACAATTGTCCACTTTTAACGGGAATATTCGCCTCAGAGGAATGGACAATTATGCTTTCTCGTTGGGAACCCGGAGCTTATGTTCTTAAAGGAATCAATCGAGTTAACGGCAAAAAGATTAACACTATGGGATCTGAAGTAAGAGGAACTGTAGATCGACCACAATATCCATTCAGTGAGGAAAACTCAGAGACTTTGTACCTTGTCACATTCCAAAGGGGAGACCGAAACACGATTCGACTCCAAATTTTTGTAGATACTGTTCCCGTTTACAATCAGTTGCTGCATAAGACATCTTCAAACGACCCATTTTTGGGGCGATAGAATAAGTATTTTAACCCTGTTTTATGGAAACAAAACCCATATTGGTCGCAGCAGGCGATCGCTTTCGGCGACCGCTAACAGAGTGTCGGCTGGTCTTTTTAGTCAAAAAAGCAGGCATCAAAACGAATCAAACGGAATCAAGTGTGTCAAGTTTCAATCCCTGATAGGGCTTTAGGTTTTTTTGCGACGGTTTGCAGTAACGCAGTAAGTAATGAAGGAGTTTCAACCCCTGATATGGTTTTAAGTTTTTGTAGCTTAACGCCATAGAAATTATCTCAGCACATCTTCGGAATGAATCGGAGTATAGATTTCTAATTCCCTTTTGGGGTTTACCCTTCAATCATCTCCAAAATTGCCTCAATGTCTGCGAGTGTTGCCGCTGATTTCTTACGCTTGGCTTTCAGTCTGTTTAGTAGGTCAGCAGCCTCGGGTAGCTCAAATTCAAATGCTGACTGCTGACCTTTGTGAATTTCCGATTCAGGTTGTGAAATATCGCAGCAAAGCGCTGTTATGGTTACTGGGCTTGGGAGTAGTGTCGAGTTCCAGCTTGGGAAATGCCCATCAATCGCTAATGAACCTTTATGGCCTTCCCACAAATGTTTCTCAAACTCAGAAATAGGGTGATAGCTAGGTTCGCTGTTGGGAGTGGGAGAGTAGGGATCATGGTCAAATACTGCAACATTCACCCTCATATCCCTATTCCAAATCATACAGAGACGTACCGCCCTAAATTGAGATTGTATTTCCCGTCGAAGGGTTTCATTCTCATTCGCTGACTTGATATAGCCATCCATCCATTCTTCGTTCTCAGCTTGCACTGTCTCAAGTTGCGATCGCAATTCTGCTAGCTCCAGTCGGAGTGTTTCATTCTCATCCTTTAATTTACTTGCTCTACCAATTGAACCCCTTGTATCAGGGGATTGAGACTGTTTCATTTCTATTTTAGAATTAATAATTCTATTCGCTGTGTCAAGCGGTTCGACGCCATTATCTAGTTGTCGAGCATAAAGTGTAGCTTCAGCAAGGACGATTGGAACTCGAATGGTGCGAGTCGGGCCGCTCTGCCAAGCAGCTTTAAAGCGGGAATCTTTGATTGAGTCTTCGTGTCCTTTAGGGTTTGGCATAACAAGAAGCTAATCACTTATGTCAAGCGTTTCATTTAGTTTTGCAAGAACGCCCAGTAGTGTCAAGCGCGTGACACCCAGATTTTTAGTATTCTCAACCGGACGGGTAGGCAGCTATTTTCTGAGGGTCTGAAACCAGCTTTTTTTGCAGCAAGAGTTTAGCAGCCCGTTGAAAAAATTCCGCTAAGGCTTTGGGCGGGGATACGACATTTTTCCCGCCTAGAGCTTTTTAGAGATGTTTGAGGCTGTAAATCAGGAAATACGGATTGTACCTTAAACATTGCCACCACTGCCTAAATTACACCCTAGTTACTAAAGATATTGACGTTGCTGATTTACGGTATGAAAAGCTAAATAGGCCCATCATCGAAACCAGTATCGACAAAGCTTGGGGATTTTCAAGTTATTTTTTTCATACCCTGGTTAAGCAACGCCGATGTACGTGGAAATCTGGGGTTCTGAGACACTTTTTCCCCGCTCCTTAGCCACTGGTAATCAGCACTAACGATCGCAAACTGTCGTTGGGGATGTGCGCTCATCGCTTTGGTCGGGTAGAAGCTCGGTTTTTGAGCTGTGGCGGTGTCTTGTCGCTATAGGTAAATGGTAGCCCTCTCTTGCTTTTTAATCTCTCCTCCAACCATTTGGGTTTCTCGCTAAACGAGATCGACATCGTACCGTCGGGAGCAAGGCGATACACCCATTTTGCGCCCGGACAAATAGACGACTTCATATCAGGAACCGATGGCGGCCATTTTCCCGTTTTGGCTGCTAGTGCTTTGACTTGCAGAATTTTCTGAGTGAGTTCCAAATCCAACATAGACTTAACTGCTTTACTGGTTTGGCTGGGATAACTTGTAGATGTCCTACCTATATAATTCCACCACGCGAAGTCCTTTGCCGGGGCTGAATCAGAAGCGCAAAAATTCTGCTGGCGAGATGCTGCAAGCGATCGTTTATAGGCGTGATAAGTATCGATCGCACAAAAGCGAACATAAGGTTTGAGCACCGGTTTGAACCACACCAGGACATTAGATAAAGTCCAGTCTAAGATTTTGTCTTCTAAAGTTGGGGGATAGTTCGTTTCCGTCTGAAATAGTGAAAGTATTCCTTCACCACTAGAAGCGCCTGATGCTTCTAATATCGAAGACCACGAGTATTTCCAAGCGAAGTCTTGCGAAAACTTGAACTTAGACAAATATTCTCCCTGCAAAGATGTCAATATCGATTCGCGGTAATCGTGTTCCAGCAAGCGCTGCTGCCACTGGGCGGGAAGGATCTCGGCTTTCCGCATCACCCCTGCTGGATATTTAGTCACAATCAAAGCCACAAGTTGAGGGATTAGGATGGGGCTTTCTGTTAAAGGCTGGTTGATTTTCCAGGATACTTCCAGCATTTCTGCTGCTGCTTCCGTCTGACCTTTACGGTATTTTTCTAGAATGTCTAGGGCTAAAACTCGTTGGGAATTAACCTGCCATAAATAAGCGGGTAGGGGAGCCGTCAGATCTCCTTCCAGAATCCAGCTAATATCTGTTCCCCAGCGCGGTACTTCATTCTTTAAAACCTGCTGGCGAAGTTCTGCTAAAGCCGTTTGCTGGGAGGCGAGATAGCGCTGTATTTTCTCTGAAGGTGGATTTATGGTATCGTTTGGTTTGGCAATCTCAGCGTCTAGGTACTGATTTAATTCTTGATAGAAACTTCCCCAGCCTAGATTAGACCCCACTTTAGAGAAAGACGCATCTAGCTTCAACGCCGCATCATTCGGCTCTGTTTTGGGAAACCGTTGGGCATAAGCTGCTAAATCCTGCTCGATTTCTTTTTCATGCACCGAGGCGATATAGTTGCCACCCACTATCCAGACTGCCAGCAGTCCCGCCAACCCAACAACCGAACCACCTAGAAATTTGAGGTTCCGTCTGAACGATGGATTTTGAATGTCCATAAACTCCTCCTTCACGCGAGCACACCTGAGAATGAGGCGTTGCTGAATACAAGTATGAATTCAAGTTTTCGGAATGGCTATAAGCCAAGTATGGTGAGTTTTGTAACATCAAGCGAAAAGTTTATTCATACGCCAGAATCAGCAACGCCTTACCTGTTTATCTTGCCCACTTTTTTTGGGCGCACGATCACATGACCAGGCCGTGTAACCTTTCTGCACTTATCCAGCAAGCCCTAAATACCTAACACGCCACACCCGAAGGCTCTAGCCGGATAGGAGCATATCCTGACCCAGGGCTTAAAAGTGCTAAGGCTAGGCGCGGATAACCAATATTGCCGGTATACACCAAACTCTGACAGGCATCTTGTAGGCTAAGGCTGACTTTTGCTTTTCTTCCAAAGTTTGACCAGTTGTCGGAAATTCTTATTTTCAATGTCTGTTAGCACAATACTTCGGACAGTTTTATATCTAATCGAGTGTCCAAAACCCAGACTGGCTATATTGTGGACTATTATTTCAAGGTTTAAGTCCAGCCCTAAGTTTCCTAAACTAAAATGCGTTAAAAATGATAGGGTTGTCTCTGTAAGGCTTACAGGGCAGTTTAAAAACTGTCTGAAGTATTGAGCAACCCCAGAAAATAATTGTTAAAAATATGAAATTACCTAGGGTAATTAGTATATTTATCTTGTGAGCATCTGTTGGCTCATTTAGTGAATCTGAGCAGCAAACTACTGCAAAAGTGCCTGACAATTGCCTTTATCTATGTGCATGAATGTAGTCCACAAAGTAAAATCTAGGACGAAGCCAGAATCTCAGCCAAGTGTAAGCTCCTAGACCTAGTAGTGCTATCACAATTAAGGGTAAGCCCACATAAAGTCGCAATTCATCAGGAAAGAGAGCAACAGCGCAAACAGTAATCACAAAGTAGCCTAAAAGCAATGCTTGTAAGCGTTCCACGACCAAAAGTGCTTTTCGACAGCTACTACAATGTTGGGTGTGTTGTTTGTAGCGATCGAGGGTTTGTTGGCGATCGTTATTGATATTCCGTGTCGGTGGAACATTGATTCCAACTTCGCTCCAGGGGAGTTGTCCGTCACAATAGCGGTCAAACCACTTCCTAAACTCAATTACGAAACGGTCTGCACTTGTAGGTAACTGATAGGCAGTTTTCCAGCTTTGGGTAGATTTGGCTTGTTGGAGAAAATACTCTTGCTGCTGTAGAAGAATCATATCTCCCTCAATAACAAGATTGCGATTGGTGATGTGATCCCACCAACGAGGTTTGAGACGATGGAGTGTTTGACCAAAGTTACGGGGAAATAGAGCGACAATTCTAGACTTCCCAGGAGACACAGGTATACAGTAGGTGAGCAATCCAAACTTTTTGCTGCCATCGCCAAAACTGAACGCATACTCCAAGCGACAAGGCGGTTCAAAAGTGATTGTTGTTTGAAAAGGCCCAACTATTGCCCCTTCAATCAAATTGGGTGTTGATTGCACGATTTGAAACGCCATCGGTCTTGCTCGTTTGCGATTTCCCTGCACGCCGTGATGAGCAAAAGGAACATGACTCGGATCGGCCACATTTTCCACAAGGGTTTCCCAATCATATTCTAAATCTCGTACAAAAGAAGACCAAACAAAGCCTTTAGTTGCATCTATCTGCGGTGATAAAGGTAAGGGTGTATTTGCAGCTTGTTCGCTTGATTTTGCATCTGGCCAAATCCAGAGTAAATCCTGTTGCTGACGAACTGGTAGTGCTACAGCACACAGATTTTCTTTATTCTTGCTTACAAGTTCTGGATTTTCTGCTTGGGGAATATGAGTACAACTTCCCTGCTCATCAAATTGCCAACCGTGATAGCTACACATTAAATTCCCTGTTTCGCCATCAATACGCCCCTCACTTAGAGGCGCAAGGCGGTGGGGACATCGATCTAAAAACACTTGGAAAGTTTCAGATGATTTGGGTTTCCAGATCACTAAACGCAGTCCCAAAAGTGTTACTGAAGTTGGTTGCTTGGGATCTAAATCTTGGAGTGGTATCACAGGATACCAATGCTCAAAAAAACTGAATTCTGGTTTCATTTGACAAAAAGTTAGGGTGTCGTGGGTAGGGAAAGGAAAAGACTTCCCGGTTCCCTTGGGTTAGCCTGCGCGCTCATACAACAAACGAAGGTGTCGTTATATTTTACCTCAGACGTTCGGGAGCGATGCAGACATTAGGTTAAGGTTGACTTTTTCTTTGCTTCCAAACTTTAACTAGCCGTCTAAAATCCTCATTTTCATCGTTTGTTAGCAATGCTTTGACCGCTTCCTTAACTCCCAATTGATGCACTCGGCAGTAGACATCATGGGCTGCTGCGGGGTCATTGTCCGCGATTGCTTTGAGTGCACGTTCAACCAGTTGTAGTTCATTTTCGTTGAGATTTGAGTCAGCAGCGGATTGTGAAACTAAATAACGCCGGTCAAGGTTGAGTTGTTTTTTTGATTGACCGAGAATTACCACTTCGCGGTCAAGCTCAATTCGACACAGCCCATCGCTCCATACCTCAACTACGGTGGCCAGCTCGCTCCTGTACTCCTCGGCACCGGGATACTGGGCAGAAACTTTCACTCGATCACCGGGGGTGAATTGGAGTTGAGGGGCGATTGGATTGTTACAAGTTTCTGGGTTGTTACATGGTTTGGCTTCCACCTCAAAAGTGGGTGTAACAGGCGCTGTTACAGGCGTTACATCCGTTACTGGTTGAGACTCGACTTTATGATTAACACTCTGGGCGATGTCAGGTGATGGTGTTTTTTTAGATTGGTTACTTTCATCCTGTAACGCTGTAACGTTTGTAACCATGAGGGTTGTAGGGTTTTTAGATGTTGTAACAATTTCAGAATTGCTAGTAACGTCTGTAACCACAACGGTTTGGGCTATTTGAGAAAGTGCTGGAATTTCTGCAATCGCTGAAGTGCCTGTAACCGTGCGGGTTAGAGTTAATTCTTGCAATCCGCCATCAGCACAAATAGTTTTGATGCAAGCCCAGTTCGGGATATGGGGGCGGTTGCTGCCATTTTCGTCCTCCGCGATGGCTACATCAACAAAGCACGGTAAAATCTGAAGTCCCCGCCACTGAGCCGGAATGCGCTTGATTTTGTCGCCTTCTCGCACAACTTCGGAAGCTCGCCAGTTATTTGACAATACTCGCTGCAAGTGGTGAACGAATTTGTTGTAACCGCTTGGCGAGAGATTGTGGGCTTTGCAATATGCCACATACCAACTGTGCAAATCGCTGCCCACGTAACTATCGCCACCCACTCTCAAACAGCGATCTACAAAAGAGCGAACGCTATCCCCTAGAATCGCGCCATCCTGTTTCAACGCCACAATTGACGGGTTGGTTGACGGTACGAGTAAAATGCGGTCGCGTTCTGTCTTGTCCATTGATAGCGCCCAACCAGCAATCTCACCCAACTCTGCCGATAGTTTGCGTCCTAGATCCGGATCTTCGATGCTTGCCGTTCGGGCGCGGGTTTGCAACGGAATGCAGCGCCTGTCCCAACCATCGCCACTATTCTCCGTTTGGATGTGTTCGACGGAGGCGATCGCAAATCGCACGTTCCATTTTTTTTGGTAAGCCGATGCCGAAAATAGAGCGCGTCCCGAAATGCCGCCATTGTCCACCAATTCGTAAAAAGCTTTGAGTCCGCTAAGAAAGCCGCCAGCATCGGGGATGTAAAACAAGGATTTACCAGTTAATAATTGATGCCGACCTTCAGGTTTTGTCAATTCGGTCAAGCTATTGGAACTGACGCTGTTTTCTTCGCCAAGTAAGTTTGCCCAAGTCCGCAGCATCACGCCTTTCCCGCTACCGCTATCCCCAATCAAGTAAGCAAATTTCCCGTAAGGTGCGGTTGGGTCTAAGTACATCGAAGTTACGGCCCTGATGACTTCTACTTGCTCGGCACCGTAGGCAGAAAGTATGAATTGCTTAAATTCGGCTGGACATTCTGACCCTGGCACATAATCGCAGGGGGAACAAGAAAGCAGGTAATGTTCCTTGTCGTGTGGGAACAGTTCGCCAGTCCTCAAATCCACAGTGCCGTTGGAGAATGATTTGAGGTGGTTCCGAGAAGTGTCAACCTTCTGGTGCAGCACCTTCCGGCAATATTTAAAAGCCGAATCTAAGAATTTGTTAGTGCCGAACTTAAACTTTTTGCCGACTTCTGCTGTTTCGTAGCAGTTCTCGGTAAAGTCGCCGATGAGTTTGTTCACATCCGCTTCATCTTGGAATTGCCAATAGCGCCCGTTCCATTGGTAGAAAGCATCATTGACAACTATCCAATCATCTCCGAATAAATTCTTGAGGCAGTGCACCTCAAACGTTGTGGACTTGGGGACTAAGTATCTGTCTCTAGTTCCACCGCTGCCGCCGTCGCCTCCAAAGGTTTTTGATTCCCAGTCCTTAAAAGTAACGGACGTGGCCAGCACTTTTCTAAAAGCTTCAATGCTCTTTCGTTGAATCAAATCGTCCATGCCTTTTGTCTCGCCTTCGGTGCCCGCATCCCAACCTCCAGTTGCACTGTAGACCGGAACGTCGAACTTGAGCAACACAAGACCGAGTTTCCTCTGTTCCCAGGTGACGTTTGGGTTGGTGGCGGCGTCGGCATCGAAGGAAATGATGAACCCGAAGCCGGCACGGGCGTACTTTTCTAAAGTTTCGACCAAGTAGCGCTTGCCTTGAATGTCTCCTTTTTTAGAGGTTAGACCCATTGAAACGCCCAGCAGTGCAATAGTTGGGATGTCGTTAGCGCACCCGGAGATTCCTTTGAACGGGCCTTCGGTGAGGACAATGCACGGATGGTCGTTGATGCGGTAGCAGTGCTGCTTGAGATTTTCTGGCTCCCAATAGTTTTTGTCGGTGGGATGCTGAGGCAAGAATGCGTCGTACTCACCAACGGGAGTCCGATATTTGGGCGCTTTCTTGCAGCTTTCTGATTTCCAAGGCTTGTCCGGTCTGAACTGAAATTGTGTGCCTGCACCAATAAAGAGGATGCCACCCGACTTTGCCGTGTAACCTAAATATACTGATGCCTCATCCGCAGATACGGTGCGACAGTTGGCGTAACTCCAATCATTCAACAACCCCCGGCTCTCAATGTGGCTCTTGTGTTTGGGGGAAAGATAAACGGTAGATTGAATTTGCTGTACAGCGTTCATAGATGCCTCTTTCCGCTACTCATAGCGGTGCGTGCTGGTTTTGTTTGCAAAAACCCGCTATATGTAGAAGAGACGACCCGGCGCTGGGATTACCGTTGAATTACACGGAGTGCAAATGATGCGGTAATGGCAGATATGGACTATGATGAATCTAAAGTTTTTTATATTTTGTTGTTCGCCGTCTCTTGTTTAGAGTTTTGTCTCTTCTACATAGGCGCGGGCATTTTTTTTGGTCTGGTTTAATGGATGCGGTCGCTTGTTGGCAACAGCCTTTTCCAATTTTATACCCGACGTATTGCCAGCGAGCGTTAGCTGGCAAGGAATTTGGGAATCGAAAAATCCCAATTGTTGCCGAGCGCCATTAGCTCGGTTCCTCCTCACCCCCCGGCATTCTCCAAGGATCGATGCCGTTTTCTCTGAGTAAACGCTCAAAGTAGTCGCGCTCGGCTCTGGCTTCATCGTCAACCCAAAACGCTTCCCTAATATCCTGTTCGAGTTCAAGAACTCGTTGGCTCAGAAGCTCGTTTCGTTCAGCCTCGGTGCGGGTAACACCGAAAGCTTCGTCAAACCGCC
Organism: Microcoleus sp. T3_A4; assembly: GCF_036700465.1. Taxonomy (NCBI): domain Bacteria; kingdom Bacillati; phylum Cyanobacteriota; class Cyanophyceae; order Oscillatoriales; family Microcoleaceae; genus Microcoleus; species Microcoleus sp. T3_A4. The sequence continues at coordinate 70,160 of NZ_JAUBOY010000027.1, read as the reverse complement.
GCTCCAAGGTTTCAGCCATCAGGGCATCTACCAGAGCCAGAGCTTGCTTGTTTCCTCTGTGAGCCTGCCAGAGCCAATATTTTCTAACGACTGCTAACGGTAGCGCGTTAATCCTGGCTTGTCCTCTAAGTTGTTCTCCCGCTGGTTCTATCTCAGAAATCTGAGGCGTATAACCCTCACCTGCTAAAGCTTTGAATGCCTTATAACGCAAAAAATCTGAGATGTTCTGAACCTTTAAACCGACACATTCCGCCGCCTGTGTTTGGCTCATTCGATACAAGCCGTCTGGCAGCATGAACCCATCTACTGTAATGGAACCTATTTGCCAGATCGCCCCCCAGTCCTCTAGCTCGGCTCGGTTGGAGGCACACCGCCTTGAAAAATCAACTCGGCAGTCAACCTCAACTCTGGGAAAGCCAGCGATTCAACTCGGTCATCTCCCCGAAACTGGCTGATTTGATACTCGCCGTCAACCAACTGGCAAACCGAGAGTGTGGGTTGCTTGGGAGTGCCGATGAACTTGCGGCCGCCCAAACCGAGATAATCCACAATCCAGTATTCGGGGATGCCCATTTCTTCGTAGTCGGCGAATTTGAGATGGTAATCGTCCCGCCAGTTAGTGCTGACGACCTCTACAGCCAACCGCACCGAAGACCCCATCGCGATGATGGATTCCCTATCCCAGCGCGGTTCTCTCTGGCGCAGAGCTGCTTCGTCCAGGACAACTACGTCTGGCTGATAGCCCGCCTCGTTGCGGACGGGTTTGAGCAGGCAGTCACCGGGGATAAAGCAAGGCAATTTCAGTCGCTTGATTTCCCAATTTATTTCGCTGTCTATAAAACCTGTAACGCGGGAATGGCGGCCAGTTCCTAAAGGCATTTCAACAATTACTCCGTGGTGTAGTTCGTAGCGGCGAGTAGAGTTCTCTGGATACCAGGCTGCGAACTCATCAAACGTGATTGTTTGGGGGATTGTTTGGGTTTGGCTCATGTTGCTGTTTCCTCTGAGTTGTTGGTTTTGAACTGCGAACGCAACGAAACCGGATTCCTCATCCGCTCCGAGGTGTAATCCGTATACATTTCTCCCAGCAAAGCTTTATATCCATTCGAGTGCAAAAATGTAATGCGTTAAAAATCGAAAGTGCTTTCAGCCCCGGATAGCAAGCGTTTCAGAGCTTTGGAACGCAAAAAATCGAAAGTGCTTCTAGCTGGTTTTCCAACACATTCCGCCGCCTGTGTCTGGCTCATCCGATAACTGCCATCTGGCAGCATGAACCCATCGACTGTGAGGGAACCTATTTGTACCGAGGCTCGAACGGCTCTAATTGATTCCGTCATGACATTTTCATCTGGTAGACCTTATGTATGGGGTCAGCCTTATGATTTTTGGTCGCTTTCAGTTTCAGGGCGATCATTCTGCTGATTCTGTTCTATGTACTGTTTGACCAAATCGATAAGAACTTCATTCATATTTTTTCCGTTCAACGCACAAATAGCCTTGAACCGCTCTCGAAGCGTTCGAGAAGGAAATGTGAGTTTCAAGGTGGGTACTGGTTCTGTAGTTTTTCGGTCGGCCACTGGGATATCTAACGCAATTACTTTATATATCCCAGACTACCCGTTAAAGCTCGTTTTTTGCTTAATGGGTCAATAGGTGCATACGGGATGTTTGCATTAAACATCCCGTATAAGTTATCATACACTTACGAACGCCTACAAACCAAGCAGAAGCATAAAACAGTTATCTGTACTCCCGATATGGTTGCTTCAGTAAGCTTTGTTAGCGTCAAAAACCCAAAACCAAACCCCGCCCCCTCTGACTCGCAATCTTCTGGGGCGGGGTTTGGCACTCACTTTCGGGAGATTTCCTCTATGTTCGCAGATTACGGGCAGCCATCGCAACCCGCCCGACCAAGCTTTGTAGAAATACCCAATCCCCGCGTTACCACCACAATGGGACGCATGGAAGTGACCGATGTTCGTTCTGAAACCGTCATGGGTCGCCTACTCGATGACCGAGATAATCCGATACAGGAAGAGGGACAACCGATTTACCTGTGCGTTCGGAAACACGAGATTTTGTGTCCTACCGAACGAGCCAACGTAATGAGTTGGTGGCAACTGGAGGAACAAGCGCTGACTCCGTACACAGCACTCAGAAAATATTCCCTCGAATCCTTGATTAATCGATTGGATGGACTCAAATTGGATGAACTCTACGCTTTACGAACCTTGGTTTGTTTGGAGAGCGATCCATTTCAAGCGTATTCGGGTAGCGTCAACAGCGACTTATCCCACTTGCAGCTTTGGTTTCCCACAGTGCGAGTTCTCGATCGTGTCGAACAAAACCAACTAGCAAGCGCGCTGTGCTGGCGAATATCAAGCGAATCCAACGCACCGACAGCACCCACACGGGGCGACGGGAGGAACGATTAATTATTGAGTTGATAGAAGATGTCGTCTCCAATTTCTCTTTTAGTCCAGTTAGTGGGTTGAGTGTTTTTATTGAGCAATGATGCAACCTATAACTAATCACGCCAAGAAATAATATCTGGAACATCTCCCATGCGACTAATCCCATAAAACGAGTAAAAGGCTTGAATTATGATTACAAACTTTGGTATTGGGTTGCCAACGACACCAAGCTTCACGCCGCAATTGTTTTATTCGCAAAATCTGGATTTTGTGCCCAGTCCAGACGATACTTTGCCGTCGGTCATTCCTGGTACAAACAGTTTGCCAGTTCAATCTGATGGCTGCGAACGGGTAAGAGTAATGGTTTTTGGATCGAGTTACGGGGTTGCTTACACGATTCGCTGGCTTTACGGGCTACAGTTCGCTCAGATCAGCGAGTGGAGTTTGCTTATGCCTGCTCCAAGTGAGGGTGAATTTATGAGCATTGTTACCAAGCGAATCCCACTGAGTCCAACTAACTAATTGGCATGAAATTTGGTAACAACTTGGTAACAATTTTGTAGCAACTTCTTCGGCGGCGCTGGCGATAGTTTAATCTGTTGTATCAAAAGCGATCGCCAGTTTCTTCTATCAAGACATCAGCGAGGCATGACTATGACCAACGGCAACGGGCTTAACGGTGACACGCCTAACGGCGACACGCCCCAACCCGATCTAATACAAAAGTTAACAGAATACGTTGAATCTGTGGAGATTTCTCTGGAAATCCAGGAGGATAAAACAGATGTCATTGAAGATCAGGTGGCAAGTCTGACCGAGCAGATAACCGAGTTGAAACAACAAGTGAAAGAGATGTATGGAGATGAAGAAGACTGGGAACGAATGTCAAAGACTTGACGGGCTTATCGCACGCCGTCAGGAGAAAAACCGATTGCAGCGGTCAAAGCTGGAGCGAACCAAGCGCTTGCGAGATGAAGCTGCTTTGAATAGACCTTTTAGAAAGTCTCCCCTGCTAAACTTTGTTGATGATTTGGTACATCGACCCCCAAATCAAGAACAGATGCGCCAGCTCAAAGAACTACTTCTAGAAGAACAGAAGGCGATCGCTAAACTCATTGCTTTAGTTGACCAGCATCTAGATTGAGGTACTCCCCTGATTGAAGCCGAGGTGATTCTTGAAAGATGTTATGAGGCGGTCAATAGACACGCCTCTTCATCTTTTTCAGGGCGCGAACCTGAAAGTTATTAAAAGTTTTAAACCAAAACCTACACTGTTTTAATACTTTTAACTTATTATTGATTTCTTGCAACCAACTGAGAATATGGCAGCTCCAAAGTTAACTAAAAAGGAGCGATTTTGAAGGTAACAGGTAAGAATGGCAAACCTTTGTACGGCATAGTATTACAAGCAATTTTCATAAAATAAACCCAAACGAAGGCTAACGGTGAAGCGGGATTAGTTGTTTTAATTCGCAGACAGTGACACTTCTTTGATAAAATAATTAGATTGTCGTTTAGTTTTGCAGCGGGCGACCATCCCCCAATCTGGGGGTTTTCTATTTCGATGGTATTATTTTGTTAGCTGTTGCGTGGGTTCTCCCGTGCCGCAAATCGAGCTATATTTTGAATGTGCTGTTTTGATATTGAGCTGTCAAACATGGAGCTTACACAATACAGTTGGTGGGGCGAATCCAACGAACCGCCACCGCACCTGAAAACTAAAAAGCAACTGGGTGAACTTGGTTTATCGCCTTTGAAACCTTCAGGCGTTATCCCAACGCGAAAATACGACGTGCTCCTCTACGATTCGACTAATCCTGAATGTTGCCGACCAAAAAGAAAGCCCTCTGCCAAGCAATTGGAAACCCTGGCTGCTAATCGGCTCAAAGCCCAAATCAAGCGGGATTATCAAGATTGGTATCGAGAAGTAGGTTTCATAGAAAAAGATAGGGTGAATGCTGTTCTTTGGGCAAGAGAACAATTAAGCCAGAACGATTGGGTGATTCTGGATACTGAAACTACGGGGCTATATGATGCTGAGATTGTAGAGATAGCAATTATCGATTGTCTCGGTGAAATGTTGCTGGATACGCTCATCAAGCCCTCTATTCCAATACCCGCAGAAGCAGCAGATCTTCACGGCATTAGCGATGCAATGGTGGCCGATGCTCCGAGTTTCCCCGAAGTCTATCCCCGTATTGATGCAGTCCTTAAAGATAAACGATTATTAATCTACAATTCTGCTTTCGATATCAAGATTTTAAATTACTGCTGTCGGCTTCACAGTTTGCCCATTTTGAAGTTGACAAAGCGCTCCAACTGCCTGATGGAATGGGCGGCACAGTGGAGGGGATATTGGAGCTACTATTACCAAGATTATCGGTATTTCCCCCTGCCTGGTGGAGGACACCGAGCGTTAGGAGATTGCATAGCAGCCCTCCAATTAATTAAGAAGATGGCGGCGGATTCGGATCAGATCAATTGTCCCGTGCCGATTCCCCAGAAGAAGCGATGATATCCCAATCCACCGCATCATCGGGGAACAGCGACAACTGCCCCGGCGATACGTTGGATTGCCCGCGATTATGATACGAAAGGTGACACGCGGTACACAGGGCGATTAAGTTTTCAGGGCGGTTGTCCTCCGGTATCCGATTGCGGTGGTGTACCGCCAAAGTTAAAGCACACCGTTCTGATTTGGTTAAGCCGCTTTGTTTACCGGGTCTGAGACATTGTTGATGGCACTTAGTGCAGCGCCACCCCGCGTTTTCCTTGACTGATAGCGCAATCTCAGACCAATTGTCGGGATACCTCTTTGGTTTAGGCATAGCTCATTTCTCACAATTGGGACGATCGCTTTTCCTGTCACCGTTCATCCCATTTAGAGAGCTGCGAAACCCCTAAAAACACCGCTGCAATAGCTTTCCAAGTTTGCTTCAATCCATTGAGCGGTTTCTAGATATCCCAAAGCTACAGCTTGCAGTCGCACCGTGTTTGCATGGAACATATTGGTCGTGTTTGCTTCTCGAACTGCATTGATGCCTTCCAGGATGCACTCCGGTATTTGGATCGGTTCCTTTGGCTCTAGGGCACTGGGCAGCTTCCCCAAGAAACCGAGATATTCCTTGACCCGCAGCTCGAAGTTAGCCTCAGCTTCAGCTAAATTAGTGAAGTAGCGGCCGTAATAGAAGCCACCGTCTTGACAGTTGTAGAAGTGCGTGACCCATTCCTCATTAGGACGCCATTCTCTGAGAGTAATGTAACCTGGGGCTTGCCCACCATCACCGGGGATGGGATGCGATTTTAATATGGAGTGGCTTTGAGCGTTCATAAACAATTTGTGTGTGTTGAATTAGGAGAATTTGTAGTTGATGGACTTGGGCAACTTGAAAACTAAGTAGCAACTGTCGCAGGGGCGTAGGGTGCATCGGTCGTCTTTCATCGGATTAGCTAAGCGCGAGGTGTAAGAAATTGTAAAAGTTCATCTCCGTGTTTTCCAATCGGGTTATAGCCAATGGGCAGCCAAAAGTAATCAGACGCCCAATAACCGCCGTCAAAATCTTTGAGCCACCAATCATCATCTACACCGCCCAAACAAATCTTTTCTGCGTTAAAGTAAAGCTTGATTCGTTGAAATTTCTCAGCCATTGGTTTCACAATTAAAATACAGGAGGATACTCAAAAGCAGGTTGCCAGTTACTATTAATTAGCCTACCCGTTTTTGCTGCATTGTAGTTCCTCTCCAAAAAAGAGCGGCGCTTGGGTTCTGAATTACCCGTCTGCTGTATCAGCGTTTCACGTAACGGGTGGTGGCTGCCAATCAAAAACTCGTTCCTGGTGTAGAGCCTTTCTAGATAGCGTTTATGGGGGAGCCGGTCGAACTTACCGCCCACGCCCCGATTGCAGCTAACGCAAGCGAGCACGAGATTCCAGATGCCGTCAACGGGATGGGCGATGTTGTAGTTGATGAGAACGCGGGGAAAAAAGTGGTCTACATCCGTTAAATCTATCGCACTGCTGATAATCGAAATATCGCCAAAGCAATAGAAACACTTACCTTTTTGATAACCATTTAAAGCACCGCGACACGAGGTAATGTTGACGCGGCTCATCGGTTTGCGAACGAATAGCAGCTCCAGGTCAGCATCGTAACCCACATTAATCAGATTGCGGGATACTTTCAACTCCCATGCCGTCTCCACCAACCGCCACCGCGCATCAACCTCTTGGGGTAAGTTCTGCCCCTGGTTTCCCTCCAACATCCCAAACAACTCATCGGTCAGGGTAATGGCTTTAGCACCCCGGCGTTCGTAAGCAAAGAAACGCATCGGTGTCTCCGCTTGATTGACGTTGTGGAACTTGTCGAGCACTACCTTGAATCCTTCTCTCGCCGTAATCGAAATCAATTCCTCGTAGCTAATCTCACCCCGGTCGTATCGGCGGCAAGCTTCCAAGAAGGGGTAGGGAACATTGGTTTGTTGAGATTGGCTATCACATAGGCGCAGGTGTTCCAGAGTATGCCGCGCATAAGCTTGTGCCAACTCCTCCAAGGTGATGATGCTTTTCCCGCCGGGTGCTAACTCCAACAACGACTGAGCTAGCGCAAACTTGTACGAGGCGACGTTCTTGCCAAAAAGGATGATGCCCCGCCAATAATCCTCTATTGATGGTGCATCTCCCCAGAACTCTGACATACGCGCCTTGACAATAGTTCGTAAACTAACTACACTAGCTAGCAGGTTATCAAAAAGGCGATCGCCCAAGTCCGGTCAAAGTCGAGAGCGATCGCCCAGCACCCAAAGCAAGTTCGGATACAAGAGTAATGAAAGCACAGATTTACGTGAATAGGCACATCACTGCCGCCAATAAAAAAGCTAGCAAGCTCAGGGGAGTTTTGGTGGACGAGCGGGCTATCAGCATCAACACTTACTTGGGGTCGGTCTATGCCAAACGGGTTGAGTTTACCAGCGGCTGTGTGTTGATTCAAGATGCAAGCAAAGTGCGGTGCTCGGGAGCGAGTATTTGGATTGAAGCTCAGTTCGAGAGTTTGGTGATAGATGGGGTAGCAGCAGACAGAGCGATGTTCAACAAGGGAGAAAGATGACAGTCATTCAGAAAATCCCAGAATCAAGGTGCATTTAAAAATAACTGCATCCCGCGAAAGCTGAAATCGACAGTTTCCTCACTAGCAAGATATTAGATATGCTCAAAGGCAAAGAATACATGACCCAACAGCAGCAAGTCCTTGTGGAAGAATTCGAGGCTGAAATTGAATCGGAGTACGCGCTTTGTATAGCCCAGCTCCAAAAAGCCAAGCAAGCGATTGAATCGCCTACAGCGGACTTAACCCAACAGCATCAAAACTTAGCCAATTCCGAAATTGATGCGCTCCGTAAATATTGGTACGAGCGGTTAGAAGCTCTCATCAATCTTGTCTCCTGGAGAGCGCCAAAATTGCTCCAACAATTGAACGAAAAGTATCTTCACGATATTCATTAATCAACCTGTGTGCAAGGGCAATCTATTCATCACCTAAACCAATAACTCGGAGCCTAGCATCATGTATCACGAATTACTCGAAATACTAGCAGTAGAGCTAGCCAGACGACAGGGAGACTCCCTTAGAAACACCAATACCAATAATCCCAAGTTTCAGGTCTACCCAGCAATGGCAAAAGTTTCTCTTGAAACCATTGATGGGTTGCTGAAAGAAGAAGGTATCACGTTCAAAGAGCTGGAAGTTTACACGATCGGGCGAACATCTTCCTCTCCCAGTGCCAACATTCTGCTGTTGGATGAATTGACCGACAGACTGATCGTTAATCTAGCTAAGGTTAACGGACTAAAGATTGAAAAGATATACTTGGGCGATGTCATTATCCAAGTGTATTTAGGAACGGTCAAAACGTGTTTGAGTGTAATCGATAGTTTCCTATCACAAAGAAAGCTAGAGTTTGAGGACTTAAAAGTGTCCGAAATGTGTCAGATACCAACCCTATCAAATCAGGAGCCATAACAATGTATTACGAATTAGTCGAAAGATTGGCAATTATACTAGCCAAAACAGAAGGATGGGAAATTGAAGATATTCACGGCAGCAATCCGAGAATGAAAATTTACTTAAATATGGCGGCAGCCTGCTTGGGTGAAATCGACAATTATCTCGAAGAACAAGAGGTTGAATTCGCAGATTTGGAAGTTAATGCAAGATACGAGATGCCGCAGGTACTGAATCAGGACTTACTGAAATCCTAGACATTTCTGGAGAAATCCTGAAATAGCTAAGTAAGTCCAGGCTTTCGTTATTAGGAAGCGTTAAAGTTCATACCTTGGGGTGCGTGCCAGCCCCAAGCACTATAACTCCGCAGTTAAACAGGCAAGGATTTGTAAAGCCAGTGCTGTGGAGAAAGTACCGCCTAATAACCCTGCCGAGGCAACCTTTACTAATTAGGAATAGACGCAACCATGTCTAAAACTCCCAACCAAGTATTCGTGCTTGATAGCCACAAAAAACCTCTAACCCCCTGTTTACCCTGTATAGCCAGAAAGCTATTAAATGCAGGCAAAGCCAAGGTTTTTCGACTATATCCATTTAGCATAATTCTCAACAAATCAGTAGATGAACAACCACAACCCATAGAAATTCGGATTGACCCTGGTAGTAAAACCACTGGCATAGCTTTGATACAAGGAACCCAAGTAATTTGGGGTGCTGAACTTACCCATCGAGGACAAGCGATTAAAGCCCGATTAGAAACCCGCCGCGCTATTCGTCGTAGTCGTCGGAATCGTAAAACTCGCTACCGGAAACCACGATTTTTAAACCGTACCCGCCCTCAAGGTTGGCTACCCCCAAGTTTAAAACATCGAGTCCTAACTACAATTACCTGGGTTAATCGTTTATGTAAGTTAGCGCCTATTAAATCCATAGCTTTTGAGTTAGTCAACTTCGACACTCAAAAAATGCAAAATCCAGAGATTTCCGGCGTTGAATATCAACAAGGGGAATTACAGGGTTATGAGGTTAGGCAATACTTACTCGAAAAATGGAATCGGAAGTGTGCTTACTGTGGTAATGAAAATTTACCGCTGCAAGTCGAGCATATTAACCCACGCGCCAAGGGCGGCAGCAATCGCGTTTCCAACCTTTGCTTAGCTTGCGAAAAATGCAACCTGAAAAAGGGGACTCAAGATGTCAGGGATTTTCTCAAGAAAAAGCCCGAAGTTCTTAAAAAAGTAATGAGTCAAGCTAAAGCACCATTGAAAGATGCAGCGGCAGTTAACGCAACCAAGTCTGCTTTATTCCAAGGTTTGAAAAATACAGCAATTGAACCTATTTATGTGGGACGCGGTTCTTTAACTAAGTTCAATCGGACTAATTTAAAGTTTCCAAAAGCCCATTGGATCGATGCTGCTTGCTGTGGAGATGTAAGTCAGGGTTTAACTTTGGCTATCAATCAGCCACTGCTAATTAAGGCAATGGGTTGGGGTAGTCGTCAAGTCGTACAGACTGATAAATATGGGTTCCCGCGTTCGGGGTATAAACCCAAGAAAAAAGTCGCAGGCTGGAATACGGGAGACATTATTTCAGTCATCGAGGGAAAACATCAGGGGGTTAAATGCAAGAGGATTAAAACTACTAGATTCAAGGGTAGTTTTGATATTCGGGTGAACGATAGTGTGATTAGCGTTTCTCGCAATCAACTTAAACCCGTTTATCGCAACGATGGTTACAATTACTCATTTGCATGAGATTGTCGTGAAATGTCCGAAAAAACAGTGAGAGGAACGCTGAAACCGAGTATCGACTCCGCTAGTCGGTTAAGTTGCAACACGATCGAGCTTTAAATACGCCGTATCTAAAGCTTGATTGCCACCTAGTATAGAACAACAAAGATTATGTTTATCGCTCAATCTATCAGACAACCAGACCAGTTTTACTACGCCCATACTCTCTCTAGCGCTAAACGCTGGAAAACTCGTAGAGGTGCTGACAATGCCGTTGCTAAGTATCCCAACAGTTACGTGGTAATCGCAGAATCAGAGATAGGTTCGCCCGAACACCAATCCCTGTTTTTGATAGCTCGCACCCAGGTAGAAAAAGCAGCAGAACAGGCTTACCGCAACCACAGTTCAGAAGCTTTATCTTCCGAATACCCCGACTCTCATTTTGAAGAATTGGCGGTGCGGGCTTGGGAACGCTACCAGCAGCAGCGGTTGCAGGAGGCTGCGAGTTGAGTTTGTACGCCATCCGGTTCAAAAAGGATACTCAAGTGCGCTATGCCAGAGAAACGCAGGGAAACCCTGAGTACAACGCCATTGATTCGGCTTATTTGGAAGGAGCGAAAACTTGGAAAACGGAACGGGGCGCTAAAAAGTATCTCGAATCTCATGTTTTGGTGGGACGGCAGGGTCAAAGAATCCAAGCCCGGTGGACTGAGATCGAAGTTGTGGAAATCTCAGCGCAGCAACAATGGCATATCAACAATCCAGGCGTTATCAAAGAAGCTAAAGCTAAGTACGACAGCAAGCGCCCCGTGTTCTCGTTTCGCCCTAAACCTGAGATTCTACAATGGTTGGAGAAGGAGCGATGCGAGGGTGAAAGCGATGCCGATTTGCTCAACAGGAAGCTGGGAAAGTTGATGAAGTTGGAGGAATGATTGAAGTGTCAGCTTTGTTTTTGTGCTTCACTTGCCCTCAGCTCCATCAATAATTGATACTTACCGATCGAATTATTGACTTTAGAGCTATCGACATTGGTCTGGGAACCGACTGCATCACCTTGTTGCACCCTGCGTGCAATTATCTGCAAACTTTCTTGTAACTCTTGGATTTCTGACAACAATGTTGCTTTAACTATTTCCACGTTCATAGATAACCTCTATTTTGAAAACTCTGAGACTTACTATTCTCCTAGTATAATAGAATTGGTTAGCGCTGATAAAGTTAGTTTCTTCTGCATGAGTTAATCTTAAATACCCTGTCACTTATGGACGAACTAAACATCAAGAAACAACTTAAAATAGAAATGGATGCTGCTTATAAAGCTTTCAAGAAGAATCCGAGTGCTATCAATTATGTCAAACTAGAAAGAGCCATGCTCAAATACCAAATGTACGACAAAAACCGAGATCATTACGCAGCAGGTGGATAACAACACCGTACTACACAGCAAATACACCATCGACTCAATAAGTTAGCTCAACCTTAATTATTACCATGAACAATCCAACTGAAACTACTGAATTAGAGGAATTCAAAGGATACTTGCAAGATATAGCTGTGGTGATGAAAAAAGTACCAGGCAGAACGGATTGGAAGTACCGGGGTTTTGAGGAATTGGTGTTAGAGTGCGGAAGGGTGATGGAACCCAAACCGCTACCCAAAAACATCAAACAAGGTCAACCGAGAGTCTGTTACGCCAATTGCCAGCAATTAGTCTTAAAAAACCGCAGCCTCACTTACGTCGAAGGCTATGCAATGGCGCAAGGCGTGTCTATCCCGCTGCAACACGCTTGGCTGCTTGATGCCAACGGATACGTCATTGACCCGACTTGGGAACCTTTCGGCTGCTGTTATTTGGGCATTCCCCTGGCTACATCGTGGGTAAAATCAATTTGGAATTCTCGAAAGCAGAAGGGACGGCCTGATGAACTGAGCATTTTGCAGGGGAATCATCTCGAAGAGTTTTCAATTTTCAAACAAGGATTCCCGGCAGAGGCTCTTGCTAAAACTTAGATTAATCGCAGTCATAACACAATGACCGATTAGCTCAAATTATCAATTCACAACAAAGGAAGTTACAGAATGACTAATTACATTAACACTATGGAGCTGGACGAGCTAACTCACGATTTTTTATCCAGTTTGCCTTCTCACACGCACATGAGTTGGACGGAGTGGCAGAAAGAAGCAGAAGCCTACGGATTGGATGAGAATCAGATTGCTGAATTGCAGCAGTACCTTGAAGCAAACAAGCAGCTCACATCTCCTATGAGATTCGCGGGTCGGCAGTGGTGGCTGACCAAACAGGAGATTGAACACGTCGAACTAATCAAGCAGTATTTTCCTACAAATTGGGAAGCTGAAGTTCAAGATAGAATGCAATCTAAAGTTTTGGGTGATACCAACAAAGATTGGCGGTTAAGAGAACAGAGTAAAGCTAAAGGTTTAACTCAGTAGGAGCCGAAACTTTTTGATGCTAAAAGATGGATTGCCTCTTGATAATTATGCTTGAGTTGTGATGGTAAAGTTGATGAATCTCGCAGATAAAGCCAAGGAATTTGCAATTGCCCAACACGGCAATCAACAATACGGTGAGCATCCCTATTCCTATCATCTAGCTCAAGTATTTCAAGTGCTGGCTGAATTCGGGTATGCAGGCGATGAAGCGATTGCAGCAGCAGGATGGCTCCACGATGTCTTGGAAGATACGCCTACTACCTATGAAATGCTGGTGTCCGAATTTGGGAAAGAGACGGCGGATATTGTGTGGGCTGTAACCACTGAGCCGGGACAAAACCGAGTCGATCGCTTTCGCAAGACAGCCTTAAAAATCCAGTCAAACAAAAAAGCTTTAGCGGTAAAGCTTGCCGATAGAATCGCTAACACCGCAGCTAGCCTCCAAAGCAATCCCAAGCTCTATAAAATGTACGTCAAAGAGTTTCCCCTATTCAAAGAACTGCTGTACAATCCCCAGGATGTCGAGCTAATGCCGATGTGGAATCGATTGGAAAGCTCGAACAAGTAAACTCAATAGAACAGGAATTTTACCGTGAATACCCTCACCAAAACCGTCTCAGGAGAGCAGATTAAGCGCTACTTAGAAAGTGTAGTTGCAGCAATGGAAGTACCACCCGCCCGACCGCATTGGAAGTATCAACGCTATGAAGAATTAGTTTTAGACTGCGGCTTCATTATGGAACCCCAGGCGCTACCCGAAACGATCGAATGTGGCGCACCGAAGTTTGGTTATTGGAATTGCCAACAACTAGCATTTGCCGATAACAGCCTCACCTACGTCGAAGGATACGCCCTTCATGCCGATGTTGGATTTCCAATTAGCCATGCTTGGTTGCTCACACCCGATGGATATGCCATCGACCCGACTTGGGATTCTCCCGGTTGTTATTTTGGAGTTCCGCTCTCTACAACATGGGTAGAGTCTGTTTTAGCAACGCGCACTCGCATGGATGACATCAACATATTTGATGGCAATTACATCGAGAAATTCTCGCTGCTCAAAGAGGGATTGCCTGTTGATGCTTTTGCTAACTTATTGCGGTGAATTCAACTAAACGCTGCGGATTATCTATCGCTTGCACCGTTTCTTTGATGGTTCCACAGCAATTGTACGAGCAGTTGCAGGTGTTCGAGTTCGGGCTCGAAGCCGCAACCTGCTTCCCAAGCCTCGGTTAAAGCTGCCCATCCTTCGGGAGTGTCGGGTTTTTGGCGCATGAGGGCGATGAAGTTGGTGGCGGTGCGGGCTTCTGCTGCATCAATCCCAAACCTAACCAGTTGCATTTCAAACGCGGGGTGGCTACTGTTGGCAAGGATGTCGGCATAGTCCGTGTCCAGCAAATTGATTTGTTCGAGTGGCGAGTCAGTCATTTCTCTGCATTCCATATTTCTTAGTGCCTATCTCACCATCATTTCACGCTTGACTCAGTTGGAGAGCGATCACCAACCCGATGACACAAAATACAAAGCAGCAGAAACTCGCTTGACGATCGCACACAGTCCCGCTCCCCTAAGTTTTTTAGTTTGTGACTCCTGGGCTGATGATGGTGAGGAAACTTGACAAGCAGCGGCTACACAACTTTTGTTAAGCTTGCTAGATTGGGGGAGTAGTCTAAAAAATCAAGGTAGTGCTAAGCAAGTAACGATGCACTGTAATGATGGATGAAATACCAGATAACACCCATATGGTTGGCTAATGACGCAAGAAAACGACAAGCAAACTGTAAATGCCTTGACAAGCTAGAACAGAGCTGGATGTTTATCTTCGCCTGGTCGGCCAGTTTGTTTTGTAGATGGGCAGCCCTGATCAACCAAGAATTCTCCTTGAGACTTAAGATGCCAAATATCTAAGTTATTGCACATTACTTTTGCCGATGCACCTTTTTCCAAGCGCAATTTATCCAAAGAATTAACTTTGTCACCAACATAGGCTTTTTGGTAGTATTTGAGCCCATCTCGCTTAATTTCTACCTTTTCTTTGATCTCAGAGATAAAACCCACGTTCTTTTGCTGACTAATTCCGGGTCTTCCTACACTTATCAAAAATAGACTGAAGGATATTCCAGCCAGCCAGCTCAACGTTTGGAGTTTTCGCATTTTTTTCCTGCCTTATGTAATTTTTGATGAGATAGATGCAACCAGATATCTTCATCGGGATTAAGCCGAGAACCAAGTTGACAGCATTTCTGCCACTGTTCCAACGCAGATGCTTGCTTTTGTTTATCCAGTACCTGTGCCAATAAACAATGTGCTGATGCCTGATTCTCAATATATTTTACTGTCTGTGGATTTTGGGCAATACCGATGGCAACTTGTAGGGTTTGTTGTGCTTCTTCATACCTACCTTGTTCCAGTCTAACCCAACCTAAATTTTTCAACAAGCTATACATAATTTCTGATGTGGAGTTTTGCTTCTGGGCTAACTGTAGACCATTAGCCAGGAGAGAAGCTGCCTGGGGGTATTTTTTTTCCTGTATGTACAAACGACCTAAGTTATTATAAGCATCTGGTAAATTACCTGCAACAGCAATTTGATATTCTTTCTTCGCTTTCTCCCAATATTGCCACTTCTCATACAGACTAGCTAAATTATAATGAGCTTCTACATTATCGGTATTTAGAGAAATTGCTTTTAAGTAATCCTGTTCGGCTTCTCCCAAATTACTGTTCTGATAATTTCTGAATCCATTGCGTTTATAAAAATCAGAAATTAAAGGTAAAGAACACCAAAAAATTACTAAGAATCCTAACATTATCATAGTCGAACCCAACTTAGTTCTTTCATGATATTGTTTAGGAATGTTCAACTTTTCAAGGAATTTCTCAAAACCTTCGCGGCCTGCTTGAGTAAATTCGTTACTAGCCTGTAGCAACGTTAAAATACTAGGTAAAATAACAGCAACTACTCCAGCTAATCCCACTCCGCCACCGAGAAACCGAGTTGCGATATTGACCAATAAACTGACATTCCCCGCCCAAGCCGCAACTGTCAGAACTTTCCACAACCAATCCCAATCATCCCAAGGATGGGGAGATGTAATGCTTTCTAATCTCCACCACCAAGCTTCGGGTGAAGGATTTACGGTTTCACGCCCCTGAGCTAATTGTTCTATTATTTTGTTGCTATTAGGAGCGTTAAGAATCACTTGCAATTCTTCCCTGATAGCTACATCGAGTTCTATAAGTTTATTCAATTTGCTACTAGAAACAAATCTCGATTTTTTTAAAGCAATCTGCACTGTATCTCGTGTATTTAAAGCTATTATAATTTGTTCGCTATTAATAGAAGTAGAAGCTCTCGCCTCTTTGATAAGATTAATTGTTTCTTCATAATGTGCAATAATAGTTTCTAAATAATTGGTCATAATGTCTAATTTAGTGAGGTAAATCGCTTTGATTGTTATTATGTGCGAGGGAGTAGGTTATTTACGGGAAACTAATGCCTTTTTTTTCTGAGTTAAGATACCATAGTCCGGATAATTTTTCAATTGTCCAATGGATTATTCTCGCTTGACTTAGAGCCACGGTGGATAATTAAATCAATGTCAGCTCCACCCCGCTCGTTGCATTTAATTGGACTTTTTTCTGAGCCTTGCCCCGCGTAAGCTTGTAGTATCGTTCCAAAAACGATCCGGAATATTGAGCGGTGGTGACAGCTCGCATACTGGAATGCCAGCATCAAAAAATACATCGCTTGGCGAACGAACTCTTGAATATCAGCGATGCCATCAAGATAACTTTTGCCCACAATGCCTTACTAGTCGCTTTTTTTAGTGACACTCATTTAAGCTACAGTCTGACTCTGCAACCAATAAAACTAAGAATTGCTCAACCGCTCCGAACCATCGCCTCAAACCGCATCATCCATCCACCCGCACTCCGAACAATCCCAATGCACTGGGGGCGTTTCGTACTGGGGATAAGTCATTTCACACCGGGGACACCGACCAGTAAACAAGGGGTGGGTATCCAGTAGCTCTAACTGTTGCTCTGGTGTCCACCGTTGCTTCGGTTGCAGAATGAGTTCGCCGTTGTAGTAGCTCGCCCCTTCGGGTTCCCACAGTTCATCCGGTTCAGCGTTGGAGTCTTCTCGAAAGTCAAGGCAAGTGTTGGTGTTAGGGCCTGTGGGATGCACGGCACAGATGAGGTGGGGGTTGTGCGCGTAGAGGAGACAGCGCTCGCACTCAGGAAGTTTGGGCATAGCGGGTTTGTGGGGTTTTGGTCTGGGTTTAGTTTCTCGCAAATGGGGGTGTTGGTGGTGGCGAGCGCCGTGACTTCACTTTTGTGATTGCTAGCATTGTCGGTAGTATAACAGTTGTCTTTTTTGGAATTATGAGCGCTGCCCGACAGCTTCAGCTCGCAGATTTAGCGCCATTGGATTCGATAATTGTTGCTGATTTTGGCTATGCTGAAGGTGAGCGATTAGCTCAGGTTTTAGGTGGGTGGCAAGTTATTGGTTGGGCATGGGTGATTCTCGATTTTTTCTAGGTTTTACCCACAATTTTGTTGTTTAAAAATAAGAGTTAATAGTTTCACTGAGTGCCTAATTGGGTTTGGCTTATGTGAGTATTTTTAGTCAATTTATCGCATTTTTTGCCTGCTATCATGGTAGGGCAATGGGTGAAGTTGCATAGGTAGGTCAAATTCAGTTGTGGCAACCATTTTTGACGATTCTGGCTTCGGCAATTTTGCTTGGTGAAACTCACCGAGTAGATCGCCCTAGTCACGGTCTGTTTGGTTGTGGCTAGCGTAGCTGCAGGTAAAAAAGCATCAATTAAGCGGGCAGAAGATTTGTGAGGCGCTCATTTTCTCAACAGGCTATTGACTCGGATCATTGACTTTCACATATCGACTCCATCTAACGACAGATGTAAAGCCGGGATTATTTCTGTTCAATACTACCAATCAACTGAATTTTTAAGAGAATAGTCAATCGTTAGGATTTGGCGCGAGTGATGTTTGGCATCCATGCCTTCAGTAAATAAAAACAACCGCTACAACTTAAGTCAATTGAGTTCTGAAAATCTACCCAATAAGGAGAAAATTATGACAGAGATCGTGAGCCGCGAGATTCGGCTAGTCTCTCGCCCCAAGGGGATTCCTACCGCAGATAACTTTGCGATCGCCGAGACCAAACTAGAGCCACTTCAAGATGGACAAGTGCTCGTTCGCAATCTCTACATTTCGGTAGATCCATATATGCGCGGTCGCATGAACGAGGGGAAATCCTATGTTCCATCCTTCGCGTTAGGAAAAGCACTCGAAGGCGGCGCGGTCGGTGAGGTAATCAAGTCTCGTGCCCAGGAATTTAAGCCGGGTGATGTGGTGACTTCCAACTATGGCTGGCGGGAATATTTCATAGCTGCACCAAAAGAATTGCATCAGGTTAGCCGCGATATTCAACCGTCCTCAGTTTACCTCGGTGCCCTCGGCATGACAGGTATGACTGCTTGGGTTGGGTTGAATTTGGTAGAAGTCAAAGCCGGCGATGTTATTTTTGTTTCGGGAGCAGCAGGCGCGGTGGGAAATGTTGCCGGACAACTGGCTTCATTGCGCGGATGCCATGTCATCGGGTCTGCTGGGTCAATGGAAAAAATCAAATTTCTGCGAGAAGAATGCGGATTTGATAGCGCCTTCGATTACAAGGCCGGTCCTGTCCTCGAACAACTGAATCAGGCAGCACCGGACGGAATTGATGTCTATTTCGATAATGTAGGAGGCGAAACGCTGGAAGCGGCGCTCTCGGCATTACGGGTGCATGGTCGGATTATCGCTTGTGGCAGCATCTCCGGTTATAACGATGAAAAACCGCAGCCGGGCCCTTCCAATCTATTTAATATGATTGGCAAACGCTTGACGATGAAAGGGCTAATCGTTAGGGATTGGATCGATCGCCAGAGTGAATTTGAACAAGAAGTGGGCGGCTATTTCCAAGCTGGCAAATTGAAGAACAAGGAAACAGTGGTGGTAGGAATCGAGCGAGCGGTGGATGCGTTCATCGGTCTTTTTGAAGGCAAAAATGTTGGTAAAATGGTGGTAAAATTGGGCTAGGTAGCCACTCATTGAGTGGGTACTTACTTCATTATTTGAGCAAGTTGCAATCCGACATCGCTTAGACATTATTTGGTTGAAGGATAGGATGCCATCGCTGGCATCAGATTTCAAACTATAAATCTAGCGGTACACTTTACTCTCCCAGCATTGGTCGTACCTGCAATTTCCAGAAGTTCCAATTAAAACCTCCAATGATTAGCCTTCATTGGACAACATCAAATGGCTGTGCACAGAGAGTGTAACACCTCTGTACAAAGATAGCTAACAGTTCTAGTCAGCGGTTGTTGGGATCTGAAGCATCTCACCGTATCGGCTTCAGGCAATCCGCTGCACCAGAATGTTATATTTCTTTTGATGCTATCGCCTGAACTACGGCACCAATGCCAGTGTGATAAATACCTTCTACTACATCACGCTCAAGCTCAATTAGATGCCTAAACTTTAAGCCAGCTAACTCAAGGCTTAAAGATTCTTTAGATTGCATCGAATCTACTGAATTTCCGCCACCAGTACCATGTTTCAACTGAGCGGGTGTATAAGCCTCAAGCAGAAACACACCGTTTCGCTTTAACCCGGATTCAACTTTTCTATGAAGTTGTTTTCTGATTGAAGAGGGCAATGGACAAAATATAGAGACAATTCCGTCCCATTGATTCTCGCCTAAATCATAATCTGCTAAATTAGCATGAATAAACTCAACAACCACCCCGTTCTCTTCTGCCAACTTTTTGGCTTTATTCAAACCAACTAGAGAGGCATCTACAGCGGTTACAGAGTAACCCTGTTTCGCAAGGAAAACGGCATTCCGCCCTTCTCCTTCGGCTAAGCTCAGAACTTTACCTTTTGGAATACTGTTGACGTTTGCTTCCAAAAACTCGTTCGGGTTTGTGCCGTATACGTACTCTTGGGCACTGTATCTTTCATCCCACATCTGTTTTCTCCAATTGTTGCTATGAGCACATTTGATGCCAAAAAAATATAACTGTGCATTCAACCGCAGATAGGCTGGATAATACCTTTACCGGGGGGTAGATCATCCATCATATTGGTTAGACAATATCCTAGTTTTAAGGAATTAAACAGAAACGAAAGCAGGTTAAGTCCGGGTTCTTGGGTGTTATCCATCGCGAATGATAGTTTATCCTGGAAGTCTTGGGTTATTCGTCACTTTTGCTGATAATATCCTCTATATCGGTCTTATCCAGCATTAACCTATGTCGCAATCTACCACTCCTATGTGGCTTTGCCGCTTGCTGGAAGCAGAGCCTTCGCGAATCATGTCAAGGCGGAGTATTGGAACGAGTGCGATCGCCCAAAGAGCACCAAGTAAACCTTGAGACTTAACATCTGCACAAGCGAGCTTCTTGAAGTATCTGGCGGCTGGGAATAGCTCGAAGCCCGCCTTTTCATAGGTGTGACGGGCTCTTTCATGACCAGGATCGCCCCCAGTCTCAACCATAGCCACAGACATCCCAGCGCCTTAGTTCCCTGAAGCTGAATTAAAAATCGGAGGTGGCGTTCGTCTAGGTTATTGTTTGACGATCGCACTATTCGAGATTTGGGGAACGGGTTGGTGTTGGGATTTGGTTCGGTTTTCCTCAAAACTGAGGTGTTGGGAGCGATCGCACTTCTGGTCAGTTAATTCCATCTGGCAAGTACAAATCGTCACCAGGAAGCCGCCGTTCGATAACCTCTTTTCGGTTCTCCAACATAACCGAATCAAAGGATTTACCAAACCGCACGTTGTACTCAAATTCAGTGCGCTTGATGCTGAATGCTGCATCAGCCCGCCGTTCGATGGATTCTGCCATACTAGCTTGAACTAAAGCTTGGGCTTTCACGTTGCCTTTGGTTGCTTCATTGAGCCAGTAGGCCGTAGCTAATGCAATGGGAATGGGCTTGATTAATTGAGCGTTGCCTTCCACTGGAATGCTTGGAGCTTGTGTAAAATTGTATCCGCCAAAAGGCAGAGCTAAAGGTGAGTTTCCATTGATAAAGCGGGTCAGCGATTGTTTTTGCTTGTCCACCGCATTCATAACCCCAATCGCATCGACCTTGTAACCGCCGTCGGGTAGCTGGTAAACACTAAGTGGAATTGCACCTAAAAGGATGGTGGCAGAAATAGCTTTAACTGTCATTTTGGAGTTCAAATAAATTACGATTACCAGAGATTAGCTTAATTTGACTAATTAATCAACGATATCTCTGAGCAAATAATTTAGTTGGCGGACTACCGAACCTAGCAAGTAGTGTTTGCTCTACATAGAACAATCCACCGCTAAAGACGATGACTTAAAAGCTGGTGCTGGCCGTTTTAGGTCGCAGAACTTCGACATTCAGCTCTAGTTTTTCTCCCAGCCACAAAGAATGTGTTGTATGGTCTGCCACATCATCTCCTGTTTCGGGATGGACGAGAATATTTAGTTCCTCGCGATGGAGCATCAACCAGGGAACGACTGTGCCAAACTGCGGGGGTAAAAACGCAACTTGATACATCGCTTGGGGGTGGGGCCCAATGGGTGTGTCGTGCCAACGCCCTAGCTGCACCTCAAACCGAGCCAATCCTTCGCGTACACGCGCAGCAGCATCACGGCTATCATTGTCAAAGTAAATATGTGCGTGAAAACCAACAATTTCGATGGTGTCTGCTTTCATGATTTTCAGTGGGGTATTATGGGGAGGTTCATTGCAGCCAAATCCAACAAAGAAGTATACCCTAGCTTATTAATTTTACCTGCGAGTAAACATTACTCTTTCACAATAGCGCCTATATTTTAGGGTGAACCAATGACTCAAGAAAATAACTGGTTTGAGACAGCACGATTGGGAATGTTTGTTCATTGGAGTCATAGCAGCCAGTGTGGGTACGAAATATCTTGGCCGTTGGTCGGAGGCGTCTTTAGCTTGCCGTACTGCCAAGATGTCCCGGTAGCAGACTATCACCGCACCGCCCAAACTTTCAATCCGACTGAATACAACCCTCAAACTTGGGCTCATTTAGCGAAACGCTTGGGGATGCAGTATGTGATTTTGACGGCTAAACATCATGATGGATTTTCCTTATTTCATACCCAGGAATCCGACTTTTC
This sequence comes from Microcoleus sp. T3_A4, assembly GCF_036700465.1. Classification (NCBI taxonomy): domain Bacteria; kingdom Bacillati; phylum Cyanobacteriota; class Cyanophyceae; order Oscillatoriales; family Microcoleaceae; genus Microcoleus; species Microcoleus sp. T3_A4. The sequence continues at coordinate 48,364 of NZ_JAUBOY010000027.1, read as the reverse complement.
TATCGAGTATGCGCCGTACAAAAAAGATATTGTCCGAGAATTTGTGGAGGCGATGCGGGCGGAGGGTTTGCGAATTGGGTTGTATTTTTCCTTGATTGACTGGCATTACCCTGACTACCCGGCTTTCACAGAAACCGACAAACCGTATCAGTTTGGGAAATTCCGACAGCCGACGAGTCGAGCGTGGGAGCGTTACCTAGAATTTATGTTTGCTCAAGTCAAAGAATTGTTGAGCAACTACGGAAAGATTGACTTGCTTTGGTTTGATGGCGGTTGGGAGCGAAAGCCAGAACAATGGCAAGCTAGAGAGCTACATGAAATGATTCGCTCGCTGCAACCGCATTTGCTAATCAACGATCGCCTCCCTGGATTTGGAGACTTCGATACCTGCGAACAATTCATTCCTCCCCAACCGCCTCCGCGTACTTGGGAAGCTTGCCTAACTCTGAATGAAAGCTGGGGTTACAACCCGCAGGACACCCAATTCAAGTCAGCTCGCCAACTTATTCATACCCTCTGTGAAGTTGCAGGTAAAGGTGGCAATTTACTATTGAATGTCAGTCCTATGGGCAATGGGCAGATTCAATCTGAACAATTGGAATTGTTGCAATTCGTAGAAGAATGGATGGCTGTTCATGCCCAGAGCATCGTAGGAACACAGCCTGGACTGGAACCTTGGCAATTCTACGGCCCTTCTACTCGCCGGGGCAATCGCTTTTACCTACACTTGCTGATGAAGCCCTACGAGTCAGTAACAGTACGAGGTGTACCTATAAAACGGATTCAAGCCGTTTCTAAAGTCGCTGGAGGGGAATCATTACAATACTCAACTCGCTGTGCCATTGTCGATTCTATGTTAAGTGCCGATCCTCTTGGGGAGTTAACGATTCAAGTACCTGAACAAGCTCTCAATCCCTATGCTACGGTGATTGCAGTTGATATTGCTCCAGCCAACGATACTTAAAGCAAGATATAACCAGTGTAGCGATCGCACTTCTTCACTTCCTACCCCAGTTGCAGATCGCCTCCGACGAGGGCAGCCGACAGCACTTTTGCTTCCATTCCGTACAAATCATTCAGCACAAGCTTGACGTTCGGAAACACGAAATATTCCGTTAGTTTCCCAATCCGGTAATTAAAAGCTTTGTACCGGTGTTTGAAGTAAAGCTCGACATTCCCTCGGCTCTCCCAAAGTCCCAGCAAATTAACAACCACATCCGAGTAATGCGCCCTCACATCCCGCTGTACCTCGGCGATGCGTTCTTCAATTGATCGAGTAGTAATTCCAATTTTATAGAAGCAGTGGTCGTCCGCTTTGACCTCCAGAAAATAGAGCGCGTTCACCAAAATCCGACGAAGCTGTGCTCGATAAATCAGCAAATCAGCCCGCCGTTCTTCCAAACAAGATAACCCCGCAGATAAAGCAATCTCTACAGAGCTTTCTAACTTCATCAACTCTGACAGCAGCAGCGGTTCTTGGACTTTGTTGAACAGCGCCAGGGGAAGCGCACCCACTGGGATTTTACCGAGCTGAGTGAATTGATAAGAGCGAGATCCCTCTGACTCTAGCAATCCTTTCAACTGCCACCGAAAGTTTACCAAGTCTTTGGGAATCGATCGCTTTTGGGCCCCGTACTCTTTCCACAGCACTTTCAATTGCTCCAATTCCTCTCCCTTAAGCTGGATGGTGAAATTATCGTAAAGGGGCAGTGATGGGAAAGCTTTGGTTTTAATCCGCTGCGAGACGAATTTGCAAGTTTCCCCGGTGTGCGCGAAGTGATGTTCTTTCACCGAACCCTTTTTTGCTGTTAATCTGCCACCGCAGTAGAGGCAAGCGAGGTCGGTTTTTCCGCGCGCAACCTCATCAATGCTCCTCAGTTCGCCGCTGAGAGCAACACCAAATTTAAGCCACATTGTCAAAAGTTCTCCTTAAAGCAGGTTTCGCAGATACACCCGCTCCACACGATGGCTTACGCCCCGCTTCGCTACGAGAATTGTAACAACAAATCTAGGGGTGAGGGCTTCTGCCTTGGGAAAGAAACCCATCGGCACTCGATGCTCTTGATGCGCGACTTTCATCCTTGGCATCCCAAATCTAAAATCTAAAATCTAAAATCTAAAATCTAAAATCTAAAATCTAAAATCTAAAATCTAAAATCTAAAATCTAAAATTGCTCGTCACCAATCGGGAATTTCTTGGGCCGCGTCGTCTGCTTGGGCTTGTGACAGTTGGTGGGGGGGCAACGGATTTTGTGGGCTTGGGGGTGCTATATCAGGATATGGATGTTTCCTGACGTAAGAAAGGGTAGAGAGTGCAGAGACGGCTCCCCTTACTTGGTCGGGCCGCACTTCTAAGTATTTCTGCAATTGTTCTAAGTTGCGGTGGCCGCTGATTTCTTGAATAATCCGCAATGGGATACCCGCGTTGCTCATCTGAGTGAGTGCTGACCTTCTGAGGCTGTGGGTGGAAGCGCCGATGATGCCAACTTTTTCGCAGGCTTCTTGGAATAGGTGAGAGGCGGCTTCCGGGTTTGCGTGCTTCCAGCGGTGATTGAGGTGGCGGCTGGGGAATAGGTAGGGGTGTTCGGGATGTTTGTAGGTTTCTAACAGCAGCCTCAACTCTTGAATGATGGGGATAGTGCGGGTGCCGAGCTTACCTTTGGTGTTGCCCTTGCGGATGATCATTTCGGAGCGGATGACACCCGCCGGGGTGAAAACATCGATGACTTTCAAGCTGCACGCTTCGGCAATGCGGCAGGCGGTGTACAAACAAATCCCGAATAGGGCGCGGTCGCGATCGCTCTGCAAACCTTCGTTGAACAAAAGTTCGATTTCCTCTTGCGTGAATATCTTGGCCTGTCCGTGTCCCTCTATCTTCATGCTTGGTGTATACTCGACCCGATGCTCCAAAGTCTTGCATACTTACTGCATTACTGCACCGGTAGGCGGGGATTTCTTAATGCGGCGGTTGAGCGAGAGCGAGGGGAAAGAAAGGGCGATCGCAGTCCAGTTTATTGATATGTTTGGTTAATGATACAAGCGCTGCGTTTGAGGTGAAATGATGCCACTGAGAGCATTTTTTGCAGGCCGAGAGCTATTAGCCCCTCTAATGTCCGATGAAGAATGGCTGAATGTGAAAGCTCAGCGCCCAAAAGTTAGACTGTGCTGTTGTGACTCAACTGGATACTTACGCACGTCTAAGCTCGGCACGAAGCATTTTGTTCACGGCAAGGACAGGATTTGTAATTGGGCACTAGAAACGTGGCAGCATCCATTAGCCAAGACTGAAATTGTTCGAGTCTGCCAGCGATTCGGTTACGATGCAAAAACAGAAGTTTCAGGCGTAGATTTTAAGCCTCATTAATTCAGCCAAGTATGACTGTCGCAGGCACACTACATATAGATAGTGCCTGCGGCAGTCCTCCACTATCAAGTCTGATAATGTTTGAAGATTCACTTTAAACCACCAGTGACTGATAGCACCAACTTGGACGCCGCAGCAGATTGAAGGTATCTAGGTATCGAATTCGATCGGGCGCAGAGACTACTGTAGCAGCAGCTTCCTTCGCTTCATTTAATAAGCCTTGAGGGCAATTTATATTCCACAAAGGATGAACGATAATAACGCTGATATCGCCCACGGTAAAGCCCGGTAGAGGACCAAATTCCCTGGCAGTACAATACCCAAAAGATGCACAAAAGTTATTGCGGAGGAAGATAGCATTTTCTGACCAGTATTCTATGTCGGGAAAGTTAAAATTGTCGTCTAAACCGCAAGTAAAACCAGGGTTTGCTAGCACTCTCAGCAGGGAAATACCCAATCGCCAATCCAGCAAGCCGTGATAGTTCATGTTGCGGTACTGCCGCAAGCAGTCGTAACATGAACTATCGCAATTATGGCGATGTTGCGGTGATATTAGATGTCCTGCAAAGGTGTCAGCTTCAGGGTCAGCATTCACAATGCTGCAGAGGATTTCTTGCCAGTGGTGGGCAAGCCAATAGGTAAATCCGGAACCATTTGGCAGGCGATCGCTAATTACAATTTCTCCTACTTTTTGCTCCTCTAGTTCAACTTGTCGCAAACCGCTCACGTCTAATTCTTCTGGATCGATGTCTAACTCCTCAGCAGTAACAGAGCGGACAGTGAAAGCCGCTGAGTAGAACGCGGCTTTAACGGCAGCGCCAAACGCAAGCGGATCTAGACACAAACCAGGAGGTACAGCAGCAGGTTTAATTCGCAAAACACCTGTTGTTTTTGGGGCTGCGATCGCGATCGCCTCTGGTTCTCCTTGTGACTGAAATTGCACCCCCGCGTTGCCACCTTGTTGGAAGCGATCGTCAATCCACTGAGCGGGTAACTCCAACTGATTTCTTGTTAAGGAAGCTGTTCCCATTGCTCCGCGAAAAAGAAGACCTCGATTGTCATTGACGCGGAAAACGCGACCTGTCCTTGCAAATGTAGCATTAGTATTTGTGTTTTCTATGAGCTCAAAATTCTCAAAATGTTGAGGTTGTGACTCTGCTACACTGCCAGCAACAGCAACTATCAATTCATCTTCATCTCTAGCATCAGAGCCGCGACTTAGGCTTGTACGGAAAGCCAAGGGGACAGCCCATTGAAAAATTCGGAATCCCTCATCTTCAGTTGCCGCGCAGTTGGGACACACTTCGTCTGGAAACTCACGATCGGAGGTTTGCGTAAACTGGCAGCGACTGCACCTCAACATCCAGTTACGTTGAGAAAGAGATTCACCGTTGGCGGGACGCAAATTTTGTTCCCAAAGCAACGGGGCAGTAAAACCAATGGATGTATAAATGCGTTTGTCTTTGGTCTTTTGAGATCCTGGCGCAAATTCCGTAATTGCCAAGTCTAAATCTCGGTCAATTTTATAAACCTGCTTCCTGTTCTTGTTGACGCCGTGATACAAATCCCGCACCCTTGAAGGCATACCGTACATGGGCAAAATTCCGCCTTCAGCAAGACGTTCTGCCAACCCGTCTCCTGCCAATTCTAAATTATTAGCGCAATTGTTAATCTGTTGAAATAACTCTTGGCGGGCAAACAATTCAAATTCAACCGGGTCGATGCCTGCAACATTTACAAACAGCGCGTTTACGACCTCATTAACATCAGGAGAAGTTTCCAGCCAGTCGCAAACTCGAGCGCGCCTATCTTCACTATTTCGCCATGCCTCAGTTGTGCCGAATTCCCCGTGACTGTCTGGCGGTGTTGGACTTTCCCACCAATGAACGCCAGCATCTAAGAATGCTCGCCGCAAGCATTCTTTTGCTAATAAACGCCTCGCAATTTCAACCTGTGACATTGACAAAAAAGGAACAGGCGGCCGATCGCCAGTAATTCTCTCAGGATATTGGTAATAAAATTCATCGTGGCTGCGGCCTCGGCAAAGTGTCAACACAATAGCAAAAGCTTGACCGCGACGCCCCGCACGTCCAGCTCGCTGTTGGTAATTAAAGCGCATCGGTGGCATATTTGCCATCACCACAGCCATTAAGCTGCCGATATCAATTCCGACTTCCATCGTAGTAGTAACGCTTAAAATATCGATGGTATCTACCTGACGGATAAACTGCCGTTCCTGATTGGGAGTATTGACCACAATATTGCGGAAATGGCGCTGCCTTTGGCCCTGATCGTCGGTTTGTCCTGTCAATTCCTCACAGTGGAGTCGCAAGGGTTGACGCTGATTTATAGCTTCTTTGGCGTAATAATTGCGCTCGCGCAAAGTTGCACAGGTTTTGTTATGCGATGCAGGCAACGGGGAGAGACAATTGGTACAAATACCGCCTGCACGGTGTAAGTGAGGGCGTCCGCAGGAGTTGCACTGCCACACCTGATCGTCAGGAATAGCCACTCGCACCCATAAATGCCGGGGACGAAGAATAAAGAAATTGTGTTGGCCGCGATCGCAAATAGCTGACCCCAATGAATGACGCAATTCTTGAGGCGAAAGTCCGTTCAGTGCAGCGCACTCATTGACATAATTCCGCAATTTTGCGCGAGCATCCTTCCAATTGCGCCATTCGACGATTGGAAACTGCGAATCGATTTGCTGGTATCGAAACAAGTCGCCTAAAACTCGCAAGCATCCGTCGCAGATATTTTCAAATACTTCAGCAGAAGCACCGCATTGAACAGCCAAGTTCTCGACTGTTTCTAGAGGTGAATTGAGACGGACGTAGCCCAAACCTGACGCCTCAACGCCAAAGTAAAGGCGGCTGAATAGGGGAGTGCAAACCTCAGACTGAACTTTAGGGCGAAGTTGATTTTCGCGCCGTTCTTCTGCAGCAGGAGATAAGTCAGAGTGCCATCTAGGAGATGTCAAGTCGGAATCAAACAACTCCGTCCAATGATGCCAGTCATCGTCATATTGGTACTCTTGATAAAGAATGTCGTTACCAGCAGGATTGACGCCCAAAGCTGCCAATCGCTGAATTAGCAAACCAGGAGCTTGATTTTCACCTTCAAACATCACTCTCAGAGGTACTGTGCGCGTATTTCCTCTTTGCTGAATTTCGTTAAGTGCTGCTTGCGCGCTGTCGCGCTGTACCTGGAGTGTTTGTAAAGCTATAGAAGGAAGCCCAGGGGGTAAAATCATATTACCCAACTCAATCTGCATCTGTAATTCTGCAAATCGATTGGGATTTTGGTCTGCAAATTGAATAGCTCTACGCCTCACAGGCTGACTGTGTTGTTGCAGGTCTTCTAGCAGTTGCAATTCACCGATCGCTAGCTGTGCAAGTTCATCAAATAGGGCTTCTCGGACTAGATCCTCGTAGTGCGATCGCTCGATTCCATTTGATATTGAAGCGGCATCTTCCCGACTGTCAGAAAATACTACCAATTTTCGGGATTCTTCAGTGTTCGGTAGCTGATAAAATAGTTCCTTAGAAAGCAGTTGGCTGACCTTAGAAAAGCCTGTACGGAAGGCGCGAATCGGCGATCTTCGAGTTTGTCGCCTGCTATAGTCGGCTGCACAGCAAGGGCAAATAGAAGGTAACGCTCCTATATTTTCCTGCGTTTCCAGTTGCGCCTGCCGCAAGTTAAAAATATAGCCTCTCACCCATTGGTTAGCTGGTGTATCTGTAGGTGGATCTCCTAAAATAACTCGACCGCTGCGGGTGTCTAGCGCCGCTATATCCCAATAAGCTCTCTGTCCTCGCTCTTCTTGTCTTGAGGGCTGATTCCAGTAGTTAGGGACATCTGCATTAAGAGTTCTGAACGGCCAAAATATAGCAAATTCTTGGTAGGTCCGCCGCTCCAAGAACCTTGCAGCTTGACGGTCAGGAATGCCTTCAATATCTGGTTCTGTAGGCAATAGTTCCCAGCCTTGATTGTTTTGCAGTAACAGGCGATTTCCACCCAGAAAAACCGTGCCGCACTGTTGGCAGTAAAGCAGCTCCAAAACTCGGTAATTTCCCCAGCGGATAGGGGGATTTTGTGCAAATAACCTGCCAACAGGTCGGGTTTGTTCGCCGTTGAATCGATAGCCCGGTTTAATACAAGCCCACAACCCCTCAATATTTCGGAAAAACCAGTGCAGTCTGAAGGATGGTAACGACGACGGGCCCTTATATAGACCGCGAGCCATCAGCAAACCCCTTGCTGCTAGCCGCAGGGTGTTATGTTCCAAATCATTGCCGAAGATTCCGCGGGCAAATTGAGTTAGCGATACAGCGCGAGTTTGTCCTGAAGCATCAGTGCAGGCATTTAGCATTCTGGCATTAACCGCGACACTTTCAGATTCGAGAATTTCGCGGCAGGTGTGATACTGGGGTGTTTCTTCTGAGGTTTCTGGGTTATTAGCATTCGGCAATTCCGCTAAAGCAATGAATGGTTCGCTAGAAAGGAAACCTTCACTTTCGATTGCTGGAATTGGTTCTGAACAGCCAGGAATAATCTGTTTGGGATGCCATTCTGTGCCAAAGAATTGCGACAAAAATTCTAGGCTGTTCTCATCATTTGGATCGAGAGATGCGCTAGAAGCGAGAATTCTTAGCTTGGGATGACCTGGATGAAGTCCTAAGCGTTCCAACAACAGCCGCAAAAGATATGCTACCTCTGTTCCAGCAGTTCCCCGGTAGAGGTGCAACTCGTCTACTATCAAGTGAAAGACGCTGCCATCTTTCTTTAACCATTCTTTCGTTCTGTCAAATATATTTCGATCGACATCCCGCATCAACATAATACTGAGCATACAATAGTTTGTAATTAGGATGTCTGGCGGAGCATCTTGCATATCCCAGCGCGAGCGCATTTCTGCACCATCCAACTTAGGAAAAAAGAATTGCACTTCGTCATTTTCTGTTTCACCAGCATAAATAGCAGCAGCTTGAGCCGATACAGCCATCTTCTGCATACCCTTGACCAGTTCTTCTATTTTGTTTGTGTGGGGGTTGTTGTGCTGGTTAATTTCATGCCCCGGTACGGGTGTAACTCCGTTATATCTTCCAAAGTAAATTCTGTTTCCGTTTCTATTATTTTGAAACCACTCTCTAGCTAAATCGGAATCGAGGGCGCGGCGAAGTCGAGTTAGCTGGTCTTCAACTAAGGCGTTCATCGGGTATAAAATCATTGCCCGAACAGCGACATCGCGGTTTTCATGTTCTCTTTGTGAGACGCGACAAGAACGCTGCTGTCGTCGTCTTTTATTTACCTTTGGGTAACATTCATTCTGCCAAGCCTCGTTTTCCCACCAGTCATTGAGGTGAGGTGGTTGCGCTCCTGGAGCGTCCCACGTTCTTGATTCTTTAGCAAGGTAAGCAAACAGCGGCAACAGGAAAGATTCTGTTTTTCCCGATCCGGTACCGGCCGTTACTACTGCATTTTGCCCCTCTAATGCTTTGCGGAGCATTTCCGCTTGGTGACTGTAGAGTTCGTAAGGGCCAACCAGTCCGCACGAGGCTAGTTCTTTGAAGTCTTGAATGGCTGTTTCATCTAAGCCTGGAACATCTGATAATTCAAGCTCGTGGATAGTTTTTCCAGAACGCTGATAGCGGGCTAACGGCTCAATCCAAGGTTCTTGGTAAAACACGCCTGGTTCCCGCAGTCGCCTTTCCCGTTCTTGTTCTATTTCGGGGAATTGAGTTGCGAAAGCAGTTTTTATGTACAGTAAGAAGTTGTCGCGGATTGTGTTAAATGCGTTAATTGGGTCGTGCATAAATTATCTCACTATGTTGTTATAATGTTGTTATATCTAAAGATTGCTGCAAGAGTGTTTGCCCTAATTTAGCTGCGGTCATCTCTGCTATTTGAGGTGGTACAGCGAAAAATAAATTGAATCCCTGAATTTGCGGAGCGTGCGGCAATTTTTTTACATATGTTGCTGCATAACCGGAACAAAGAGTCAAGGCTCTTTCTAGGAGTCGCGGCAGATTCGCGCTGACCGGTACGGCCATAGTGAATCTGCGTTTGTCGTATATCAGAACATTCAGCCGCCGTGCTTTGAGAATAGCATACCTTCCCCAATCAAGGTCTACTTCAGTACCCATGCCGTCTTGCCAAAGATAATAAATCTTTGTGTTTCGAGAGGGATGACTGTAGCGGCTAAGACGGATATTAATGTCTGTTTCTTTAATTTCTTCGATAAACTGTAAAGAAATAGGGTTAAAAGTTTGGCGATTCCAGTTCAATTCTGGATCGTTAGATTCTTTAAGGGTAGCTAAGTAGTCGTCAATACTGGCAGCAAAATGCAGCAAAGACCAAGCTGAGGGCGTTTCGAGAAAAGGTATGCTGAGAGATGATGCGATCACCTGTAATTCCCTTATATCCTCTGCTTGTACAGCCACTCGCTTCGGTATCAGCCCTAATTCACTCGCTTGTTCTGTGATTTCAACGTTGATGTGATTTCCCACAGACTGACAAGCATCTGATAATTGTTGAATAGTAGTAGGCGATCGCGCTCCTGCTAAAATGGCTTGAGGAAAGCCGGCACTGGGCAATCGCACCAATAGAGGGGGAGCAGCATAAACCTTACTCTTGCTACTATCCTCGCTAAAATTAAAGTCGCAGTGACCCAGAGAAGCTAGAGTGCGAAGTGCTTGAACTCTTCTATTCTTAATTTCGTCTTTGTCCGTGTTTTCTTCCCCCACGCCCGTCTCAAAATTATACAAATAATCAAAGGTTTCCTTAAAGAATAGCCAAGTAACTTCCTTTTTTGCCGAAATAATGTAGAGCAGTTTTTCGCTAGTTTCAGACACGTTCGGCCTCCTTTTGAAACTGTTGCCACAATACTTTCAAGTTAGAACGATCTGGCGGGGAAATTTTCTTGCGATCGTGCCACAATATTTCTTTCCATGCCCGCATTTTCTTGCGGTCTTTGCACTTTGACATCGACGGTTGTGAATCGGCTACGTTGGTGCTGCAAAACATTACTTGACCGCGATGACGACCTTTGGAAATAGCCCAAACAGGCTCCCAATTTGTAGGCAGTGACTCCGCAGGCCAAATTGCTATTTGACCTGGTTCTTTACCTAAAAAGAAAATCCGCTGCTTTCCTTGTATTGGTAAAAAAGTGTTGAAGTTAAAGTCCGGGAAATCAACGCCTTGTACCCATGCCCCAGCAAATCCCGCGCTCCCATTATCCCCAGTCTGAAGCTTTCCGAAACGATCAAACTGTTGCGCGTTGCTTTGGGATGGCAAAGAATAGTTTTCTACCAAGACCAGAGAACAGCGCTTGATAATATCTTCTCCACTACGTGCTTCTATTTGTAAATTTGTTTCTGCTGGAGTATTGGCGGGCAGTTCATAAATATCTGCTGCTTCGGTGCAATTTAACAGGCGATCGTTGCAATATACTTTTATTGATTCGTTACCACCTTGGAGAACCAATTTCGGTCGGGCAAAGTTAAAAAATTTATTGCCTCTTTCCAGGCGAATCCCCCCAGTTAGCTCTAACCGCAAATTAGTCGAAAAAGCCAGGATTGGGTATTCTAGTTTAATTAACTCATCACTACAAGCAGCAGCCGCCTTGAACAAGTGCCACCCGCTTGGAAAACCATCTATTATTTGCAATTTTTCAAAGCCTTGACAGCTAGATTCTCCCCATTCTGTCAGTAACTTTAAACACTGTTCGTGTGCAGCTAAATAAAAGGGCTTTTGAGTGGGCAATTGTCGCACTTCCACAAGACCTGGCAATCCCTCACTATTTCCATCAACGAATACTCGAATCGGCGATGCTGGCAGCTTAAAATACCATTTAGAGTCACCCGAGCGCATCCGCAAACCTTGCAACCAATTAAACTTAGAGGCATCAAGCGGTTTTCTATCTGCCTCAGCTACCACTGAAGACCAACCTCCCCCATGTTCGTAACAAGAAAAGGGGTGAGAATTGTTTTCTACAAATAAGAATAAATCGTCTTCAGGAAATTCGTGTTTTGTACTGCAACGCAAGGTTATAGTGGCGCGTTTGGCAATTGGATCGTGTTGGCAGCCCAATCTCAAGAGTCCGTAGATATGCGTTAGATCTGAAACTTCAGCAGTTCCATCCCAACCGCTCAATTCATCAATAATCCATTCGAGCAATGCTTGGCGAAATTCGTCACTCTCACCAGTTTTTTCTAATAAGCGCAGGGTTCGTGGTCGTAATTGTTTACGCCCATGATGGGCTAAAAAAAGTGCGATGGTGTCCTCAGTAGGATGTGAAAGAGGATCTAAGTCAGTAGTCGCAAAAATAGCAGGTAGTGCACGGCGCTCTTTTTCAGTCAAAAGAGTTTGTGATTGTGGTAAACCGATATGCTTCTTCTTCCCAACAGTAAAACAGTTGAAAATACCCCATTCACCACTTTTCTCTTCATTTGCCCACCGTGCTAAGTCTTCCCACAGTATTTTCATCTGGTCGAAATCTGGATAGTTTCCAGATCTAGGTTTTTCACCCAGTAATGTTCGGAGGCGGGGGTAGTAGGCATGGGAAGCAAAATTTTCTTCGATATCGGCAGCGAGGACGAATAGTGCTAAATAGCCGACGTAAAGAGGATAACCTTTTTGTCGCTGTCGGTACTTCCAGTAATCCATACTATGCAAGGCTTTCTGGCAGATGCTCTTTCCTGGCAACCCAATAATACCAGTCTTTACCGCCTTAATAAAATCTGCAAGATCTGCACCGTAGTTTTGACCAATATTTCTTAGTAGTTCCTCTGTGACACACAGGTGAACGCTGCGCCCTGCCATTTCATTTTTAAAAAAATGAGCAGCGATTGAATTATTCCATTGAAAATAATCCATTTTTATATTTCATATAATTTAACGGAGCTTGGTAATTATAAGTATTATAGTCCATGAATAGGCATTATAGTCCAATGGTTAAGTCGTCAAAAGAAGATAAACTTTTTGTTGTCAGCTTGCGTTAATTTACTGAGTTCAGGTAGCCTTGTAATCGGCACACTTACGAGGGAACCGCCCAACACGGACAAAAAGTGTTAGAAACATTATTTAGAGGAGTTAGTAAACGAAACAGTTACTGTACAAACGTCAGCATCTACTTGCCTAAAGATAAAACAAGTAGCCCCTACTCACTGGGGAAATTAATTGGATACATTCAGTAGACCACCTAACTAAGTATTCTGCTAAACTTGTGAGTCGTCTCGGTTTAGAACAGCTTGTGTTTTGTCCAACCGAGCAAGACAGGTCTTACAAAGTTCGTTAAGCCTTACTGCTTTACATGATGTTCACTTTTCTTAACGTAGAAAAGGGTAGAGAGTGCAGAGACGGCTCCCCTTACTTGGTCGGGCAGCACTTCTAAGTAGTGCTGCAACTGTTCGAGGTTGTTGTGGCCGCTGATTTCTTGAATAATCCGCAGCGGAATCCCGGCGTTGCTCATCTGGGTGAGGGCCGTCCTCCTAAAACTGTGGGTGGAGGCTCCCTCGATGCCGGCGCGATCGAACGCTTCTCTCAAAATCCGATCCGCTGAGTTGGGGTGCAAATGCTTCCAGTGGTGGTTCGGGTGGCGACCGGGGAATAAATAAGTCTGGCCAGCGTTAGGTTTCCAAGATGTCAGAAGCGATCGCAAATCTTCAATCACCGGAATCGTTCTGGTTTGGAGTTGACCTTTGGTGTTGCGCTTGCGGAAGTTGATTGTAGGTCGGACTGTACCTCTGGCAGTGTAAATATCGATGACTTCCAAGGAACAAGCTTCGGCAATCCGGCACGCGGTGTAGAGACAAACTCCGAAGAGGGTGCGATCGCGATCGCTCTGCAAACCTTTGTTGAACAGCAGTTCGATTTCCTCCTGCGTAAGGATTTTTGCTTGTCCGTGCCGTTCTATCTTCATGCTTGGTGTATACCCGACCTGACGCTTGAAAGTCTGGCATATTTGTTGCATTACTGCACCTGTCTGAGGGATTTCTTAACGCGGTTCCATGTCGGGATGGGGGGCGTAGAATACAGACAGCTATCACGGCGGCACTGGACGCAACAGATGGGAATGTGCGGAAGGTTCAGAAACTCAGCAGGCACAGGAACCTCAACACGCTGATGATTTACGATAATAACCGGGGTCGCGACCAAGGAGACGTTACCGATTTATTGGATGAGATGTTTTAGTCGATCAAACAGTTACATACTTGGCTTCAATCAAAAGCGAGCGCATTAATTGAGAACTCGACATCTAAATATTTTGGGCAAAGGTAAGGTTATTCCTGGACAAGCTAAACCTGCGTAACCTAACCCGTTGCCAAATTGAGAACCCAGTAAAAGTTAAATAGGTATTGTTAAAAGCACCAAGTTGTTTATAAATACAAGTAGCGGATTAAGTATAAAAAAATGAATACTGAATTTTCTTTATGGCTTTGTTATGTCAAATTACTGGTCTGTGAGCCAGATAACAACTCCTGTCACTGGAATTTAGTTTATTGTTCATTTCCTGCACTAGCCTGGTATGATTTACTGGGTTTTCAGAATGAGAATCTAAAAATAATTGCTATTTTTAATTTTCATCCTATAAACCGTTGTGCTATCGCAGAGATTGATGAACCTGAACAACTTAAAACCTCAACAAAAGTTTTAATAGTTGAAGATAATTGGTTTAATTTTAGTGTGGTAGCGAAAACATTTAGGTTTAAATCCACTTTTGTTGTATATTATGGGTTTGACGTAGAAACCGTAATGCAACTCGCAACTAATAAACAAGTGGATATAATTATAGTTAATAGTGGTTATGGGGGTAAATATAGAGAAGTGAATTGGACGGAAAATATCCGGCTGTTAAAATCTAACCCAAAAACCGCACAAATTCCCATTATTTTAAAATGGGGCGGTCAATTCATGGCAAGTGACCGGGAGAGATTCTCCGCAAGTGGTGTTGATGCTTTTATTCAGGCAGATCCTGGTAATATAAACTCCCTGATTGAAGAAATCCAATATACCCTCTCTGCGAACGATTCCAGTCCAAACACAATAATTAATTTAGAAAACGCATTGAGCAGTTCCCAGCCAGTTAAAATACAAAGAGAAAAAGAATCAGCATTAGAATTTATAGCCTTTAAAGCGTTCCAGATTTATTTATTGATAGGCTCTGTAATTGTTTATCCTTATTTGTTTATCTTACGTCGCTACAACCCATTTAGGAAATGATGTAAATAACTTGTTTAAGTTTAACTTAGGGGTGAACTCATTTACCGCAGCATTAATATGTCTTGCGGGCGTTCGGTTTCCAAGCTGCCAGGAGGCTTCGCAAGTCTTCGATTGCGGGAATGGTGCGGGTTTGGAGTTTGCCCTTGGTGTTGCCCTTGCGTCCGTTGATTTCGGGGCGGACTTTCCCCAAGGCGCGTATAAATATCTGGGCGGGCGTTGCTTAATCAGGGTATGAAAAAAATAAGTTGAAAATCCAGAAGCTTTGTGGATACTGGTTTCTATGATTTGCATATTTAGTCTTTCATACCGTAAATCAGCAACGCCAATATCTGCAACGGACAGTGAACACGCTTCGGCGATGCGGCAGGCGGTGTAGAGGCACACGCCAAACAAGGTGCGATCGCGATCGGTTTGCAAACCTTTGTTGAACAGCAGCTCGATTTCTTGTTGCGTGAATATCTTGGCCTGCCCGTGCCGTTCTATCTTCATGCAGGCGTGTATACTCGACCCGACGCTCCAAAGTCTTGCATACTTACTGCATTGCTGCATCGGCAGGCGGGGATTTCTTAATGAGGTGGGTGAGGGGTTGGCAGGTTTATATCACAAATCCGTTACAATACGCGAAATTGCGTAATTTTGAAGCGCTTGTATCAAATAAATCAGTATCATGGCATTAAAAAAAGCAGTCTTTTTAGACAAAGACGGAACCTTAGTGGTCGATGTCCCCTGCAACGTTGACCCGAAGAAGATTGTCCTAGTCAGTAATGCAGTTGCGGCATTACGCCTATTGTCGGAACTTGGGTACAAGTTGTTGGTCATCACCAATCAATCGGGTATAGCACGAGGTTATTTCTCTGAACAAGAGCTAATTTTGTACCTACACGAACTTGATACCCTGTTTAGAGAGAGTAACATTATTTTAGATGGGTTTTACTACTGCCCTCATGATAAATCAGCAGATTGTGATTGCCGCAAGCCGAAGCCAGGAATGGTTCAGAAAGCAGCTCACGAGCTGGGTATTGATTTAGCCGCGTCTTGGTTCATTGGCAACACCCTGAACGATGCTGAAGCGGGTTATCGGGCAGGATGCCGAACAATTTTGATTGACGGCGGCAATGAAACATTAGAGGAGTTTAATCGCGATAGCTCTTCGCTGCTGCAAAGCGCAGAGCGCCTCCCTCACTACATTGTTCCCGACCTCTACAGCGCCTCACACATTATCAATAGTAAAAGTAATTCATTGTGAATCGGGGTACGAGCGGGTTAGTAGCACTGCTGTACCTATAGGTCGGCATAGATTCATCCTCATTTTCTAGATTTGTCTATATTTTACTTGAATTATGACCACCTACTTATACACACTTAAAAGTAGAGTGGTGGCGAGGCCGTGTTGAGAGCGCTCCTCTTCGTTAGCTTAGCTAATGCACTTCGCTCCCCCCAATAGCCATGTATAGTGATAGCTTTTTGTATAATCTTGAGATAGACGATAAAACTGGTACACCGTATCATTAAGCATGAAACAAAACAACCAACAACGTGCTACTGCCAATAAAATCAAAAAGTGGATTCAAGCTACTAAGGAAGTTGAAAAAGCTCGACTTGCTATACCAATAACCAGGTTGACGAGTATCAAAAGTCTGTGCACTGATGAAGTTGCTGCCGAAAAGTTTGCGCTCTACATTGCTCGACTGGTGCAGCAACAGATGGAGCGGGCGAATTGTCCCGAACATTTCACGGATGAAGAATGGGAACAGCAACAACAGTTAGTGGAGGAAGCAATCACACTGATGCAAAGTTACTTAGAAAGTCCTAGTTACGAAAGCAGGCAATCTCTCAGAAACTTATTGAGAGACATTGATGGGGTGCAAGGGGATGACTACCGTAATTTTAGATGGGCAACGGTGCGTTTTGTCCGCAGCGGAGATTTACTCAAGCTAGAGTATGCACTACGGTGTTTTGTAGAGACAGATTTTCCCTATTGGGCTTACAAACTAGCTAGAGAATATGTAGAAGGCTATGGATTGCAGTCGGGTTCGGGTATCGTGGCTGAATCTGTACCCAGGTTGTTGGAGATAGCAGAATTTTGGTGTCAGTATTATTTCAATCTGAGTTTGAACGAGAAATTTCCCGATGGGGGCGATCGCTGCGTTCAACCCAACCCGTGAGAATTTTCAGATGCAGATTGAGGGTTTGTTAAGCCTGCAACCCCGTCTATTGTCAAAACCCGTGCCAATACTCAGCATCTAATTCTACAATTTCTGCCGTGACAGGGCGGGTGTACCACTAAAAATCTAGGCGCGGAAACTCAAATTTCTTATCTATGACTTGGAACCGCTACAGCTCCATCAGGATAATCTTATTTCCCCCATCTACGACTCGAAACTGCTAGGGCAAGGTCAGGATATAATAAATAACTTGTTGCGCTAACAGGTTTTTCGTGCTGGCAACTGGTTGGTAGAGGAAAGAAAGCAACAGCGAAGGTTGGTAAAATGGATGAAGTCGTCAAGAAAGTAGCTGCTTTGGGTTTACCAGGTATCATCCTGGTAGTAACGATGGCTGCGACAGGTTTGACAGGAGCGGCTGCAATCACAGCAGCTCTAGCATTTCTAGGTGGCCCAGCAGGAATGCTCGGAGGCATCGCCGTACTAGGTTTGACGGGATTGATTGCAGATGCCTTAACAAAAGTAGGGTTAGAGGACTTGCTAACAGCCATTTATTGCCAAAGGCGTTTATCTGAGCCACACGGAAAACTTTTAGAGGAGATTGAGCAATTATCCCTGTTTGATGGCGATATCAAAGAAAGGCTCAAGCAAACTGTGATAGATGGATGTGGCTGTTCAGCAGCCAGCGCTGCAAACATTTCAGATATTACGAGGCAGGCTCGCGCCATTTTAGAAGCTGTCCCAGGAATGACACCAGCACACCACAGGGATTTTAACAGCTCCAATCCGATTATCAGACTTAGGGATGGAACAGCGGTTAGGGCTTGGAAAAACCCCCTCGGCGTTGACCACATTTTTTTAGCCGATCCCGATGGCAAAATGATTTACGGTGGTTTCGTAGGCTGGATTCACAGCGAGGGCTTGAATCAAGCTATGAAGCAAATGAGAAGAGACTTGACGTAAAGTAGATAAAATAGAAAGCATATTGTAAATAAAAGTTAAGTTTTCAATCTCTACTATCCATGCTCTTATTAAGAGCTAAAGGCAATCTAGCAGAAACTTAAAGACTAAATCACTGAGAATTTACTAAGTGTTGTCAATTCAGATTCATTAATACTATCTTGCTTTACAGCAGCCCAAACTTTCAGAAATATAGCACTCGCTGTTTTCCAAAAAGTAAGCACTGTATATCAAACCAGCACTTATAAATATCTAAAATTCTGATAGTCGTCTTGGGAGGCTTTTTTTACGCCTCACCGCAAAAGCCTCGCACACTTCAAAGAACTCAGAACTCGATCGCTCTAAATCTTGCCTTCAAACCTCTGATGCCAGATGATATACCCCGACACGGTAATAACCAGAGTGATGCCTCCTCCTACCCAAGCCAGCATAGGATTGTAACCGCTAAGGCTGAGGGTCTGCATCCATAGATGGGTGAGATCGGAGGATATTAACCAATCTGCGACGACCGGAAAAAGATACATCAAAGATGCACCAACGATAAGCCAGCCCACCATAGAGGCGACCAGAAAGATAGTTTTGGCTGTAGATTGGCTACCCATGAGCAATTGCGGTAAAGAACTAACTTTGAGATTAGCTCTTGAGATGCGTTATGTCAGCACAGGTATAGACCGAGGTAGTGGGCGATGCAAGCGTGAAACTGTAGAATTGATTTGAAGCGAAAGGTAAAGGGCGTTGCTGATTTAGGGTATGAAGGGCTCAATATGCAAGTCAGAGAAACCAGTATCCACAAAACTTCGGGATTTTCAAGTTATTTTTTTCATACCCTGATTAAGCAACGCCATGATTGCAGTAAAACCTGGCTTTTTGTGCTGAGGAACGCGGGGAGTGGGAGCTTCCCCCGCCCTTGGCATCGCAATGCGCCAGCACCAAAAACAATAATTAGAAGCGCTGAGAAATACAGTTTTAAATACGGGGCTACCCAATGCACCGGAGGCAGATATTCCAAGAATGTTTCTAAATGGGCTAGATGAATTTACAAGCTGGCATTTGATATTGCTCAGGTATTTGCACGAAGGTACTTATAATGCAAGCCAACGGCAAATTTGAAAGCCGATCGACAGAATTTTCTCAATTTTGGCTTAGAATAAGCTGGCAAAATTCTTAGTGCGGGTAATTCAGGATGTGGCACAAAAAGAGTGTTTGGTGGATCTTGGGAGGATTGGGAGGAAGTGCGATCGCTATCTTTGCCCTAGCCAAATTTTCCCACTGGCACCGTCTGCGTAGGTATGAGAAGATTCTTGAATTGAGGGCCGTGCAATGGAGCGGTAAAAACTTAGCCGGTGCCGATTTTTCTCGGCAAGTTTTCCGAGAGGCAGATTTATCAGAGGCGAACCTACGACGGGCAAACCTCCAAGGGACAGACTTCTCTGGTGCCGCTACCCGCCTGATTGACACCGACTTGCGCGGAGCAAATTTAACCAATGCTTTGCTCTCCTATACTCAGGCTACCAGAGCCAATTTCTCTAATGCCATCCTCCAAGAGGCAGACTTAAGCAACGCTAGCCTGAATGGTGCGCGTTTTAGAGAGGCCAATTTGCAGGGAGCGATTATGATTGGGGCAAAACTGGTAGGCGCTGACTTCAGCGAACTCAAACATGATCCGGCTTATCTCGATCGAGCGGATTTGACCGATACGGGTATTACGAGTTTTCGCGATACACGGCTTTGCAACGCCACCATGACAAATGGCGCAATTTCTAAGCAGGGTTGCTTTTGGCCTTCATACGATTTGAAGAAAGCAGCACAAGCTGGGGATTGGCGATGGATGGATTCGGCAATCAGCGATCTATTTAAAGAGGCGGTGATTTCAACGGATGCCTTGGCACTTAAACAAACTGTAGACGAGATTACACCCGAACAAATCCGCTCGATGCCCTGTAAACATCTCAAAACTCTAGATCAACTTTGGCGACAAGCAAGCGGCTCACGTTTTGGGTTCGGTATCCAGCGCCAAATTTGGGAAAGTCCTCAAGTGAATCGAGATTACACGAAGTTTGGAGAAGTTGTGGGATGGAAGCAAAACGGAACCTGGCTCAAATTTAAGGATTTAACCACTAAACAGTCCGCTTCCAATAGCAGTGTTCTTCCAATCGGTCATTTTCCCTGGCACTCTTGGCAAGTCCTGGAACCTACTAAGATCGAGCCTACTCGCTTTCGCCGTGTGGGATTTGGGGAATGGATGGCACAGCTTAAAGCTTGTAAAATTTGACGCCAAGAAAGGCAATCGGGAATTCTTACCGGGCGGTCTAGATACCCCTCTTCTGCCACTAAGCGAAAGAAACAAATAAAAGTTCACTCTCATTGATCAAGTGAGCTTGACGAGGCCTAACCATATATCCAGCTCGGGTTTGAGAGATTTTGTTCTCTTATACTTTGGCGCAAAAGTGACATAAGAGTGACATCAGAGTAATATAGAGGAATAAGAAATGAGACGATATCTGTATAGGAGCACCATTAGCACTACCACACAGTAAAATTTAGGCTCAATGTCAAGTTAAGTATTCGTGAGCATGATTGATTAAGGACTCATTATGACTACTGGGAAGATCGCTAGAAACATCCCAGAAGAACATTCCCCCTAAACCCATGTTTTTGATATAATTAGTTTTGAGCTCTATTGATTGACTATCTTCATAGGTGCTAAAGAATCCTCCTTCAACGATGGGACTATAAATATAAGGAACTTTAGCCTCATCGTCCCAATACCTAGTATAGTTTTCTGGTTGAGTTTCTAACCGATTGTAAAGATCATCGTAGTCTAATACTCCATTTTCCCAAGTTCCTGTTGCTGCACCTGTAGCGGATTGAAAAAGTCCTCCATTGCTACTACTATTAGAAACCCCAGACCAAGCACGTCCATAAAGAGGTGCACCTAGAATGATATCTTGAGGATCTACTCCGGCTTGTAAATAAGCCTCAACGGCAGAATGAATATTCAATGTATCAACGATTTCTGCTGCTGAAGGAGCATTGGGATTAGCAAATAAAGCGGCTTGATGGTTCGTAGTATTTGGTTCCCAAGTCGAGCCATGAAAATCATAAGCCATGAGATTGAAAAAGTCGATATATTTCGAGACTTCTTGCAATTCTATATTTTCAATATTCTCCAAACCGGCGGGAGAAGCAATGCTGAGTTGATAGTCTCTCCCATCAGTAACTTCTTGTATTTTTATTTGTTCGTCCAACTCCGCTAGCAATAGAGTGTAATTGTGCTTGTCATCAGAGCTATCGTTAACTTCTTTATTAAGACGATTAGGGGCAAGAGTTTCCACTTCAGCTAAAGAAGCTCCTCCTTCACCAGGGTATTCCCAGTCAATATCAAGACCGTCAAATCCATATTCAACCATGAATTCAACCGCCGACTGAGCAAATTTTTCTCGTGATACCTCTGTAGAGGCTACTGTAGAAAATGGGCCACTAAGAGACCATCCTCCGATTGAAAGCATGAGATGTAGATGAGGATTTGCGGCTTTGAGTTTTTGTAATTCAGCAAAATTTCCGGCTTCGTTTGCCTGTGATTGTTCATAAGTATATTTTGCTTCACCTGTTGCTTCATTGAGGAAAGGAGTTTGGGTTGCTGCCCAAGTATCAAAGATTGCCACTTCTCCATTTTGATCGATTTGGGCAAAACTGTAAAAAAGATGGGTGAGCTTATCAGCAGGAATATCCTCGACCTGGAAATCACGACCATATATTCCCCACTCAGGAAAATAACCACCTATAACATAATCCCGGTCAGGAGCATCACTACTACTTACTAAGTGAGAGTGGAGTTTCTTCTTTGTTCTAAAATCATAAGTATTATTTAAGTAGTCAACAACTTGCTTGGTTTCATATCCAAAGGTATCATAAAAGTCAACAGTGACAAAATTGGGAAGCTGATTAGGTTTTTGATTATTCCCGGAATCTAATCCGTCTTCTATTCTCTTTTTGATTTTGTTAAAATCATTATCTATCTCCGATGAAACCATATCAGGAAGCACAGAGGGTGCTTGTATTCCAAAGTGATTGAAGACATATAGTTTAGGATAAGATTTATATTTATAAGTACCATTGTCCCATCTTGATTGAAGTCCATCATTTTCATATACATTCTGTATAATGTACTTTCTGTCGTAAGCTACTCCAGAAAGCGTCCCATTATCTTCCCTGCCACTAAAAATAAGTAATCGCTTATTCTCCTTAACCATTTCGGAGATTAAAGGCCATTGTTTTGCACTTTCTATATTCTCATTAATTAATATTGTATTAGGATCATCATAGTCAGGATCAAATAATAAATTATTTATATTAGGAACTTTTTCTAGTTCTTGCTCTAAATTCTCTTTAGTAGTGTAATCCTCTAAAAAAATAGTCACTATTTCTGAGGGATTTTGATTGAGAAAATCTACAATTTCATTTAAGGTTTGATGAAGTCGTTTTGTTGGACGCGAAGGATAAGTCGCGCCAGCTATCCAGCCAAGTTTATCTACTCCATGCAATAAATATACTCCAGGTTCGGGAATCACCTTAAACACGTCTCCAGAGCCTGGTTCCTTGTAATATGTATCCAACATTAAGCCTCTTACACCATCTGCAAGTTGCTGAGTAATTGTCTGGCGCTGGTTAGCTGAGAGCCAACCATCTGGGAGAGTAACATGGGAATTATGGGTTGTTAAAAAAGCATATTCATTATATCTAACTCCTTTTGGTATGACGCTATTCTGTTCAATTCCAATCATCTGACCATCCAACATCACAGTTGCAGTATCATCCTCAGCTCGTAAAACCTCTAACTCTTGCTGGCTTAAACTCTTTCCTTGCACTAACCGGGCAAAAATATCTCCTTCATCTCCTGCTGCATCTGTTAAATTAATTTTGGCGTCTATATAATGGCCTATTTCTTCCAGCAGCACATTAACAACTGCTTGAGGATTATCAATATTTGCCTCAATAAATTCTTGTGCCAAATAAATCTTACCTGTATCCGCAGAATATGCTCCAGATGCCCCATTTATTTCAGTAGTGCTACAGATTTTAACAGAAGGTAAATTGGTGAAATTTCCATTACTAAAAGTTAACTGCAACTCCCTTTCATCAATCTCTTCGCCAAAAGCTATACTAATACTGTTTCTGAAAATAAACTCATCTCTTGCAAACTGCTGCAATGTTTTTAAAGTGGTTTGCATAGATTTGTTAACCAATAATAGAAGTGAATTTTGAACAGCCATACGGTTATCCTCAATGATTAGTTATATTTGCGATCAAAAAAGGTTATAGCTTGAAGCAATTTAGCATAACAGGTACGGAAGAACCGTCATCCTTGATGGATTGGGATCTTCAAAAACCCGTCGGCAAAGTTAATATCGGATAGTACAACCACTATAGAAGGACAAATCCAATAATGGGACTAACCCATTCATTAGTTGTTTAGCTAGCCAAAAGTACAGGTGTGACTGATACTGAGTTGGAGCAAACCTAAAGTTTCATTATTTGCTTACTAGAGATAAACGCTGGGTAGAAGAAAGGGGTTTTTCCTAGGGTATGTACCTGTTTAAACTCTGGACTGACCAAATAGTTAGTTATCAAACTTTACGTTTAAACGAAACTTCCCCCGCACGCGAGACAAGTTCCAATTAAGTAACGGTTTTTTGCTCCAGAAGCCTATCTTTCTTGCCCCCACTTTTAGCGGATATTATTCCTAAACTTGGGAAATGTACAATTAAGGTGAAAGACCGAAGTCTTCCGGTTCCCACAAACTCGATGCCGCGCGACCGAACATGAGGACATCCTGAATTTGTTCCTCGGTCATGCTTTCATCGAACAGCCAAACTTTAGTGGTGGGGATGCCGGTTTCGCCGTCTCCTTTCGTCCAAATCTTCATAGTTCGAGTTTCACCAATCGCAACTTTAGAGCGGTCTGCTTCTGCAATAAATCCCAGCGGATAGAACCCGACTAATTCAGCGCTTTGGGGGTACATCAAATCTACGGCTAGCGTGGGGACAATCTTGCCGGTGCGGGGAGCTGCCCAATCCCGCAGCACGACTCTAATTTGAACCGTGCGTCCTTTCCACTTAGCCTTCGACCAATGGTTGGGCTGTTGTTTGTGGACGTTGTAGACCTCGAAGAAACTGGGCGGGTCTGGGTTTTCTTTAAGTTCGGCCATAATTTCATCGGGGAATAGGTTGAATACTAAGGAGCCAGAACTTCTCGAATCTTCTTTGACCGTATGGCTGGCCCGCCAGTAAGCTGCTGCCCAAGATTTAACGGTGTAGGGAGTGCCGTCTGTTTGAGTGACTTGTTCGATGGCTGCATCTCTTAAAGCTTGATACTTAAAGGCCACTTCGCGGATTCTAGTAGTGTCGCCCTCGTTTTCTTCTTTCCAGGCGATGGCAGCGCTCATTTCCGAAGCATACCCGTTTCTTTGCTGGAATGCGTAATTTTGTTGAGCCTCGGATACCGATACTGCGGAAAAAAGCGAATTCGCAAAGGAGGTAAGGTTTAAATTAGTTTCTAGCTGGGCTGGTTGCCAATAGCTGTTTACCAACCGAACGAGCCGAGACACTGTATCAATCGCATCGGGTGCTACGCTGCAAGGTCGGCTCAAATAGCAATCATCCTTTTTAAAATCAGAGAGCCACGGAATTTGAGCTGCATCACCGAGGCCGTTTAAATAATCTCCCACTGCTTTGAGTCCTGCATCGTTGTTGGGATACGCCGATTTGAGTGAATCAACAGCGATTTGGAGCTGCTGGGAAAGGAAATCGATAATTGCCATTTCTTCGGGTTCTGTTTGTCTCCCGCCGGGGGGAATCATCAGCACTATCCCTTCAACTCCTGCACCCCTAGCTCGTCCCATCAACGATGCGACAATGCCCGTGCTGTCGTTCATGCTGTCGATCGCTACTTGTTGGAGGTTGCCTGCAAGGGGAACCTTGGGGAGTTTCTTTACCTGCGGTGGTTGGGAGAAATTGGCGATCGCATTGCGGAGATTCGGATATTCAGTCGAGCGAATCAGTTGAATAAAATCTCCGTCTGTGTCCCGTCCCAGATTGAGCAGTAACTTCCGAGAAGCGGCCATCAATCCACCACCCTGGGCGTAAGTACCCTCGTGTACGTTTTCCCACAATTGGCAATCACCCCAGTGGCGCATGGGGTTGCAGAACACGATGTACTCACCCGTTGCCATGCCGGGGGCGCAAAACACTTTTCTGCTAAAAATTGTATTTCCGCTAGCGTCGGTAATTTCGTACTTCGCAAAATATTCATCGGGCTGTGCCATCAGCGACCAGAACCTAACTCCTGCAGCTTTCGCTAAATTCAACCAAATTACTCTCAGACGCTCTTTAACCTTGGCGATAATATAGGGGTGAAGCAGCAGTTTTCCGCGCACGTCGTATTTGATGATTTGCATCGCCGTGTTGACATATTCCGCCTCTGATTGCAGCCCTTCATTGCCCTGCTGTATTTCCTGCTCTGCTTCATTTTGGTCGATTCTCAACAACTCGGCTAAGTTTTGAATTGAGTTGAGAGCGCCGACTAAACGCTCGCATTTATTAATTAAACGGCTGATGATTCTGTCTTGTTCTAGCGTTTCGTAATCAAACCACTGAAATAGCATCCACCCAGCTTTTGCGGTGCGCTGCTCTGCCTCAAATACCAACCCGCACAGCAGTTTATCCGTATAATTTCCTAGGGCTGGTTTGTTACCCTTCAAGGATGATAGGGGAATTACCAAATCCAAACCTGAATCGTCGAGTTCGGGATTGTAGGCGATGGTACCTTTGGCTACCCATTGTTTGAATGAGGCTATCCTAAATTGGAGCGGAATTTCTGGATTAGGTTCAATCTCGGTTTCCACTGTTCCCGCTCCCAGCAATTCCATAAAATAGCGAGAAGCTTTACCGTGGCTGTCCCCGGTTTTCCAATGCCGTTGATTGGTCGGGTCATCTTGCGGATTGCCCTGAGCATCTTTTAGTTCATCATCAACCACCACATAATTGAACTTTTGAGCTACTAAATGTTTGCATCCGGTATGCAGGATGCTACCATAAATAATTCGCTTCCATTGGTCTGTTCCTTTAGTTCCGTAGTAGCTCGAACCCACGGGCGCTAAGTTAAAGGTGAATCGACCGCGATTGCGGGAGTTGCTTGCTAAATCTAGGGTGTAGCGCTCTTTATCCGCAACGAATGGATTTAACAAAAATGGGTCTTTTGCAGTTTCCGGGATTTCTCCGATACAGAATCTTTCCTTACCCGCATCTTGGTGCAAGCCTGAAAGCAGGGTATTTCGGAGAGTTACTTTAGGTTTGGTTGACCAGCTTTGGGCGACGCAATCCCACACCGACCAAACAGCAATTGTGGAAACCATCGCTACGCTTTCGTCAATCCAAGAATAAGTTAATTTATAATCGGTAGCCATCTCAGTAATTATTCCCAATCAAAAAAGCCAAATTGTCCTGATGCTATTCTCGCAATCTTATCGGCTCCAAGTGCTGCTGCAATTGCTTCGTTTCCTGACACTTGAACAGGAGAGTCGGGGTTGGTCAAAATGTAACAAACCGCATATTCTTTTTGGCGATCTAAACCGACTCCGATAATGCGTTCAATCGGCAATCGAGCTTCAGAGATTAGGTCTTTAGCGCAAGTTTTAAACTCTTCTAGGATTTCAACTCGATTGGTGTCAATCATGTGCGCCTGGGTTAAATTAAACTTGCCGGGTACATCCCTCAGTTCGGCAAAAGTATACAGCATATCCGCCAATAAAAGCTTATTCCGCATGGCTTGAATAATGATCACGGCTGCTCCGATTATCGGTGTTGCCCAAGCCATTAGGTAAGCCCAGCCACTCGCTTGCATCCCGGTTGCTCCAAAGAGTTTGGGTAGTAAGGATTGCCCTGCCTTCAGGGCGGAAGCGGCTAAATATCTCGTTGCATTAGCACCAGCGCTACCCATTACTTTCAGGACAATCGACACTACCGTATTCGTGAGCGCTGGTAGCAGTGTAGCTGGGATGTTCACCGCTTTGAGAAAGAAACTGCTCAACAACCAACTTGCAATTCCAGTGAGGATAGTTGCAGCTCCTGCTACTGTTGCTGCACCTCCAACAGCAATAGGAACTATGGCATTAAGAACAACGGGCGCTTTCCGAAAGGTGGAATGTATGGAAAGGTCGAACTGTGAGCTAATTTCATAAGGATTCATGGCGATAATTGGCGGGATATTCCCAGTTTGCATAGCTGCTATCCCGGCTTCTACTTTTCTGAGTCTGGCGCGGGCGTTGCTTCTGGGATTGCCTTGGAGTCTTTCAATTAAGGCTAAGAGTTCATTTTTCAGCTCTTCTAGCTTGGTGATAGCGTCGTTCTTCCACTGCTCTATTTGCTCAGTTGCTGTTGCTCCTTGCTGTTGAATGGCGGTGATTTCTGCTTCGATGGCGGCTACTTTTACCGAGAGTTCGGGCAAGTTGAGTGATTCGTTGTGCGCCATAACCGAGGCTTCGTAAATCGCTTTTTCGGTGTTGTTAGCGGCAAGTTTGGCTAACTCAACTTGAGCTTTACCCGCTAGGTCTTTGTGAACTTTGCTATTAAAAGCTTTGTTGATGCCGTAAACCGTTTCTAGAAACACGAGATTGCAATCAACAACCGTCCCTCCTAAATCTTGGGAAGCGGTCAGTAAATCCTTAATCCCTCCCATCACTGGGTTTGCCATAATAAATTGGAGGTGAGGCAGACTAAAGTACCATTCTTGACCCTCGTTTAGTGCTGTTGTAACTGCTTCGGATATTTGTAAGATTTCTTTATCGATCCAGATATTGTTACTAATCTGGTCGCGTAGGTAATCGAATTGTCCCATGATTTTAAGTGGAAAGCTCCTTTTCCTAATTTAACGAATATTTCATTCATTTACTACTTCAATACGTTCTCATATTGGACTATGAATCAGTCCTTGTAAATCTTGCATAACTATTAATGAATGTTACTACCAAGCAAATTCACATCAATGCGAGTATGGGCTGAATTGAGATGCACACTCTTTTATAAAAACTAACCTTTTTTCTGTGCTTTGGTATGCAGGGTTCAATCCCTGATTGGCCGGATGGTTCGTGGGCCAGCCACTATGCCACCAGCCCGCTACCAGATTTTGATGGTTTAGAGAAGTTTTTCGCTACCTTGATGCCGCTAAAACGATCGCTTTTACCCGTCCACCTCCTTAAGCCCCTCTTCCAACAGCATTCGCACTCTGGTCCACTTTCTTGCGCCCCGTCCTAGCCGCCAACATAGACAGTTTGCGGTGCAGAGTTTCGGACATATCCACGGTAAACCTGACCGTCGCTTCTTTATCCGGTGCTTGCAGTTTGCTCATCAGGCTAGGCTCCTTTGATTGAATGGGTACGGGGTCTGGTGCAGGTACTTCCGGTTTGGGTGTTAGCGTTAGCGCTGGCAATGCAGCTTCCGGTGGTGGTGATGTTGGTGCGTTGGTGCTGGCGATGCAGCTTCCATCAAAAGACTTTGGCTCGTTTTAGCGCCCAGGAGCGTGTAACAGAAAGGTTGAGGGCGATTTCCTACGGGATAGCTTCGCTAGGCGCGCTCATCTCCAGATACCAAGTGCATAAATCTTGAATTACTTACCCAGACATCTAGACGTTTAGATGATTAAATCAACCGCAGGTGATGCGACGATGCGACCCACGACAGTATCACACATTCGAGAGAGCGCATAGGGGCAAACTCTTGCAGTGTAGCAACTGCTTGATTTTGGGGAAAATCCACCGCCTCCAATTACCTGTAACCGAGCGCTACGTTGTTATCGTTAATTAGCCGAGCCAACCCGCACTATAACTCGCTCAATACGGCATCGTTTTAAACGTTCAATCATTCAAATGTCTAGACATTTAGATGATTAACAGATAAAGTTGAGTTAATCAACGTAGCGATAAACCTATGATCGTGACAATCGCCTCATTCAAGGGCGGAGTCGGCAAGACAACTACAGCACTGCACTTAGCAGCTTACTTGCAAACCAAAGCGCCCACGCTTTTGGTAGACGGCGACCTCAACCGCAGTGCTTTGGATTGGGCAGCGCGGGGTTCCCTCCCGTTCAAAGTGGTGGATGAAAAGCAAGGAGTTCGCTTTGCCAGAGATTACGAGCACATCGTGATAGACACGCCTGCCCGACCAGACCCCGATGAACTCAAAACTGTAGCTGAAGGTTGTGACTTGCTGATTTTGCCCAGCTCTCCCGATGCGATGGCCCTCACCGCTATGGTGCAAATGGTGGAAGCTCTGCATTCCCTAAACTCGAATTACCGCATTTTGCTCACGCTCATCCCACCTGCTCCCAGCAAAGTCGGGATAGAATCTCGGAGAACGATCGAGAAAGCTCAGTTGCCGATATTTAAAGCTGAGGTCAGGAGGCTGGCGGTATTTCAAAAAGCAGCGCTGGCAGGGGTTCCCGTAAGTGCTGTCAAAGATGCCTACGCCAAAGCTGCTTGGGGTTGTTATGCCGCTGTCGGTAAGGAGATATTGCCATGAGCCGCTTTGATGATTTACTGAAAGCCAAGAAACTCAAGCCTGGGGAACCTGACCTCGAACCTGCACCAACTCCGGCGTTACCCAAAAGCAAAGACCCAAACTTTGTCAGGGCCACTGTTTATTTGCCCAAACAAATGCACCGCGACCTCAAATCTGCTGCCGCACAGTCAGGTGAAGAAATTAGCGAGTTGGTTGAAAAGTCCGTCGCTCAATACCTCCAGCAGCTTAAGGTCAACAAAGACATTTGAATGCTTGGACGTTTGAACGTTTGGACGCTTGAATATTTGTCTTATCTGTTGCAGTTATCTCTCCCGTCAATTGCTGCATTCTTGAGGCAAGCGTACTGTTGTTGGTAAGCTGGCACAGGAATCATAAGGGAGCGGTGCAGCATGAACAAAATATGGCAGTTGGGGGCGATCGCTCTGATTTTGGGGATGATGGCTGGCTGCAATCTGACATCAGCCCCGCCATCTTCACGAACGCCTGTTTCTCCTAAACCAAGAGTGCAGAAACCCACAACGCAGCCACCGATCGCTTCGGCAACCAACAACCGCAATTTGCTCCTGGGCAATCCCAGCAATGCAGCTCCCAATGTTGCCAACATCGACAATTACTTGATGGTGAAGTCGCAGTTTGTGATGAGCTACAACAGTAAAACAAAGACCGCCAACTGGGTTTCGTGGCAACTGAACCGCTCTTGGATGGGAGCAGCCGATCGCCAAGACAACTTCCGCCCCGATGATTCCCTCCCAGATGCTTGGTACAAAGTGCGACCAACAGATTACACCGGAAGTGGTTACGACCGGGGACACATTGCACCCAGTGCCGATCGCACCCGCAACGAAGCGGATAACAGCAGCACATTCCTGATGACCAACATGATGCCCCAAGTGCCAGAACTCAACAGAGGCGTGTGGGGAGATTTGGAGGAATATTGCAGAGAATTAGTGCAGCAAGGAAAAGAACTTTACATCGTAGCTGGGCCCGTGGGGAGGAAAGGCAGCATCGGCAAAAAAGAAAAGATTGCGGTGCCGGCAAGGAATTGGAAAGTTATCGTGGTGATGGATAGACAAGGATTAGGGATGCAGGGAATTAGAGCCGACACTAGGACGATCGCTGTGATGATGCCCAACGATGCCAGCGTCAAAGGTTCGGGATGGAAAAGCTTTCGAGTTTCCGTGGCAAAAGTTGAGAAGGAAACAGGGCTGAACTTCTTATCGAATGTGTCTCCCCAGGTTCAGCAGGTGATTGAAAGCAAAGTGGACAGTCAGTAAAGAAGGGATACAACTTTTATCAAGTATACTTTTTTGCTTGATAATTTTAACCAACTGCATTAATATTTGCCATTACGAATCCGTAACAACCAATCCATAAAATAAACTTGATTAGCCAGTAAATTCTGACATTATATTCTCGATCAAGGAACGACCAGAGGGGAGGAAAAACAATTAGCAGCATAAGAAAGGAAGCTATAATACCCATCTGGTATGGCTTGTTCTCTGTGTAAGAGAGGAATAATAAAATCCCTAGCATACCAAAACTGTAAAGAGAAGCAAGCCAACTAAATACTTTGCCGGGTTTGTTCATATTACAACTTCTCTTCCTGACTCTAATTATGGTTGCTATGTAACTCAATGATTAACAAACAATCATAGTTCATCCTGTCTGTTGCAATCAAGTCTCGACCAATTTCGTAGACAGCCCCGCCAATCCGCCACCGTCCGTCTCCCCGACGATGTAGACATCAATCTCAATGCTGCCAACTCGGTAAACTTGCAATTGCGAGAGGTTTTGCTTCAACACGCTCACTAAGTTCTGAAAGCGCTTCGCCGTTTCCTCTTCCTCTTCATCGTGCCAATCTTCTTCTTGAGTGGAGATCGCAAAGAACTTATCAACGCTCACTAATTTTACGGGAGCATCGGGTGAATGTTCGGTGAGTTGCAGCAACTTCGCTGGAGTGAGTTCTCCCTGTGCCGGCCAATGAATGACCTCAAAAGGGGCATCGGTTTCGCTTCCGAAGAGTAAGCCCTCGGAAGCTTGTTTGAGTTGGGTGGCGATCGAGTCGGTCATAGTGGCTGTTAGTTAGCTAAAAATAAGGCAAGTTAGAACCTTTAGGGATGAAGAATTGGGGCAAACGCATCCATCAACGCTGGCTGGATAATCTTCCACAAGTGTAAACCATCGCTGTCTGTAGGTTTTGGTCTCCCAGCAATTCTAAAACCGTCCTGATGTGGCAACCAGGCTCTAGTAAGTGAGTAGAATTGGTCAAGCTTGGATGTATGCTGGAGTTTTACCAGACTTGTCGAAGCACGATGATGCGATGGCTCAGGTGGCGTTTGACGAGGTAGTGCGAACGGCGGATAGCCTCAAAGAAAGTGGAAGTCGTCAGTTCGTTCACCAGTTGCGAGTGCAGTAACTTCAGGGCTGATAAAGCATCTGATTTACTCCTATTATTCTTTAACCTAAAAATTAGGGGAGCTAGCAGTATGACAGCAAAGATTTTATGTCCGGGATGGGACAATCTCTCTAAGGAGCAAAAAGAGCTTGCAACAGAATGGATTAAGTCACTCATCAGCTTCAGAATAACTACGGTTCAATTATCTGATTCTCTTTTCGACGAGTCTTCAGATAACTCCTTAAATCCAATAGATAATGCCATCAAAAATTTTCAGTTTGAGGTAGTAGACTCTTCAAGTACGTCGGAAGGAATTAATATTAAAAGAATTATTCCACCAGGAGTATTTGATATACCAGACCGCCCCCCTGACGCTATTCCTCAATTAGTATGCCTAGTTAATTGCTGGAGAAACGGTCATGCTGACTGTGACAAAAGGTGTAGTGAAGTAGGCTGATAATTCAGTAGCTTATCATTATTTAAGAAATGCAACGACCGCATGATGTAGGGTGGGCAGAAACCTGTTTTGATTTTGCTGTTTTACAAGGAATAGATTTTACTAAGGTAAACCTTGAAAAATCAAAGTTCCATAATGTTAATTTTGGAATTAAATGGAGCTGGCAAGTTTTCCTGCTTTTTGCAACACTACTGTTAGCTAGCTTAGCTGGTTGTTTCCTAGGAGCAGGAAGCTTACTAGCAACGGGATTATTGACAAAATCTTCATTCCCTTATGGGGTTTCAGTTTTACTTTCTTTAAGTATCACATTATTTAGTAGTATACGAAAAAACTTTGTTCTGGGAACTATTATAGGTATAGGAGCCTTACTGCCACTTCTATTATTATCGATCACTCTGCCTTCCCCAACGAATAGCCTTGACGTAAGTGTTCCTTTTTTTTTAGGATCTGGAGCCATAGTGTTAGTTTCAATAAGTATAGAACTAGCCACTTTATCGCTAATTTTATTGAGAGTTTCACTAGGCTCTATTGTGATAGCTACTGTAAGTACATTTATCCCAATGCTTGCAGTAACTATTATAAGTGTACCCCTAACCAAAGTAATGCCGATCGTAATTGTAACTATTGCAATTTCCTGGCATCTTAGCCAGAAAGCACTCACTTGCAGTTTGGGTGGATTATGGAGGCTGCAAGCAGTAATAGCAATAGTGACAAGAGGAGGAAATTCCTTTAAGGGAGCCAACTTAACTGATGTAGACTTTACTGGTGCAACGCTTAAGTTTTGCGACTTCCGAGAGGCTAGTCTTACTTGTACTCGTTTCTATGAAGTTAAAGCACTTAATTATGCTCGTCTAGACAATACCTACCTTGCCAATCCGCAAATTCGGCAACTGGTCGTCACACTTAACGGACAGGCTCAAAACTTTGATGGTTTGAATTTGGAAGGAGTGAACCTACAAGGTGCAAATCTACAAGATGCCAGTTTTATTGGAACAAACCTCAACAACGCTAATTTGCGGAATGCTAATTTGTCCAGAGCCATCCTGAAGCAAGCACAACTCGATGGTACAAATATGACGGGAGCAATTCTCACGGGAGCTTGTATCGAAGATTGGGGGATTACAGGTAGCACCAAGCTAGAGGACGTGCAATGCGACTATGTATTCATGCGCCTGGAAACCAAAGATAATCCCAACCGATTGCGGAAACCGGATAACTGGGGGGAAACTTTTGCTCAGGGTGAGTTTGCTGATTTCATCAAGCCTTACGTGGATACTCTAGATTTGTACCACAGTCAGGATATTGACCCCCGCGCTATCTCCATTGCACTTAAAAACTTATCCACCAACCATCCAGAGCAAGAGCTGCGGTTTGTGGCTATCGAACGGCGGGGCAACAATGGCTTGAATCTCAGGTTTACAACTGCGCCAGGAGCCGACAAATCAGAGTTAAGCCATCAGTATTTTAGAGATTACGCTCGAATCAAGAAAGAATTGCCGCTTGCCGTTCAGCTAAAACTGGCCGAACAAGATGGTGAAATTCGTACACTTAAGGATACGATTGAGCAGTTTATCGAAACAGGTACGCATCAATCTAAGATTCACGCAGAAACAATTCAAATCATTAAAGGAGAATTAGTAATGACTCAAAACAAAGGAATCAACATTCATTCAGGGGGTGGCAGCATTGGCGACATCAGCGGGTTAGTTGGCGGTGATGGAGTCGTTAATTTGGGCACGATTAGCGGCAGCGTGACCAACACTCTCAATCAGTTGCCCGATTCCTCGGAACCTTCGGAACCCAACATCAAAGAACTCCTGGCACAACTCCAACAAGCCATCGAAAGTGATTCCGATCTATCCGACCCCGACAAAGTGGATTTATTAGAGCAGGTGCAAGCTTTAGCAGAAGCTAAGCAAACAGAGGAACCTGCTAAAAAACAAGGGCTGACACGGAAAGCGAGGAAGATGTTTGAGGCAACATTGAGCAGTTTGCCCCAGACTGCCAGCATTGTAGAGGCGTGTACCAAGTTATTACCCATGATTCTGAAGGGGTTAGGGTTGCCTGCTTAACGTTGCAGTATTTGTAGGCATAGTGCAAGATACCCCTATCCGACTGATTGGTATTCAGGATATGCACCTGATGATGCGATTCAACAGACTGCTGAAAGGTTACTCATTCAGGTGCAATCAAGGGCTTTGAAGCTGAAGTAATTGTGTGTTAAGCTCCGGTAGTTTGCTGGGGCTTTCTGAAAGCATTGACCGCTTGCACATCAGGTCTGGTTTAGAGTTGATTAACTGACTAATTTTTCAAGGGTGACGTGGATTTCAATAAACGGGAAAGGGGAACGGAGGTAAGTTAGCTCTCAAGTATAAACCAACAACCAGAACCCATCCCCACAACCAAAACTCCCATTCTTTTAGGAAATTGCCGAAAAGCGTTATCAATAAAGAATTAAAGACCTTTTAGGACAGCCCAACTTTTCTGTTAACTAGCTGTTCCCTAATTCTCAAACAGACTGCTAAACCACATTAATTGTTTGACCGTTGGTTAGACGGCTGAAGTCATACTTTGTGCTACCAGCTATGAGTTCTTCAAACTCGGAAGTTATCAAAATGTCATTTATCCCAACGTCATTAAGCTGAGTGAACTTCACCGTTGTTCCCGATATACCGACGGTATAACTTCTCGACCCCGACGTTAATTCCAGTATGTCCTTACCGTTTCCACCATTTAAAACACCACTACCAAAGCCCTTAAAATAGTCTTTACCATCTCCTAAAAATACGCTACCAATCTGATTATATCCCTCAAGAATGATGGAGTCGGTACCATTACCAGTATTAATGCTACCAAAGTTGTAAAGACCTGCCTGGCTAATGGCAGTGATTATGTCGTTACCATCACCAGTATCGATGTTGCCGCCTTCCTCGTTCCAAATACCGACACCACCACCGATAATGTTAGTGCCAGTGATTACGTCATTGCCATTGCCAGTATCCATAGATCCAGAGTTGCGGATCCCCCAGCCATATAATTCGTTGGTAGTGCCAGTTATTATATCGTTACCGTCCCCAGTATTAAAGGTGGCCATAAAGTTGTTGATGCCACTCCTGCCAATACCCGTGATTACATCATTCCCTTTTCCAGTATCGAGGGTGCCACCGTAATTAATAAATATACCTAAATCCTGGCTACCAGTACCCGTAATTGTGTCATTACCATCACCAGTATAGATAGTGCCATAGTCGCTTTGAATTCCCACACCGACCTGGCTAATACCAGTGATTATTCCCTCAACAGTGCCAGTAATTATGTCATTACCATCCCCGGTATTTATGGTAGCATAGTGGTTATAAATACCAGCAGTAGGAGAGTTATAGGAGCCGGGAGTTTGGAGAATTCCTGTGATTATGTCGTTACCATCATCGGTATGAATAATCCCATAGTTGTTTAAAATACCAGCATGGGAATCGTAAAGGAATACGTCATCGCCATTGACGGTGCCCGTGATTATGTCGTTACCGTGGGCGGTATTAAGTGTGCCGTTGTTATAGAATCCGCTAATATTAACAAAGAAAAAATTGTTGCTGTAGACTCCGGTAACAATTTTCCCCGTACCAGTAATTATGTCGTTGCCACCAAGAGGATTAGCAACACCTGTATTGAGTATTTCCTCGACCCCCGACGCGGGGACAATATCCGCCCGATTGGTAAATGTTAGATTTGACAGTTCAATCGCCATAGCAAGACCTCTGAATGAAGAGAGAAATGAAAGTAGGTTAGATGTTATCCCTTATATTTGTAACCCAAACTACAATACTCTATTTTATATTGTTTTATTTCTTAACAGATTCAAAGCTATTTTTATGAGAAAGCTAGCTCCGAATGTGGTTTTAGTTCATAATAAAATTCAATAATGGACAACA
Source organism: Microcoleus sp. T3_A4 (assembly GCF_036700465.1). Classification (NCBI taxonomy): domain Bacteria; kingdom Bacillati; phylum Cyanobacteriota; class Cyanophyceae; order Oscillatoriales; family Microcoleaceae; genus Microcoleus; species Microcoleus sp. T3_A4. The sequence continues at coordinate 12,298 of NZ_JAUBOY010000027.1, read as the reverse complement.
AAGGTTAAAACAGCAATTTTGTCAGCAGGTTCTCAAGTAAGCTATCGATCGCTTTCACTTTTTCTTACTGCGGGGGAATTTGAGCAATTCACTTACCAAACGGTTGTCCCCACCACTGCCAGCATTCTTTGTTAAATGGCGACTTCCACTTGTAGATAAGCTCTGACTCCAGTTGCAGTCTTTGTTTCCGATTAATCGGCGCTCCATACCAAAAAGCTATGGCTACACTCACATTCAGGGAGTAGCGACGATGCAGTTCGATGTAGTTGGCAATGTAGCTGTGGCAATCGTGGCTTATCCATCTTTGCTTGGGAGTGCGCTCTGTTTCTCCTACATACAGCAACAATGGAAGCGCGTTGTCGATAACGAAGTAGAGGCAAGTGCGATCGCCCCAATCGGGTTTCTCACAAAAGGAGAGATTGTGCAGTTCCAAAATAAACGGGTCAATGCTGTTGGAGTCACAGGCACTGGGTGCGAGCTCGAACAATGTTCCTTGTTGCGGTTGTTCGGAAGCAGCAAATTGTTGATGTTCGAGGATGCGCTGTTTCCAAGAATGCAGCCTCTCGGAACTCATCGTTAATTGAGGCAATTTAACAGAATATTTTGGTTGAAATTCAGGAAAAAGTTCTAGTTGGTGTGGCACGAATTCAAAGGATTGTTGAGGATTAATGTTGTGATAAAGAGGATAGTTAATGCAACCAATGTTACATTACTTTTTCCATCTCTACCGCAATTAAACGAGCTTGGAGTACGAGCAAATTCACCGGGTCGATGCCGATGCTGAAGGTCATTAATTTCCCAGTTGGGGGAATGTACCTGTTCAATTGATTCTCAACTTGGCTCGAACATACCACTAAATCAAATCCTGGGAGTTCTGCCACATTATTTTGTACAAATTCTAAGGTAACGGCTTGGGATTCTACGTGATGCACGTTATAGTCGATAATTTGCTTCATTGCTTCGCTGCTGCTTTGTTCTTGACACACAAACAACACCTTGGCATTGCGGGGTAGCGATGAGATATGGCTCAATAACGGCATATCAGGTTGCACTTCAATTCCGATTACTTCCTTATTGGGGTCAGCTATCTGAGCTACATCCCACAGGTTTTTGATGGTAGTGACGATTAAATCTGCCGACAATAATTGTTCCAACGCGCCCGGTTCTTTTGTGTGTAAATGCGTCCAAGGTATCGATACGAAAGCTAATCCTGTTGCTGCTTCTAAACGCGCACTGATATCGATACTATCCGGGTAGAAGTTCACGAAAGCTACATTTATTTGATGGCGCTCGACCATGACTGCTTGAGCGTAAGCTGCTGCTGAAAACTCGGATGCGGTTAACCCGTATTGAGATGCTGAATGAAAAGCTTGACTGAGCAAGTCGTAGAAGCTTTTGCGAGCAACCATCTGTCTGATGAAAGAAGAATCGGCAACCACCGTTCTTTTACCTCGGTTGCCTACGAAATATCCCAAAGCAATCAGTTCGTTGTACACCTGCGCCACAGTGGTGTGATTCACTCCTAAGTGTTTAGCTAACTGGATAATCGACGGCAAAGGTTGATTCGGTTTGAGATTACCGCGCGCAATCAATAACTTAATTTGTTCGGTGATTTGAGCGCCAATGGTGACGGGCGAAGCAGTATCTACAACAATAAACGGTAAAACCGGGTCTGTCATACAAGTTGGCATAATTCTTTCTCATATTATTGATTCATACTTTACCCAGTGAAAGCCACTACTAAAAGACAGAGTGGCGCTAAGAATTCTCTGTTATCTATTACACTAATTTACTTGAAACATCCACAATCTACCGACATAAACTCCAGTAAACCATAAGGGGTGGGAATGGCGCTCGATGATGCGACCGTCCCTGAGCTGCACTTTTTCCCTAATCTCTAGGTGCGTTTGTTCGTAGATTTCTGTCATATCCTTGAGGAACAATTGCGGATTATCAAACTGCTCGGATACAAACTCTAATGCGAGTTGGTCGGATAATGACCGCACAATGAGTTCGGGTAGTTGCCAAATCCTCAATAAGTTGGGCGTGACTCCTACCATTTGGCGGTGGTGGTTGACAATTAATATACCCGCATTCTCTTGATTATGTAGTCGATCTGAAATTGACAGCATCAGAAATTCTCAACTCACAAATCTTTACTTTTTTCGCTCCCCATTGTTAGAAATCCAGGAGTCTACCTTTTGAATTAGCTTAGCGCATTCTATCACACCTTTGATAGGGGTGTACCGCAAAAATACTGATTGACTCATATTATAATACTGGTGTACTATAGAACACACATATTTATTGTCATAATTTGTAAAGAGGGGATACCAAAATGAAGTGGTTATTGGATTTGGGAGCCAAGTACCGCCAGGATCTACTGGCTGGGTCTTTTTATAAGCACTTAGCTGCTGCCCAGCATTTCGATGATGTTCGGGGTTGGGTCAGGCAACTCTACTATCAATCGAGTGATTTTACTGCCGCACTCGCCATGCGCTACTCTATGTGCCGAAACTTTCGGTATCAAGAATGCTTCGCCCACCACGCTACCGAAGAGGTAGACCACGCATCAATGCTGCTTGATTGGATGCACAAGCACGAGTTCCTGCACCCTGAAGAAAACCCAACTTCCATCACCGCCACCCTAGAAACGCAGTTGGTGAGCGCCTATTGTTTCCGCTCCGTGTTACGAGAATCCTACGAGCATCAAGTCATTGCCATGAATCTCATTTCTGAGGGCGTGAGCTACGATTTCTTTTCAGCGGTCATCCCCGTGTTCACGCGCCTGGGACTCAAAACGAATCGCTATTGGACGGTGCACCGGGAAATCGACCAAGAACATTTAGCAATGGGCATTGACCTCATCCCGCAATGTGATGAAGATTCAGCACAGGGAAAAGAGTACAGCCGCATTGCTTACGAGACTAGCGTGCTGTACGGGCGGATGCTGGATTCTTGGTGTACCGCCGAGCAGGGCAATCAGGAACCACCTTCGCTTATTGAATTGGTGGCAGCAAGAAGGTAGGAAGCGCCTGATGAAAATAACCGCTTCATCAAGGTGGCGATACTCACCCAGCGTCACCATTTTCGGTGTCGCAACGCATCGCTTAAAGTTGACTTTCCTAAAAATTAATCAAAGTAACCTTATTTTGCGATTCCCTCAAGCGCCTTGCCATTAATAGCATGGCTTGGTTTTCTTCAGTCTCGTCTTTGAGTTCGGACAAGGCGCGTTCAATCCTCAAGAGCGGGTGCTCTTCTCTCTCCCTTTTCTTCCTCTCCAAGTCATTTTGAGAGGTGACAATACGAACCACCTGAGCGCACTCGCTGCGCGGGCGCAACCGGGCAATCACCTCCATACACCGCCACAGCAAGTCGCTGCTGAGATCTTGCTTTCCCTGCCGCACTTTGCTCCAAGTCTGCCGCGCAATACCGCTTAGTTCAGCTAATTCTGTGCCGTGAATGTCCGCCTGTTCTTCACAAAGCCACCTCAATAAAGGTGATACGGGTTCAGTCATTGTAAATATTTATTACATATCTGTCGCTTATGGGTGACAGAGGGGATAATTGGTCAATGATTGGCGAATCGATTGACTCGTAAGATAACTCAAAGTTAACACATCGGTAGAGCAGAAAAAAACACTCGCCAAAAAAATAAACCCTCTTTGAAAGGAAGAGGGCTCAAAAATTATTAATAAGGATTTTTATCATGACAGATTTTTCAGAAAACTGCAACCCCCCGGCTAAAGATGTCAGTTTGTTGAGGTTTTGGGAACAGGAGGTGCTGCCTCGACTCACTGCCGACTTGGTGTACGACCATCCATCGCATCAATTCCAGCGCAGCGCCCAGAAGTGGCGGGGAGGTAGTCCGTTTCGCAAAAGTAAATCTGGAACTTCGTTTGCCGTGTGGCCCGACTCTCTCCGCTTCTATGATGCCGGGTGTGAGTTTGCAGGCGACCCCATTGCTTACATCCACAGCATTAAGGTGAATCGCTGGCAGCATCCCAAGGGTCTTGATTGGGTAGAAGCGCTGCGAGAAGCAGCATCCAGGGTGGGAGTCACGCTGCCCGAACGCGAACACACTCCCAGGGAAATTGAAGTAGCGGCGAAGTGGGAAGCGCGCCGGGGGATATTGGCTGCGGTGTATGCTCAGTGCCGGGATTGGCTGTGGAGCGAAGTAGGAAGCGGTGCTCTCAACCACTTGATTGCAGAGAGGGGCATGAGCCGAGAAGCGATCGCCGAGTTGGGATTGGGCTACTACCTGAGCAAGGATGAAGTTGCAGCAGCGCTCAAAGCACAAGATTACAGCTTAGAGATTGCGGAAGAAGTGGGCGTGTTGACCCGCAAGTGGGAAGGATACGTTACTTTTCCTTGGCACACGGCATTGGGTCAACCGCTCACGGTGTACGGTCACTGTCCGACAAAACCTTTGCCACTCAAAAAGCATCACCGGGGGTGGAAGGGCGAGAGAGATGCAGCTTATCGGGGTTGGGGGAAACTTTCGGAAGCTCAGAAGGCAGAGCAACCTTGGCTCGAACCGACCATCCCGAAGAAATACGCTTGCTGGAATCCCAAGGATGAGGAGGGGGCATGGCTGACAACGAAGGAATCGCCGCTTTACTTCGACAGGGCTTTGGCGGCGGGTCACAAAGAAGTAGTGGTGGTCGAAGGCGTTACCGATGCAGCGGTGGCTCAAGCGCTAGGAGATACCAGAGTTATAGCTTGTGTCGCTGCTAGCTTATCTGGAGAACAGGTGCAATCCCTACGGCGATCGGGAATCGAGAGAGCGATTATTTGCCTCGACCCAGATAGCGCGGGGGATAAGGGGATTGAAAGCTGCATCAAATCTTTGTTGTTGGCAGGCATCGTTCCTTATGTAGCTCCCCGATTGCCGGTGGGTGAAGATGGCGATGGCGACCCGGATAAGTTCATTATCCGCAACGGCATCGATGCTTGGTTGCAACATACCCACTTAGAAAAAGCTCAGCACGGGTTGAGGTGGAAAGCGCAACAAATAGCTCGCTTTAAGGGCAACACCGATGCGGATAAGCAAGCAGTGCTCTTAGAAGCAACCAAATGGGCCACTAATATTAAGGATGCAGCAGCGCTCAACATCTTCTATTGGCCGACCATTGGTGAAACTCTGGGAAATTCACCACCACCTTGGTTGCTGGAGTTTGGTAAAGAATTGGGTGCGGGCAATCAGGATAATTCAGCAAGCAAGGAAGTTACCAAATGTCCCGACCGCAAGCGAGATGCGTTTTATCGAAATCTCTGCGACAAATTGGGTCTGGACTTTAATTACTACACTAGGGGGCGAACCTTTGATGACTTTGCGGTGAGGAAGCTCTTCGGAACGCATTACAAAGCCATCAACAGCGCCATGTATCAGTACACCGGGGCGGGGTGGTGGCAGCGCCAGGATGAGAAGCGGTGCGAACACATGATTGCGGTGTGCAGCGAGAAGGTGTTCAAACTCCATCAAGTAAGCAAGTGGGAATGGGAGGAAACGTTTCCCTTTTCTAGTGACACCTGCGCTAAATCTGCACTCAAGTACGCTATGAAGCGCCTGTACTTAGAACCTCCCCCCAATCGACACTTTAGAGCATTCCAGAACGGCACCGTGGATATGAGAACGGGAGAACTCTTGCCCCACGACCCCGCTCACTATCTCACTTCGGTCATTGAAGCGGATTACGTGCGAGATCGCCCCTGCCCCCAAGTTTTCCTCGACTTCATCATCTCCGCTTTTGGTGAAGACCAACTAGATGCGGTGAGAGCTTACACTTCAATGCTGATTGACCCGACTGCACCCTATGGCAAGTTCGTGCACATCATCGGGCCTTCGGGTTCGGGTAAGGGAACTCTACTCAGGCTCTGGGGTGAAATCTTCGGGTTGGAGGATTCCCATTCTGGAGACTTCACAGAATTGAGCAATCCAGAATCTCGGCATCAACACTTAACCGGTAAATCTTTGTACACCATTCCCGACACCGGGGGCTACATCACGGGGGTTCGACCTTTTTATGAATTGGTGGACAACGGCCAACTTTCGGGTCGGAGTCTTTATTCATCCTGCGGGTACACGAAAGAATGGAATTGCCGCTTTGTTGCAGCTTCTGTTGACCACCTGCAAATTGAGAATGCTGGTGATGGCTGGGATAGGCGGTGTTTGCCACTACTCTCAAAAGGGCGAGAAGGATTGGAAGATCCCTATTTGCGCCATAAACTCTCTGCCGTGAAGGCGGATATCGTATCTTGGGCGTTGGCAATGCCCCGAAGTGAACGCGATGCCATACTGCTGCAACCTTCCAAGAACAACCGCATCCGCCTTGCTAAACTCGATGCCGCTACCTACGGCGACCCAGTACGCAGCTTCATAGACCTTTGCTTCCGACCGACTGAAAGTGCCTCACCAATCCAAAACCACGAACTCCACAGTTGGTTTATCGCTTACTGCAAGGCACACGGCTACTCGGATAACCGGGGGATGAGCAAGTTCATCGCTCACTTGAAAACAGTAATCCCCCAACACCACATACCCCGACACCGCCAAGATGGCGAGTTACAACCCGCTCACTGGACTCACATGACTCTATTACCGGGTGTCATGGTCGATGTTTCACTCGCTGAGGATGCTTCTAACGGCTATCAAGGTAAACCAAACCAACCACATCCCGAACCTGAATGGCGGTGTGCCAAATTCCGTTGTTCTGAAGGTGGGTTGCTGGCTTTTGAAGAATGGAACGAACAACAAAAGATGGGGAGCCTTGCACCTGATTTGAATCAACAAGGTGATCAGGGCATAAAGGGGGATGTCACCACACAGTCTACCTTGATCAGCAAAAACATCACGCAAACTCAAGGGTTTGAAGGAAGTGATCAGGGTGATCAGGGTGATCAGGGTGATCAGGGTGATCAGGGTGATCAGGGTGATCAGGGTGATCAGGGTGATCAGGGTACTACTTCCCTAACAAATGAAAGGGTGGGCGAGGTTCCGAATCAACCAGACACCCCCCCTCAGCAAATAGATGAGGAGTTGCCATCTACCTCGATCTACGCCACTCGTTCACTCAGCATAGATGAATGGGTAGCCAAGCTCTCTGAAGTAGCCAACAGAGATGGAACAACCTATGAAGTGGTGAAGGGATTGGGCGTACCGAATCACCAGCGCCCTGAAATCTTTGCTGCACTGACACCCTCGGTAAAAGACCGGCTCAAAGGATTGAGGGAAGAGTTCGAGAGGCGGATTCCTCAAGATGTTGAGAAGTGGAGGAATGCCATAAAAACTTGGTCGGTGTTGGATGCAGATGCACTGAACCATCAATGGCAACAATTTGACTTGTGGAGCCAGTGTTTGTTGGGTATCGGTGACTGGGTGGAAAGAATCAATAAATCTGGATTATTTGACTTAGGAGCATCGGTGTACGCCCAAGCCCTGGAATTAGGTAGTGAGAAATCTGAGGTTGTGGTGGATTTGGAAGTAACAAATACCGAGCTAGAAATCACCAATTCTGAACCCAAGCAACTCAATTTATTACCAGATGCTCAACCGCCTTCCGAGCATCAAAGCAGATTTTCACCACAATCGGAGGATTGGTTTTAATTATGAATAAACAATGCCCGAATTGCGCTTCTCCTGATATTTACCGCCGCCATCCCCAGAGTTTAGAGATATGTTGCGACAACTGCAACCACCGATGGCAAGCAAAGCAAGTTTTAGCTCCAATTCTTCGAGATAAGTTCTGGCTCAGCACACCATTGAAAGGCTGGCACTATGTCGAAGTATGGCGCTCGTTAACCAATCACCAGAAGTTCGCTTATCGGTTGGCTTATAGTGCTTCGCTATTCGGTGATTTAAAGGGTGAATTTGATACACCAGGATTAGCTTTAGAAGCCGGAATTAGGGATGCTAAGGGATTAGTAGCACCCATTGAGTCACCCCTTTAATCAACCCTGTTGTGATTCCGAAAAAGGAGGAGCAAGGATGATGCGAACGCTTTCACTTTTCAGCGGCATAGGCGGTTTTGAGTTAGCAGCCACCGCCCTAAATTGTTTCACAGTCGAACAGTTGGTAGAAATCGATGAGAATGCTCAATATGTACTCCGACAGCACTATCCCCACATCCCAATTCACAGCGACATCCGAACTTTTAGCGCGACAACAGGACAATATGATTGCATCTGGGGAGGATTCCCCTGCACCGGGACGAGTAATGCCGGAAAGCGGGGAGGATTGGCTCATCCAGAATCCAGTTTGTGGTGGCAAATGCTCCGAGTTATCCTCGAAGCTAGACCCAGCTTTGTGGTTGTCGAGAATCCAGAAGGCTTGCTCGTCCGAGGCGGTAGAGAAGTCGTTGCCTCTTTACGAATGGCAGGATATTGTATCGAAGACCCGCTCCTCGTATCGGCAAAGGAAATCGGAGCGAGCCATCAACGAAACCGAGTCTTTATCGTCGCTTTCCTTCAGGACTTTGCACAGCAGCAATACGAGCACCAATTCCAAACCAGCGGGGCTGACGAAGTGCCAACAATCGCTCAGGAAGCTCGGCATCATTTCCCCATCGCATTATTTATCCGCGACGGGGATGGAGTTGATATTCGGGTTCCCCCTGGGCTGGATGGATTGCCTTGCTACCAAAGCATCACTCTCTCCCACTTTGGAGTCAAGAGCAGAACTAAAGGTAGAATCAGAGCCAGATATCTCTTTGCCAAAACAGTCATGCCAGGACTTGCTTACATTGCCCTCAAACGAGTGCAGCATCTTGCTCAAGCTTTCGGAATCATCGATTGAGGATAACCCAGAGTTTGCATTATCGGGTTTGGGTATTAGTTTCGGTAAAACGTTGCCGTATCTTACCCACAAAACGGTGACACGCCGTGCTTGGAAAGACAGCCACGCCCAGAAGTTTATCCATGCTTTTGAGCAGAATAAACTAATCAAAGCCCTCGATAAAGATATCCGCTATGGAGGTAAACAAATCGCTTGGTGTCGCTTGCTTGGCGCTCCCTACAAAGAGCAACTTGGAGCCATGCCCGATGCTGATTTGCAGGCTGAGGGGGGAATGTGTTCCTCAGTCCCAGAGTTCATCACACGCTACTTTAAAGGCGACACCAACCAAAAAGTGTGGGTGATTCGGTTTGAATTTGTGCCATTGGAGCAAGTAGCATCAACCCAGACTCCCAAACCTCTTGGTGTATACTCTGACTCTACAATTGAAGCTAGTAGCAATGCTGCCATTACTTTGTCAGACCAGAGTATACACCAAGCTCAATTATTCAAGTTTAGTTTATGTGATAACTCTGCCAGCACAACTGACAGCACCTCTCCCATTACTTCAGAAACAGATAGTATACACCAAACGCCTGTAATTCAGGGAGGTAGCGGGTTGGTGTACAGCTTTTGGAAGGGTGAAAGCATAGTCAATCACTACCGTTACAAAGTTAAAAACAACGGCAAGTGGCAGGTAAAGAGTGTCTATATTCCGGTTGGTAAACTTCCTAAAGTAAAAGAAGCTATTGCTAATAAGTTGAGTGTAGCTGCGATAGTGGTTGAAGTATTGAAGAGAAACTTGTAATTGATTGCCCTCTCTTTTTCAAACAATGCGGTAGCCCTTTCTTTGGACTCTCTTAGTTTTTTGATGGCTCTACAACTCATTGACCATCCATCCGCTTCACTCCATCGTTGATGTAGAGTCCATTCCTGCATCCCATCTCTCACAAACTAATCAGGGGTCTTACCCCTCATTTTTATTGACTGAGTGATCAGGGCATAATGGGGGGTCTCACCCCTTGTTTTACCCTGATCATCTAACACATTACGCAATATCAATACTTTGAGCCGTATAAGGGTGATCAAGGCAAAGTAGAGGGTCTTACCCCTCATTCCGCCCTGATCACTAGAAATACAACGCAATATCAAAGGTTTAAAGAAAGTGATCAGGGTGATCAGGGTGATCAGGGTACTACTTCTTAAAAATAGAGAGGGGGGGCTACTTCCTGGCAACAACAAAAACACCCCTTAATAAAAAAGGTAAGGAGTTGCCGATCGCCCTGATCACCTTGATCGCTTTTACCCAAACTCCTATACCACAAGGGAATCGGAAGGCGATCAAGGCACAATAAGGGGTAAGACCCTCTACTTTGCCCTGATCACCTTGATTGCTGATATGGTTTCTGCTCAAACCCATACAGAGCATAGAAATCCCATAACGATCAGGGTGCAATGAGGGGTTTAGCCCCTTGTTCTAGCTTGATCGGCTAATCATGAGTCTGTGGATAGTGAAGCTGGGAGGATGTGCTGGAGTGACCAGGAGAACGGAAGGACGTGTGGTGGCTTAACAGGATTCCAAAATGGCTACTTTCAAGGCAAGGGCAATATTGAAGCGTGAATGACTCGTCTTGAATGGATGGCAGCAGGAATGCTGGGTATGTGCCGTGTTATGAAAAATGAAAGTGATAGCAACTCTTTTGTTACTTAGCAAACAAGCAGTATACACCAAACTTTCTCAAAAGCCTTGGTGTATACCATAGCGCTCAAATTAAAACTGATAGTAACTCTCTCATTAGTTTGCCAAACCAAAGGGCTGCTAATGTGCCTCATCACATAGAAAAGTGCTGTAAATTCCGTGCGATTGCGGATGGCAGTGCTGCTGAAATAGGGGAAACTGATAGATAGGTTAAATAAAATGAGCAAAATAAACAAGGTCGCTGACAGTTTCCGAAGCTTTGAATCCAAGGCTGTATCTACCCCTAAACTCACTCTTGGAGGACGCAAGATGGGGCTTCTTTAAGGAAACGACTAGCGCCCCATCCAAAAGCTTTTTACTCAAGGACTCTAGCATCAATGATGGTGAATATTTGGTTTCCATAATTATCTGGGGAATCTGACTGCATCGAGAAAATTACTTCGATCCTTCAAAAATATGCCTCTATCCGTAGAGAGAGGGACAAAGTTCGCACAACTTCTGACAGTCGCTCGGACTAACTGCAATTAGGCTCTGTTATCCTCAGTTCAGATTACCTCGATTCATACAAAAGCTAACTGCTAAAATCGCATAGTTATCAAAGAATTTTGATGAGATTGCTCCGGGGCGTATCTACCAATAATGCCCTTAGTGGAGTATTCAATATGAGTTCTAAATTCGCTCAAGTTAACTCACAATCTGCTTTTGAAAAACGACCGCTGCGCTCCTTAGTCTTCATTGACTCCGGCGTGAAAGATTACGAGTCAATGGCAGCGGGAGTTCTGCCGAAACAGCAGGTAGTAATACTCGATCGCACCAAAAACGGCATCGAACAAATCAGCTCTGAAATCGAACACTTCGCCTCTACTAACGGAGCGATAGACTCGGTTCACATTATTTCTCACGGCAGTTCTGGCAGCCTACAATTAGGCAACACCGCACTGGGTTCAGATAACATAGAGCAATACGAAAACGAGTTGGAAAAGTGGCAAAATTCACTAGCCCCACAAGCAGACATCATGCTCTACGGCTGTGATGTAGCAGGCGGTACAGGTGCTAATTTCGTCGATCGATTTAGTCAATTAACCGGGGCTGACGTTGCGGCATCCACCAACAAAACCGGTAGTGGTGGTGACTGGAATTTAGAATTTGCTAGGGGTCAAATTGAATCTCCCTTAGCCTTGGCTCCAGAAGCAATGGCGGATTACCAAGGGACTTTAGCGACGATTACCGTTACTAACAATAGCGATAGCGGGCCGGGTTCATTGAGAAATGCTATCGCCAGCGCTGTTGCAGGGGATATCATTACCTTCGCTCCAGGTTTAGCCGCCCAAACCATTACCCTCACCAGTGGTCAACTCGATATTCCCGTTGGCAGAAACATTACCATTGACGGTGCAGCAGCACCCGGTGTAACTATCAGTGGCAACAATGCTTCGCGGGTAATCCGCACTGGAAGTTCGACCAATGTGACTCTAAAAAACCTAATTATTGCCAACGGCAAAGTTTCTGGAACCGATCAGAATAATGAGGCAACTAGCGCTGGTGGTGGCATTCAAACAGGAAGTAGCAGCACTTTAACTTTAGAAAATAGCCAAGTCAATAATAATGTTGCTGGTTTTGGTGGCGGCATTTACACGGGTTTCCGCAGCACGACGACTGTAATTAACACCAAGTTTAGCGGCAATGATGGTTCACTAGCGGATAATACCGAACGTGGTGGCGGTGCGATTGCAACTAAAAGCGGCGGTGTTCTGACTATCAGAGATAGCGAATTTACCAACAACAAAGGCAGCTACGGCGGAGCTGTTAATAACCTGTTGGGCAGCATG
>NZ_JAUBOY010000026.1:0-112158 GCF_036700465.1 Microcoleus sp. T3_A4 | reverse complement strand
TCGGCTCCGAGTTAACAATTTTTCTTAATTTTACATCATCTTGCATTTGTCTCACATTTATTTGAAATTACTATAAGAGGTAATTGGTAAAACTTGTTAAATCCCAATTATAATTTTATCTTAGTCAGCCTAGACAGAGTTTGCTTGTCTGTAAGCAATTCCATCGCCGATTTATCTGCGTTAATCAGCGTTAATCAGCCTTAATCTGCGGTTAAATATCAAAACCCGAATCATCAATAATTTCGCTAATTTGCTTATCCACATAATCAGCATCCACATTCCGCGCCATCAACTCAGCTAAAATCCCCAAAGAAATCAACTGCACTGACAGAATTGTACACAAAATCCCAAAAAATAACAAAGGTCGATTGCCGATCGGCCCAAAATTCATCCCCGCCAAATTCAGAAACCAAATAACTATCAAATAACTCAGCGAAACAGTTCCCACCAAGCCAAAACACAAGCCCAACCCCCCAAACAAATGGCCCGGTTTGTGTAAATACTGCGTCGTGGCTAACACCGTCAACAAATCAATAAAACCCCGCGCATAACGTTCCCAGCCGTAATTTGATTTTCCGTGCTTTCGCGGATGATGTTCGACAACTACTTCCCCAATTCTAAACCCTAAATTGTTGGCTAAAGCCGGAATGTAGCGGTGCAATTCCCCGTACAATTTAATCGACTGCAAAACTTCCCTACGATAAGCTTTAAAACCGCAATTCATATCGTGCATTTGCACCCCAGTCAGCAAACACGCCACGGCATTAAACAGCTTGGAAGGTAAAGTTTTAGAAAGCGGGTCGTTCCGCTGTTTTCGCCAACCAGAAACTAAATCAAATCCCGATTCTAAATGATGTAAAAATTTGGGAATTTCAGCGGGGTCATCCTGAAGGTCAGCATCGAGAGTAAAGATAATTGTCCCTGCGGCATTGCGAAATCCTGCTGAAAGTGCGGCGGATTTGCCAAAGTTGCGGCGCATTTTAATCGCTTTAATTAGTTTGGGATGTTGGCTGGCTAAATCTGTGATTTCTTGCCAGGAATAATCGCGGCTACCGTCATCTATGAAGATGACTTCGTAACTGTCAATTCCTGTTTGGAACATGACAAGTTGGATTTTTTTAAACAGTAATTTGAGGGTGGCTTCTTCGTTGTGAACTGGGATGACGAAGCTGAGGTGTTTTGGCATAGAGATATTCTATTTTATTTTTGTTGTCAATGAGATTTTTTTTATTAACCGCAGAGGGCGCAGAGGAGGAGAAAGAGAGGTTTTTTAGTTTTTATTGATAACTTGGGAGTTTCGCAAGGCTACCCAACCTTTGCGGTTTTTAAAGGAGGCATAGGCTGTCAATAATTTATCTGTTGGTGATGTTTGAATGTATCCTCTCCAAGCTGCGAATTCGTAGGAAGGGCCAAACAAGTTAACTAAATCTGGGCGGGGAAATCCTGACATCGCGAAACCTCGAACGACATTTTCTTGGTTGAGAATGGCAATACATTTTACATTGTTTTCGGGGTCTCCTACCCAGCCAATTACTCTGGAGGCGGCGGGCGCGAGTTTAGTTACGGTATCAAAATATCCGGGTACTCCGTCTTTGGGTGCTGACAGTAAATTTGGGTCTATTTTTGTGTCTAATGCTGCACAGAAATTGTGTTTTGTGAGGTCTCGGTTAAATGGCACTAAGTTGTTAGTTTTTAAGGCGTCGATTAACCCGACAAAAGCGGCTGGTTTGTTGCCTACTCGGTCTTTAATTAGCGTTACGTCGGTGATGCCTAATTGCAGTGATAATGCTACTAACGGTTGATAGGTTGCTCTGCGGGCGATCGCCATTGCAGTTTCGCCTCCCACCCCGTACATTAAAATAATGGCGACTGTGGCGACTGCAAACAGCGGTGTCAGCCAACGCGCTTGAATTCTTGGTGTTGGCTGCCACTCGCGCACCCACAATACTGTCAGCACAATTGTGCTCATCCAAAACAAGGCTGGGAGTGTGGCGTAGCGGGAAGCTGTGGCTTGTTCGACGCCAAATCCCGATCGACTAACCGCGGCCATTAACGCCGTTTGCAGCGTGTAAAGTTGGATTGATAGCCAAGGCAGCCAGGCCGCGCGATCGACCTTTTTTATAAATAGCCAATAAGCCACAAAACCCGTCGCTGCCATCAAACCAATTATACCAAGAATAGAAGCAACAATAATATTTTCGCTAAAAATTCCGCCGAGATAAGTGGGAATATATTCGAGAGTTTTGAGCGGGTTAATTTTAGTTAAAGAAGGGTGATGAGATGGAGTTTTATAAGTTAAAAAATAAATGCCAATCACTGCAATCGAAGCAATGAAATACAAATAAGTTATTCGCCGAGGAAACCGCAGCACAACAGCAGCAGCACACAATATCGGCCACAAAGCTAAAGGAGTGCTGTAACTAATACAGCCTAAAACGCCAAAAACAATGCTGCCAATTACCCACTTATTTTGTAAATGCGAGGGCCGGCACGGGGGCACCGCCCCTACAAACTCGTTACCAGGCTCTGCCTGGGAATGAATATCCAGAGGCTCCGCCTCCTTCTTACTTGACAAAAGCGTCGCATAGGATTGCAAACAAAATATCGAACAAATCACAAATAAATTAGCAATTATCCAGTGAACTCCGCTGAATCCCCTCATCCAATTGTGAGCTGCGGCCGGAGTAAAATTAAAAATAGAAATGCAAAGGAGTAGCGAGATAAATTGCAGCGGAAAACGCCTCAATTTTAACGGCAGCAGAGCAATTAATACGTGGCACTGAATCCAAGCCAAGAACCAGGCAACTAAACATAAACCAGTATTTGAACCTTGGGTGAAAACTATATTCAAGCCATAAATAATTGCCGGAATCAAGACAAAATGCTCGTTCGCCCGAAATATCCAATTAAAAGGATTTGTAGAGAAACCGTCTACTGAATAAAAATTCCATGTCATCCACCAATAATCAAAATTGGACAAGTCTCCCGCTTGCGATATCAAGTACAAAATATATGACGCTGGTATTAGAATGCCGAGAACTGATGCGGCAATTAAAATATATTGTTGCTTGATTTTCATGGATGGGGAGATGGCGATATTTTTAATCGATTTGGGCTAAGTTGTACGCGCTGGGATTAAAGAAACCGGGTTTTTTACTTGATTGAGGGTTAGAACCAAGTATTTTGGTTAAAAAACCCGGTTTCTGGCTACTTTACAGATTTACTCGAATTTTTATTTCACTTCTCTTGCCAGCATTTGTCTGAGCCCTTGCCGCCAGTGGGGAGGATACGTACCCAGAAGTGCTGATATTTTTACCGTAGAGAGAACCGAAAAAGCCGGACGTTTTGCGGGTGTCGGATATTCGGCGGTGGTGATAGGAATTACGCGCTGAACTTTTAGGGGTAAGCCGAGTTGTGCTGCTTCCTCAAAAATTGCGATCGCAAAATCGTACCAACTACAAACACCGCTGTTAGTGTACTGGTATGTTCCAAAAGTTTCTGGCCCTAGGAGAGGAATAATTTGTGAAGTCGCCGCACCTAAATCCCCAGTCCAAGTAGGACTTCCGATCTGATCGGCTACGACTCGAATTTCTTCCCTTTCCTTTCCCAACCTCAGCATGGTTTTGACAAAATTACCTTTGCCACCATTACCGTAAACCCATGCGGTTCTAATAATAATATGTCGGTTTCCCGCTTTCCGAATAGCTGCCTCGCCTACTAATTTCGACTTGCCGTAAGTTCCCAGCGGGTTCGTAGAATCTGTTTCCAAATAAGCAGAACCCTGGCTGCCGTCAAATACATAATCAGTAGAAAAGTGCATCAAACTTGCTCCCAGTTTTTCGCATTCTTCTGCAAAAATTCCTGGGGCAATAGCGTTGACTGCATATGCTAATTCTGGTTCACTTTCGGCTTTGTCTACCGCAGTGTAAGCACCCGAATTGATGACTAAATCCGGTTGAATTTCAGCCATTGCTTGACGGATGCTTTCGGGTTGGGATAAGTCGAGGCGAGTGCGATCAAGCGCAATAACCTCTCCCAAAAATAATAAAATCGGCTGCAATTCTTGAGCTAGCTGTCCGCTGCCGCCTGCGAGTAAAATTTTCATGATCAAAACACTTGAGTTCTTTTCAACGTTTGTCCCGCTTGGTCTTTAGCTGATAAGATTGGTTGGGCACCATCTAGCGGCCAGTCGATCGCCAAATCCGGGTCATTCCATAGGATACACCGCTCGTGTGCCGGTGCGTAATAATCTGTAGTTTTGTACAAAACTTCAGCCGTCTCGGAAACCACTAAAAAACCGTGAGCAAATCCCGCCGGCACCCAAAATTGCCGTTTATTTTCTGCACTCACTAAACAGCCAACCCACTGCCCAAAAGTCGGCGAACTTTTTCTAATATCCACCGCTACATCAAATATTTCTCCCGCAACTACCCGCAGCAATTTGCCTTGAGGCTGCTGAATTTGGTAGTGCAAACCCCGCAGCACATTTTTAGAAGATTTGGAATGATTGTCTTGAACAAATTCTGCAGTAACGCCTGTTTGTTCCACAAAAGCTTTGTGATTGAAACTCTCAAAAAAGAAACCGCGAGCGTCTCCGAAAATTTTCGGCTCAATTATCAGAACTTCCGGTATTTCGGTAGATATAACATTCATAGTTAGCTGTGAAAGTGATAAACTCATACTCAGTCTCTGCTATTTTACTATGAAAGCCGACGCATATCTCAAAAACTTGTACGCCAATCGATTTGATTCCCGACAACTGCAAGCCAAGGTGGCACTCTGGAAAGTTTTAATTGACGAATTTTTACAAGATTATGTTCCTCCCGAATCAACCGTTTTAGATATTGGCGGCGGTTACTGCGAGTTTATAAATCAAATTCGGGCTAAAAAAAAATATTTAATTGATCTCAACCCCGATTCCAATTTATTTGCCAATCCTGATGTAAAAGTGCTGAACATTGATGTTTTAAGTTTTGAGAACCAACCTGCTTTTAGGAAACAATTTGACCGGATATTTATCTCTAACTTTTTTGAACATCTCCGTAATAAAGAAGAACTCCTCCAAATTATTTCATTTTGCTTTGAGGCACTTAAGCCAGGGGGTTCTCTCTTAGTTGTCCAACCAAATTTTAAATATTCTTTCAAAGAGTATTACGACTTTATCGACCATCAATTACCAATTACCCACTTATCGCTGCAAGAACTTTTACAAACCGTCGGCTTTGAAATCGACCTAATTATACCGAGATTTTTACCGTTTTCGACTAAAGGCAGACCTGCCTCGCCTTTGCTGTTAAAACTTTACTTGAAATTGCCTTTGTTGTGGCGGTTTTTGGGAGGGCAAATGTTTGTCAAAGCATCGAAACCAAATAATTAACGATTGGGTAAAGCGATCGCCGCCCCTAGAGCCTTTCAATTGTTATAATAAAAATTGCAAGTATTCCTGTAGTTTGGGCTGGGCAAAATCAGGATCAATTTGCTAAAAAAGCATCAATTTTAGGAAAAAAATGATGACACAAACATCCCGCGCCATTGCTGTGAATATTCCGCCGACACTAACACTCACCGTTACTCGCGAGCAATTCGTTGAATTGGCGATCGCCAACCGAGAATTACAATTAGAAAGAACAGCACAAGGAGAGTTAATCGTGAATCCACCAACCGGAGGCGAAACAGGATACAGAAATCTCGATATAGAAGGACAGCTTTGGTTGTGGAACCGTCAAACTAAACTAGGTAAAGCGTTTAACTCTTCTACTGGTTTTCACTTACCCAATGGAGCCGATCGCTCTCCCGATGCTGCTTGGGTGCGTCTAGAAAGGTGGGATGAGCTTACCCCAAAACAAAAAGAAAGTTTTATTCCCTTGTGTCCTGATTTTGTGGTAGAACTCCGTTCTAAAACTGACAACATGGAACCGCTGCGAGCCAAGATGAAAGAGTATATGAACAATGGTGCTCGTTTGGGTTGGTTGATAGATCGGAAAAACAAAAAGGTGGAGATTTACAGGCCAAGTCAAGATGTAGAAGTCTTGGAAAATCCTATTAGTTTGTCCGGTGAAGATGTTTTGCCTGGGTTTGTCTTAGATTTGACAGAAGTTTGGGGATGAATGCTGAACCGCGTTTAATATCTGCGAGCGGTAATTCCTGATGTTTTAATCGGGCAATAATTGAGATATAATTCGCTCTCGTCCGATTTAAAAAATAGGGTTATGTATAAATTTATGTAGGGAAATGGCACTGCCGTGTCCTAATACCGGACACTCCAAAAGCTGTTTCCCTACCGCATAATAAATGGTTTTATTACCAAATTGCACAACAGATACCCCGACATCTGCGGTTAAAAAACCCTACAAAATCGAACTTAAAACCACCTCATTAGCAGCAATCCAATCATAAATATCCTGCAAAGCAGCTTCCGGCCCAATAACAGGTCGCCATCCTGTCTTCTCCATCACCCTAGAAGAATCAGTAATAAAAATCGGGATATCCCCCACGCGTTCCTCCAACACAGGATTAATTGAAATCGATTTCCCGGTAATCTTTTGACACAAATCAGTTGTCTCAACCAAAGAAAGACTATTGCTCAAACCGCCACCAACATTAAAAACTTCACCGTCAAATTCAGCAAAATGTTCTAGTTGATAATTAACTAACCTCAACAAATCTTCAACGTGCAGTAAATCCCTAACTTGCTTCCCGCTGCCCCCAAACCCGATGTAATTCAGCGACTTTTGAAAATAGTGAGCAGCCACCCACAAACCGCAAACTCCCTGATCGACTTTACCCATTTGCCAAGCCCCGGTAATTAACCCGCAGCGGTTAATTATTGCTGGCACATTGTATGCTTCCCTATATTCCTCAATCAGCAATTCCGAAGCTAATTTAGTTGCTCCGTAAAGTGAACGGTGTCCTTTTAATGGGAAGTCTTCTGATATGCCTAACTCCGATATACCGGGTAAAGTTTGCTCAGGGGCGATCGCAAATCTATTCGGCAACTCTAACAGATTAACAGATTTGACACTGGCGATCGGATAAACCCGACTGGTAGACAAAAACAGCAAACTCGCACCCGTTTGTCTCGCCAACTCCAAAACATTTACAGTACCCAGTAAATTCGTCTGCAAAACGTACTGAGGTGAACTAAAACCAGCCAGCACAGAAGGCTCCGCAGCACAATCTATAATGCAGTCAGCATTGAGTGCAACTGGATCTAAATCTGCCGCTGTGCGAATATCCCCGTAAACAAACTGAATCCCGCAACTTTTAAGCCGAGGCAGATTCAATTCCGAACCCCGGCGACGCAGGTTATCTAAACAAATGATTTGCCATTCCGGGTGCAGTTTCTTCAGGCCAATTGCCAAACAACTGCCGATGAAGCCGGCACCACCAACAATTAAAATTCTCTCAGGCATTCACTTTTAATTTTGCTATCTTTCTAGTCCGGTGGTAGTCGCCGCGAGACAGATGTTTTTCCAGCCATACATACAAGACAATAAACAAATATCGACTGCCCATCTCTTTGATTTTTAGCTTAGAAATACCAGCAGTCCGATTGTACCATCTCAGAGGAATTACCGTATAGGAAAAACCCCGAACAATTGCTTTTAAAGGCAGTTCCACTGTCAAATTAAAATGATGACTCAAAATCGGTTGTACGCCTTCAATTACTTCTCTGCGGTAAATTTTAAAAGCATTGGTGACATCGCTGTACCGCAAACCGAAAATACTTTTGACAAACCAGTTTGCTAAGCGGTTAATTGCTAACTTGTGAAGTGGATAATCCACCACAAAGCCACCTTTGATAAAGCGGGAACCAAAAACGCAATCATATCCTTCTTGCAGCTTGCGGTATCCTGCTACCAAATCTATGGGATCGTCGGAAGCATCCGCCATCACAATTGCTGCAGCATCTCCGTCAAATTCCGCCAATCCCCGGCGCACAGCAAATCCGAAACCGTTGGGAGGTTGATTGTTGATGTATCTAACTGTGGGAAAAGTCTCTGACAACTCCTGGCAAATATCAAGAGTTCGATCGACACTATTGTCATTCACAATCAAAATTTCGTGCGGAATGCCTTCTAAATCGAGCGTCTGGGCGATCGCCCGCACAGTACCGTACAAACAGCCCTCCTCATTGTGAGCTGGTATAATCACAGAAATTTTCACTCCTCATCCTCCGCGCAACTGGACAAACTGGTTGTCAAGAGGATTATACACCCAAGCTTTAATTTCGGTTTGGGCGATCGGCAAATTATTATCCGACAAATCAACAGCCCACCTTGCATTATTGTATAACTCAGATTTTAAACTCTCAGCAATGTCGGGACTGTCCAAATTTACATAAGCGTTAGCAAAAAAAGATTTTTTGTCCCCGACAGATAGCAGTACAATATTCGGCTGTTGCAATTTTTCTGGCCAAACCGCCCAGCCCGCAGCCTTGACAGCATCATTTTGCTTAACAGTCAAGGATTTATCGCTAGTTTGAGGTTTGTCTAAATAACCGTAAACTTTCTCCGTATTAGAAATAAACTCTACATTTTTCGCGAACTTGAGCCAACCTATTTTGTCGATAATTGCAGCGCCTTCTCTCACCAGCCAAGTTTTTTTGCTCAGCACCCTCACACAGCTTTCCGGTGAATTATTGAAAAAATCAGAGGGTTCCAGATAGTTAATTAACTGCAAACAATCTTGAGCGCCTTGTTTGTAAATAATTGCCGATCGAGTTTTGGCGATCGCCTGTTGAGAGTTAAAAATAAGTGTAGCAATTAACAGCCCTGCTACTACCCGATAAATAAATTTATAATTACTCTTTAACGTTGCTTTTCTTTCTTGATAATTACCTCGGACAAACAATTGCCATAGCTGAACCACAGCAATTAACAGCAAAATCGAATTAGTCGTATATCTCGACGATTCGATCGCCTGGATTGCCCCAAATTCAGCCCTTCCAGCGGTAATAAACAGAGCAGATAAAACCGAAAAAAAACCTATTGACAGCCAAGGTAAAGCCTGATAATTCTCAGCAATATCCTTCCTATCTGTGATTGCGATGGACGAAGGAATCGCGGGGACTTGAGGTTGCTTTTCTGAGTTGGCACTCACAGATGAAGCTACCGAACTTGATACAATCTTTTGGCCAAAATAAACGACAAAAAATATAAAAGTTGCAAATATTAGCAATCCAACGAATGCTGAAATTCCAGGCGATCGCACAATTGGCGAACCCAGCAAACTTAAAAAGTAATCAATCACCACAAACGGCTTTTTCAACAATGAAATAATACTTGTTTTCCGACTCGGATGATAATCTATTGAGTAAACAGCACAAGTTGCCACAAAGAGCAGCATCCAGACAATAAGTCTTTTTCGTTTCTGCGCTGCATTTCCCTCCAAAGCCAGCACAGCCGGAATCGCCGCCAACCAAGACAGCAAGCCTTGAGCGAGCGAAAAACTCGCAAAAAAGCAGAATACAGCAGCAATAGAGATTCTAATATTAGGCAATAATTTGTGATGTGAAACCAGCGCATAAACCGCAGCTACAAAACATAAATTTACAAAAAACCAAGCCAATTGAAATCCCCAAAGCCAGTTTTCGTGCTGAACTAGCGAGAAAAGCAAAATACAAGTTAAAATATTAGCTAAATGCCACAAATCATCCGCGACATTCTTAACTTGCATCGAGGATAACTTGTACATAGCAATAAAAGTTATCGCAGCCAAACCTATGCTGAGACACAACTGATAATTAATATTCCATCGGGAAGCAAAAGCCAGCATCGCAATAATTATTTTAGGGAAAAGTATGCGGTGGTTGCTGTGCAAAGCCCAAAAATCGTTAAAAGTTACATTTCCCGCAGCTATTTTTTCAAAAAGGCTAGCTAACCTCCACTCGTCATCAACGGGAACATTAACGCTATAATTCGCTACAAATCCGATTAATAAGAGGACAGGAATTAGATATAAAGTAAATAATATGATTTTTTTCATTAATATCCAATCCGGTAGCATCGGAATTGTAAACTCTCGTCATATCATGTCCGAGCGATTAACCATAACATCCCGGTCGGGGCGGGTTTTTGAGATTGCCAATTATTCGCAGGTATTGTTGCTGAACCCGCCCCGACAAAAATCGCGGTCGCTCGAACGGACATGATATCATCAGCTTTTCGACTGACAATAAACCGTCAACAGTAAACCGTCAACAGTCAACTCTTCGCTACTTAATAGTCTTGAACGTATCCATTTTCCCAGTAAATCGGTTGATAAACATCTGCAAAACAGTCCGCTTGCCAATATTGATATTAGAACTCACGGACATTCCCGACTGCAAGTTAACCTCCACTTCATTTGCCTTGTCCTTGTTCAAAACAAACTTCTGATTTTTGAGCTTAATTTTGGTTTTGAAAGCATAGTATTTCCGCAGTTCAGTAGGAGGCTCAGCATCGCTGCTAATCTCTATCACTTCACCCTCAGCAGTACCAAACTCCATCGCTGGGAAAGCTTCTACATTCACTTCCACAGGCACGCATTGGTATTTCGTCAAACCCAGTTTCTCTCTGTTAACTTCCTTCTCTGGACAAACGCAACTTTTACCTATTTCGCAGTCAATCTTTTCTCCGTCTAATTGCTTGCCGTGATACTGCTCCAATTTTGCCCGCTTCTGTCTCAAAGCATCCAATACCAGAGCCACATTGCTGTTTTCCAGGTAAACAACTGCTTCCAGACCGTTGTCGTCATCCAAAACTTTGAGCAGCTTTTCAGTTTGCTGCGCTTCGTAATAAGCTTCTTCGCAGCGTGCTGGGCGCGGTTCGCCCGGTTTCAGCACCGTATTAATAATGGATTGGCATATCGGATCTTTCGCCATATCCAACTTAGCTTTCTCCTTCGTAGAAGGCTTCAAATCAAAGATTACCCCCGATACCGGAGCCTTCATCACTTGAGTGTCGCGGTTTTGTTGAGCCTTTTCTAGCTGAGCGTTCACCTCGGACAACTTTTTCAGGTTTTCCACTTTGAAGCGGCTTAGCTGAGAATCGCTGCTGGCAATTTGTTTCTCGTTTTCAGCAATTTTGCTGTAAAGTTCTTTTGCCCAAGAATCCTTGGTGTTTTTTAACTGTTCTTGGGCGCGGGCGATAGACTCCTGAATGCGCGCTTGCTCTCCTTGCTGGCGCTGTATGTCAGCACTAATTTTTTGGATGTCACCTTGACGCGCGTTAATTTCGCCTCGGCGCGTATTGATTTCACCGAGGCGTGTGTTAATTTCGCCTTTGCGAGAGTTGATTTCACCTTCGCGCTGCTTGATTTGATCTTGCTGTTTGAGAACGTCGCTTTGGCCTCTGAAAACATCTTGCTCTTGACGTTCTTTTTGCAGTTCAGCGATGGCTCCTTCCTCTACCAGGGGGGCGAGTCTGCCTAGAATGTTTTGATTCGACTTCAATACTTGTTGGGATTTCGCTAACTGTTCTTGGGCCAAATCTCTCTGAGCCAGGGCGGATTTTACTTGCTCTTGCGAAGAACTTAACTGCTGCTGGGCATAATTTAATTGGTTTTGGGCAAAACCCAATTGTTGCTGTGCCACTGTCATTTGATCGCCGGCGGCTTTCTCAGCATCCTGAGCTTGCTTCAGTTGTTTTTCTAACTCCTGAACTTGGCCTTGAGCAGCAGCGACGCGAGACAGAAATTCCGATCGATAATTAACATAAAGTCCTTGCTGAGCAGCATCAAAATTTCCGCTAGCTCCCCGATTGAGGTACAGTTCGTCAATCAAAGCTTGCAGCACTTGATTTTGTGCCGTGAGGCTCTGTCTGTCCTTGATTGTTGATTCTAGGTTAGAAGGAACAGCGCCTTGAATTTTGCCGTTGACAACATCTTCGTAAAATTTATTTTCCTTTTCCAGAGCTTCTTTAGTTTTCTGTATCGATGTTAAATCGGCACTGGGTGCTATGGGGTTGAAAGTGAGCAGAGGCTGGTTTTTTTCCACGCGATCGCCATTTTCAACGTGAAGTCTCACCACAGCGCCCGTAGCAGGTGCTTGGATGTCTCTAGCACCATCTTTGAGTTCCAATTGGCCGACAGCAGGGACAGCTTGCTCTACGCTAGCAAAATAAGCCCAAACTACAGCAGAAGTGGTCATCAGCATGATCATCCACAAAAACAAGTGCGACCAAATCGCTGGTTTTTCGAGAATGACTGGTTGCTCAGAAAGTATTAACGATTTCATAGCCATTTGTTAGTTCTCAGTTGTTAAGCGTTAGTGATCAGTTGTGAGTTGTTAGAGATCAGGTATTCGATGACTCTTGTTGTTGGAAGAGGCAGTAGTAACGCCCTTTAAGAGCCATTAATTCTTTATGAGTTCCCCGCTCGACTACAGAACCTTGATCCATCATAATAATTACATCGGCGTTTTGGATGGTAGTCAGGCGGTGAGTAATGAAAAACACCGTGCGGCCGGCAAAAGCTTCTGCTAAGTTATTGCAAACTTGGCGTTCGGAATGGTAGTCGAGAGCGCTTGTAGCTTCGTCCAAAATCAGCAGTTTCGGGTTTTGCAAAATCGTCCGGGCGATCGCCAAACGCTGCCTTTGACCCCCAGAAAGCGACGAACCCCGCTCTCCCACCACCGTATTGTAGCCAGCAGGTAAGCCCATAATAAAATCGTGAGCTACCGCTAATTTTGCAGCTCGCACAATCTCATCCGTACTCGCATCGGGATTACTCAGAGCAATATTTTCCTGCACAGTACAGTTAAACAGCAAAGTATCTTGCAACACCACCCCAAGTTGGCTGCGGAGCGAGTACAGTTCCACCTTAGAAATGTCGTATCCGTCAATAAAAATCCGGCCCGACAACGGCGGATAAAGACGCTGCAACAGCTTCATCGCCGTACTTTTACCGGAACCGCTTCCCCCCACGATTCCCACAAAACTGCCAGCAGGAAATTCCAAATTAACATTAGCTAATTGCAGTGCCCCGCTTTCTAGGAATCGGAAGGAAACCTCCTCATAGGTAACCTGCCCTTGAATTGCCGGCAGCGGGATATTGCTCCGGTCTTCATCGCTGGTTTCCGTCGGCGTATCGACCACATCCTTAAGCATATCGATCGACATTGAGACTTCTTGGAAACTTTGCCAGACGCTCACAAAACGCAGCAGCGAACCAGTCACGTTCCCGGAAATAATTCGGAAAGCAATCAACTGACCCAAAGTAATCTCATTTCCCAGTACCAAATAAGCTCCCACCCACAACTGAGCTAAGTTACCCACCTGGTTTAAAAAGCCGCTAATCGTACCGGCCGTAGTCCCCGTGATAATGGTTTTAAAACTGGCTGTAATGTATTTTGCGTAGCGGCTCGACCACTCCCATCGGGATTTCAATTCAATATTTTGAGCCTTAACAGTTTGAATCCCGCTGACTACTTCTACTAGATAAGATTGAGAGTCAGCAAAACGCATATTTCTTTGTTTGATCAGGCGCAGCACCAGCGGATTGATTAGAATAATCATCAGCCCCAGTATCGGTACCACTGCCAAAGATACAAACGTTAGCTGCACACTGTAGGAGAGCATAACGGCGACGTAAACCACCGAAAATACCGCATCAAGAACCACTGTCAGAGCTGTACTCGTCATGAATTCCCGAATCTGGCCCATCATGCTGAATTTGTAGACCAAATCTCCGACGCGCCGGTTGTCAAAGTAATTTTGGGGCAGCCGGAGCAAGTGGTCGATCACCTCCGCACTCAATTTGACATCGATGCGGTTTGAGGTATCTATAAACAAAAAGGTACGCAAACCGTTGAGCAGTCCTTCAAACAGAGCAACACCTAACAGAAATGCACCCAAAATATCCAAGGTGTCAATGCTACGCTGACCTAAGACCTTATCAATAATTATTTGGCTGATTAATGGGTTGGCAAGACCAAATAACTGTACAAAAAACGAAGCGAGCAACACCTCAAAAAACACTGTCTTGTGTTCCATCAGCGCCGGCACAAACCACCAGAAGCTGAACTGCTCTTTTTGTTCGACTTGCGGAGCTTGCAGGAGCAGGACTTCTCCCTGTTCGCCCCAGATTTCTTTAAACTGAGGTATCCGCTTCCGCATCAGCCCCTGTTCGGGCGTGGCCATCACCAATTCTTGCTCGGTGATGCTGTAAATAATGGCAAAGCTATCTTGCCATTTAATCATTACGGGGGCTTTGATGCGGTTGATGGCTTCTGCTGGCACTTGCGCCAATTGGGGCGTGAGGCCGATGCTTTGGGCGATCGCCCCGCAGGCTTGCATACTGATAGAACCAGCGGTTTTTAACTGATTTTCTAGAACTTTGCGGATGATATCTCGACGAAATTTCAGGCCGAAATACTTGCTCAACATCTGGAAGCAAGCTAGCGGAGCGTCAATCTGCCCTTTGGCGCGGAAAACTGGATATCTCCCCGCATCCTTTGGTTGGTCCCTTGCGGGTTCTGGGGGAGTAGGTGGGGCGGGGGGTACATCCTCAAAAATGATGGGTGGCTTTTTCCCTGAGCCTCCTGTTCCTGTGTCTGTCCCGCCAATAGGGGGATCTTCTAGCTCTGGTGGTGATGCTGAGGGTTCCCGGAAGCCGACCAAGCGGGCGCCGAGGCGACCTTCTACTTTTAAGGATTTGGCTGCGTTTTCCTCCACAGAGAAGCGGCTGCCGGTGGGAAAGTCGCCCAAGACGCCACTGCTGACGAGCCAAATTCGATCGGCATCTAGCTCTTTGGCGATGTCTTGAGTTTTTTTGTTGCCGTTTGGTACGTTGACAACTGTCGCATCTTGCCAAGCTTGCAGGGTGAGTTCCTTGAGATTAGAAGTGCCGTCGGCTTGGCGCTGCAACTCCAGGCTCAACAGTTCAAATACTTCGCTCAACGAACAGTGTTCGCGAAAGGCTTCTCCAAAAGTCGGCTGTTTTTCCAGTACGCTCAGGAAATCTTCGGCAGGTAGGACGATCGCGATCACATCTGTAGAGGCGATCGCTGTTTCGCAGGGAACCCCCCTGAGCAACCCAGCCCAGCCGAGAATTTCCTTCGACTGCACCAAGCGCAAACTTACGTGGCGCTGCGAGCGCTGGTCAAAGCCCAGCAGCCGCGCCTGGCCTTGATAGATAATTGCCACCTGAGTCGGCATTTTTTCCCGTTCAAACAGGGGTTGCCCCGTCCGGTAGCCAAGGAGTTGGCATTTAGCCACCAAGGCTGTCAGAGCCGTCTCTGACAGTCGGTCAAAGGGAGGTGTTTGAGCTAGGAAATCCTGAATTTGGGAGAGGGAAACAGCGGAAGAAGTCATCCAATTTTAGATTTTAGATTTTAGATTTTAGATTGAATCCACAGATGAATCCAGGGGGTTTTTGTCAGGATGCTACGCTTTTTCAAGTCTCCACGGATAAATCCGGGGGCCCCTGACCCAATTGCTGGATTGTCATGATATTGAAGACACGGAGGAGAGGGGCTGTAGCGGGCCTATTTGCGATATCTGTTCGGCGAGCCAGCTTTCAAAGAGTTCGTTAATCAAGTGCAGCCGCATCGATTCATCGAGCTGGGCCGGCATGAACTTTTCTAGTCGAATAATTACCATCCATTCTGCCAGAGGACGCGGCGTCCAGAGTTGATTTGGCTGGCTGACGGACAAAAGTTTGCTGATTGCCGGGTGGGGCTGGCTCAGGGGTACTGGGCCCAACAAGCCGCCTGACTTGGATTCCGGCCCTTCGGAATAGTCGCGGGCCACTTCAGCAAAGGTTTGTTCCCCTTCGAGGATGCGAAAGTAAAGTTCGTTTGCTAATGCTGGATTTTTGGTGCGTACCAGGGAATAGACTACGTGGTCTAGGCTGGCTTTGCGGGTTAAAAAATAATTATCTACTTTAGGTCTCCAAGTGGCTTGCTTAAATTTTTCGATCAGCAAGGGCCTAACGGCCATCTCTTGAAGTTCTTCTTCCGTCATATTTTGGCCGCGCAGCCAAGCTTCTTTGGCTTCGGGGGCTGTCAGTTGGTGTTGTGCCAGAAAGTTCTCGACGGCGGATTGGCGTTCTTCGTCGCTGCAACTAAAGGATGCGATCGCTTGGTCTACTATTACACCGCGCAAGAATTGCGGCATCAACTGATACCGCTTCAGGAGCGATGGCATATCCTGAGCTTGCAATAATTTATCGCCTATTTGAAAAAGTCCTGTCATTTTTTTATCTCCAACTGACTTGCGCTTCCCCTTTTAATTTAGCTGTGGCAGGAAAAGAGCGACAACCACTAACCCCTCGATTCCCCGATGATAGCAGACCGTCAGTGGGCTAGCGCTATTGCTGTCTATTTCTTGACGCTCTGCCTAGCGAGGGGTTCCCCGCGGGTCTCACAATGGTAGCGGGATGCGAGAGTGGGAGAGTGGGAAAATCTTTACTTCTGCCATCTTCCTTCTTCCCTCAACATCCATCCGTTAAATCCCGTACACTGCTTAGTTGCTGAACTTCCTTCTTCCTTCACTCTCGGAATAGTCTTTCAAAGAGTGTTTCGAGTTGGGTCGAGCAAGCGCGACTGTCGAGATATTTGGGGTTTGCCGCCATTTTTTGCTGGATTCGCTCGCGGTAGTGCCGACGCAGTTCTGGGTTTGTACCCAGTGCTGTGCTCAGCTCTAAATAAGAGTTCTCGCTGTTTGCTACCAGTTCCGGAAGTAGCAGTTCTTCGAGCACGGCGGCTGATTGTCGCGATCGAGTTGTTTGCCCTTTTCTTACCACTACAGGCAACCCCACCAACAGAGGTTCTGCTAAGGAGCGGGCACTGCTGTATGGATATGAGTCTAAATATATATCAGCCAATTCCAGACATTTTATGCAATCGGCGCGAGATGGCAGCGCCTTAATCACAACTAAGCGCTTTTTGTCAATCCCAAATTCGGCAAAGAGCGATCGAATTTGGTTGTAAAAAGGCACCGTCGGATAGTTTCCATTGCGGGAACTAAAGGGATACAAAACTAAAATAGAATTCGGTACGGCAGCAATAATTTTTGCCCAAGTTTCTCTCAATTCTGGGATAATTGTCAAAGCTGGAGCGCCGGACATGAACACTACAGATTCGTCTGTAGCTCCCCAACTCCTGCGAGTCGGTTCAACTCTGCCAGGTGCTGATCCTACAGTATAGCTTAAACAAACTCCCGACCCTTCTAAACTAATTAATTTTTCGCGATACTCTGCTGCTGCACCTGCGCGCAATGTCAAATCTCCAGCAATGAAATAATCGATATTTCGGGTGCCGGTGGTTGCGGGGGTTGATGCACCGGTAGCTATTTGCACCCGCGCTAGTCGGTGCAGGCACAGGAGGGCACTTGGTTGAGAAGTGTCGCTAGTATTGGTGCAGATTAGCAGAATATCTAAATCGTGCGATCGCATTTCTCGAACTTGATTGGGCAAATCTTCTGACAGTTGCACCAGTTTGTCGGCGCAATTTTCGCAATATTTCCCCAGTCGCTCGTCTTGTACCTGGAAATAGTACACGATTATTTCAAATTTGCTTCTGTCTAAATATTCAAAACTCGAAATGGCAGCACGAGTCTCGGATTCATCACTAATTTTATCAAGCAAAAAGCCAACTCGTATTTTAGTTCTTTCAGGTTCTCTATGAGGAAAATTCCATTCTATTTGACAGCCGATATTTTTCAAATGAAATTCCAGAATATCAGCTCGCTGACTCAATATATGGAGTAGATTGACCTCGCTAAAATACAAAGGTTGGAATCTAACATTTTTCGCAATAAAATCCCCCAAATAACGCCAAACTTCTGAATCGGGAAAACTAGCGATATTAGCAGCGACGTACTTGATTAACTGCTGGAAATATTCAGAGTACCTTTCTACTTCCCAGTTTTGTTTAAAATAACCGGGAGACTGAAATATAAATTTCAGAAAATCGTCAAAAAACCACTGGGGAATCGCTGCATTGTTATATTCAAGTGGCAACTGATAAGCGTCGCGGTACAGCATCGCTGCGAGGAGATATTGCATCTTCTCGGCAATTTCTCCTCCTTCAGCAAGTTTCGAGGATAACTGCTGAACAAAACTTTGTTCTGACTCAGTTAAACTTTCATTTTTGAGGGCGCTATCTAGTAGCAATTTATGAGCTTTACCCATATCTTTCGAGTAAGCAGTTTCTAATTTTTCCGCTGGCAAATTCAGCCAATATTCAGCTAGCTGTTGGCGGTATGGGCGCAGCGCGAGAAGAGGCTGTTTTGAGGGAAATTTATTGTATTGATCAAGCAGTGGTGACAATTCCGATAAACTCGGCTGGGTTCTCAATGCCAACTTTTGGCGGATTGTCTGTTTGATTTGTTGCTCCAGGAAACTGTAATCAGGACTATTTAGTAGTTTTTTGTAAAATCTGACTACATCCTTATGATTTTCCCCAGCAGCGAAGTTTTTCCAAGTTTGTTGTTCGGGATGAATCCGCAGCGACGACAGTTTTACGTCTACAAATCCGATGTGATAGTTTCCCATGATTCGCCACCACATATCTAAGTCTACATACTGAGATAATCCCGAATCAAATAATCCTATTTCTGCAAAAACTCGCGCGGCAATTAAGACGGTACTCGGTTCGCCAATTTTATTTATGGGGTTGCTCAAGCAGTTAGTATCAGCCAGTAATTCTTTTCCGGGCTGAATAGATTTTAAATTCGACCAACTTTTATGCAAATCTTTAATTGATTGGGAAGCTAGGCGCAAAATCGGGTTAGATTCATCGTCAGCTATGGTGATGCCGCGCGGGGAAAAAACCATACCTATTTCTGGGTTTTGTTGGGCGATTGCGACCATTTTTTCAATACATTCTGGCGCGAGCAAGTCGTCTTGAAACAAAAACTTAATGTATTGACCTTTTGCTTGAGATATGCAAAAGTTCCAGTTTTGTGATAAACCGTAGTTGCGGTGCAGTACGATGCGGAAATCGACTGAAGTTTGTAATTGGAATGATTGGGCGATCGCAATTGTGCGGTCTGTGGAGCCGTCATCGGATATAATCAGTTCTATGTTAGGGTATGTTTGGGCCAAAGCACTTTGAATTGCTTCCCCAATAAATGCTTCTCCGTTGTATGTCGGAATGCAAATGCTAACCTTCGGCTGCTCCTTTGGCAGTTCTCCTTTTAATTGACTTTGTTGCTGTGATGGTGGCAAGTTAGCCCTAATTTTTGCCGACTTCGCTTTGGCTGTTCCTGACAGAGGTATGCTTTGAAAGTTATCGGTAATCTCGGCAATATATTCGAGACGTTTGCTAATTTTATTACCTGTAACTTGCGGGTTGAGTAAAGTCTTAATTTCTTCTGCCGCCACCGCTCCCATTTGTTGAGCTTCCCGGTAATTGTTAAAGACGTACCGCATTAAATCTGCAGCGTGTTCGACATCTGCTTCGGCCCAAACATTGCCTTTTTTGTAAGGCCCGCAATCTTGCTCAATTGGGATTAACTTATACTTGACTAAATAGCTATTGCCGACATTCATAAATTCTGTATTTGATGAATAGCCGGTGGCAATTACGGGTTTCCCGTAAAACATGGCTTCAGCCATTGTTAATCCAAATCCTTCGCAGCGGTGCAGGGATACATAACAGTCGCAATTATACAGCAAACCGTTAAGTTTATTTTTGGACAAATACCCGTCTAGATGTTTGATATTTGAAGAATTAGCTATGGCAGATTTTAATAAATTTTGCTCCTCTAAATGTTTGTTTGAATTAGAAGATTTGATAATCAACAAGAGGCGGTCATCTTCGCCAAAAGCTTGTTTAAATGCTTGAATTGTCGCTAAAGTATTTTTGCGCTCAATGCGGCTGGAAAAGTCGAATACAAACAAGAAAATAAATTTATTTTTCGGTAAATTCAGTGCTTCTCTGTTCAGGGAAGGTGCGGGAAGATCAATACTTGGCATGATTTTGATGACAGGAATTGGCGCAAGTGCAGAAATTGCCTCGGCGCAATAGTTGCTGTAAGTCCATATTTCGTGAAAGTGATTAAATGCTGGCTGCCATTCTGGGGGAAATGCGGGAAGTTCCCAGGCCCAAAAGCCGATATTGTATTTGTTTTCAAAATAGGTGGAACCTGTATGTTTGATAAAGGCTGCAACTTGATCGGCGTTGACTTGAATTAAGTTTAGGGGATGGGGATTGTCTTGGCTAAAGTTTTGATATGTGGTGTCTTGTTTGCGGTGAGGACTGCGGGTAAAATTGTTTATGGCGAAGGGAATCCCCGCGGCTTCTGCAGCTCTGATATTAGCTCTGACACCTTCTCCTATACCAAATTCGCCGTTAATGTAGCCGGCGATGTTTATTCCTAGACTAGGGTTCATAGTTTCTAATGAATTTAGCACAGTGTAGTGTTGATTTTTTGAGACTGTTGGCGAATGTCTGAGGGGTGAAACCCCTCAGGCATCGCCGTCCTGAATAGGCAGAATGATTGTGTAATCACGCAGCCTATTAAATAATTTATTATGACTCTTCACCCCCGCGACTGCTCGTCAATTCCAGAAATGACAGCAACTGTGGCACGAACATTCTTTCCCAAAGGAAATCCATATACAGCACTTCCGGGTGTTATGAGGTACAATAAGAATAGATTAAAAAAATACACCAATGAAAGCATATTCAGTAGATTTGCGAACAAAAATAGTAGCAGCCCATATCGAGCAGAAGCTGTCGATCAGAAAAACAGCAGCGATATTTTCCGTCAGTAAAAGTTTAGTTCAAAAACTGGTCAAGCAACAAAAAATAGAGGGGAATTTACAGCCGAAACCCAGGGGGAAACCGAGATACAGTCATTTGAATAATTCCACAGCTTCTTTGAGAGAAATAGTGGCAGCACATCCCGATGCAACCTTACTAGAATTGTGTGAGTTATTTGCCCAGAAGACGGGAAATTGGGTGGGTAGAACAGCCATGTGTAACGCCTTACAAAAGTTGGGATTAAATCGTAAAAAAAAACAGTGAGAAGTAGCCAAGCCGGAATAGAAAGAGTCATGAAGTTAAGGTTAGAGTATTGGGAAAAAGTCAAGCATATCGACCCACACAATGAGCGTGTTTTTAGATGATACTATTGTAATTTTGTTGGGATTCTGCTTGACTGAACAGCCTATTGTTTGTGCTTGTCGTTGATTCTGTCCGTAAAAACTGCATTTAGAGCGATAATTCTCAGGATGGTTTTTGGTTTCGGCTTGAACACCGACACTCACACTGGTGACAGATGCTAGGAGCAAATTTGCCACCAAAACCGCTTTATAAAACAAAGATGAGTTGAGTTTCATGGATTGGGTAATTTAGAGAAAAATAACTAACTTTATGTTACCCCAATATTCATACTGTGATGTTTTAATCAGGATATATAGCGATCGCAAATGAATTGTAAATCACAAATCATGTATAATAATGAGGACGTAAATCTCAGTAGGAGTTGAGAGGTCTCAAAAGAAATCGGCACAAAAAGTGGAGCATGAAGTCCAAGCTTTATTGTAACTCGAAAATTTTATTGCCAGCAATCCCGACCCAAGAGAACTTAAAAAAGCTGCTTCTATCCGCATGTTAATTGAAGGGGTTCCCCGCGAAACTCTTCAAAAGATATTGGGAGTATCATCTCCATTTATCAGTAAGTGGAAAATCAATTATGCGTTGCAGGGAATTGAAGGGTTGCGCTTAAATCATCAGGGTTCGCGGGGACAACTTAAGCCTGAATAACGAGCGGAAGTCATCCAATGGTTAACCAATAAAAACCAGTGGGATTTATCCGAATTGTCAAATTATATAGCCGAGCGATATCAGATTGAATTTCAATCAAAAACTAGCTACTACCAACTTTTTAATTCAGCGGGAATTAGCTGGAAAAAATTTCAAAAAAAGAATCCAAAACGTGATGAATACCTCGTCAAAAAAAAGCACCAAGAAATCTGTGAAATTCTGGAAGAACACCGCTCAGCTATAGAAGCGAGAAAGCTTGTGGTGTATTTGATTGATGAGTGTCATCTATTGTGGGAAGATGTCTGTGGTTATCTTTGGGGAAGGCGCAACGAGAGAATAGAAATACCAAGGCGTGAATCAGATAGAAAAACAAACTTATTATGACGCAGTAAATTATTTAACAAAACAGTTTGTTCTGCGAGAATATGCAACGGCAAATTCTGAGAATACAGTGGCTTACTTAAAAGACTTACAATCTTTAAATCCCGAAGCCAGACATTTGATTATTGGGGATGGAGCCAGCTATCACAAATATAAAGAAATGAAAGCTTACCTAGAAGAAATTAATCAAGGTAAAGAGCGGGATGAATGGCCTTTAACTTGTGTCCTGTTTGCTCCTAATGCAAGGCAGCAGAATCCAGTCGAAGATATTTGGCTTCATGCCAAGACTTGGGTGAGAAAATTTGGGAATCGGCTCAGTTATGAATGCCTTGGTTAAATGGTTTTTCAATTTTACCATACAGTCACAAAGCTTTGACTTTCTCAAGTTACACAAATTTGGTATTTTTGAACCAACACTCAATGGAACTGCTGCTCGATCGAACCCTTAATTAATTTACGAATGATTTGCGATCGCTATAACAGCGAGATATGGCTAAAGTTGCGAAACTGCGATCGGTCTAACTGACCTATTCCTCTCAAAAACAGCTCTCGGTTTCAAAGCAATTCTCAACAATAGCCACAGCGCTCGCCATTCTCCGGGAGTTTCCTGGCGCTGCCACTGGCCCGGCCGACAGTACAGCATTTCGATCAAACAGCGGTGCTGGCTAATGTTCAGGCGATCGAACGCAATTCGCACAGTTGGAAATTCCACAAAACTGCACTCTTTTCCATCCCGAAAACTTGACTCCAACTGAGATTTATCGCTCACCAACTCAATCTTAGCCACAGGAATAAAACAGTTCTCTTCCATGATTTCCAGAGTCGCAGAATCACAATCAATTAAACCTTTGGCTAAACGACGCTCTGTGCCCAACTCAACAACAGACGGCGCTACCGAGCTCCTTGGTTTGACTGCCGCACTGGGAGAGAGTGGTTTCATTTTCCCCTGGGATAAACTTGTCTCAAAGGCATATTTTTGCGAAATCTCTGGTGCTGTAAAACTTTCTTTACTGCCTTTATTTTTCACCGCAAAACTTGGCCACTGCGTCAAAGCAACTTCCGCGCCACTTTCCGAAATTACAGTGGTTATACCCCAAAAACTTTTACCGCCAATATTCAATTGTACAACCCTGCGTAAATTGAACCATTCGTAAATGTCCGGCTTAGGAATATCCACCAAAATCAGCAATGCAATCCCGATCATCAGCAGGTTGTAACCGCTCCAAATCCACCCCAAACTCATTCCTTTTGACAACTGTGCACTTTCGGATATTGACTGTACGGTGTCAAGATTTTTAACTAAATTAATGTTTAAATTGTGCCACAAACTGACTGCTGTAGCTGCGAACAATACAATCAAAGGCCATCCCAAATTCCAGTTAAAACGAAAGCGATCGCTCGCCATTCCTTTTGGCGTCACCTGAAACCCTTTCCCAAAGGGATTCAGCATGGAACTCACCACCGTCACCGCTAAAGGAATACACTGGACGAACGAATAAACATCGGAAAGCAAAGCCGATCCAGATCTGCGGTTCAGCCAAGAAAACACAGTAAGTTGCACCAAATAGTAAGGCAGGAAAAAGTACAGTAATTCCCGCGCACTTGCCCGCAAAGGAATTATGCCGAAAAATGAATAAGCTACAGGTATCAACAGATATAAAACCTTGGTTAAACTGGTAAACCAGTGCAGCAATCCTTCTAAATGAGACAGCCTTTGTACGAATCTGAGACCGCGAATTGTTAAAGGATTGGAATCAATAAAAAATGCCTGAAGAGTGCCTCGCGCCCAGCGTAGCCTTTGATTTAGATGAGCTTCTATATTTTCAGCCGCCAAACCAGCACTCAATTTTTCATCTAAATAAACTAATTGATATCCGGTTGCTGACAGCCGAATTCCGGTAAAATAATCTTCGCAGATTGAATCTGTGACCAATCCTCCCGCTGCTTCTAAAGCAGTCCGCCTCACAACAAAAGATGTACCGCAACAAACCACGCTGTCGGCGCTGTCTTTGATGATTTCAATTTGCCGATAAAAGATTTCTTCTTCCGGCGCCAGCACATTTTCTAAACCTAAATTACGAGAGATGGGGTCGTGATTGTAAAAGCTTTGCGGTGTTTGAACGAGGGCGATTTCGGGATTTTGAAAAAATCCAACTGTGCGAGTTAAAAAGTTTTTAGTGGGAATAAAATCCGCATCGAAAACTACAATTAGTTCTCCATTTGTAAGGGCTGTGGCATGATTAATGTTTCCAGCTTTGGCGTGAATATTATCTGGTCTGGTTATATACTCGCATCCCAGTTCTTTTGCCAGCAACTTGATTTCATGCCGCTTAGTATCGTCAAGCAAATATACTTTTTTGTTGGGATAATCTAATGCTTGACAGCCGATTACACTGCGCCGTAAAATGAAAGCCGGTTCATTGTAGGTTGGGATGAAAATATCTACTGGCGGGGTGAAGTTTCCAGCTTCAACTGCAACTGCCATGCGATCGGCTTCTCGACGCCGGTCTTTCATTCTCAGCATTAAATACAGTTGAATACTGGTGTTGAAAACCAGTAACATTTCTAGGAAAAACAGCCCCAAACTAAAGATACCGTTGAGGGGATCGGTTAAATTTAGAGTAGCGAGCGATCGCCATAAAACGTAGCGAATGGTTAAAGCCAGAACAATTGCAACTACCACAGCGCGCGACCATTTCTGCGGTTGAGGCGAAATTTTAATTGCAGCTAAAGCAACGGAGACAAGCACGATAGTCGGCACTAACAAATACATCTTGCTCGTAGCAGGCACTTGCAGCCACACAGGCGGGTTTTGCTGCCAAGTGTTGATTGTGGCAAAAATACCGCTGACTGTACCTTCACGGCCAAACCAGGCTGCGGCGATCGCACCTGCGAAAGCAACCACCCCCAACACGACTAGCGTTGCCATCGGCACCCGCGAAATCCGCCCAAAGCGGCGTTTCAAGTCTTGAAGATCAAATCTTGAAGTTGTCATAAAATAATTTTAAAGTCCCGATCGTGCATGCAACAGTAAGGGTTTGCTGCTGTCCACTTTTTAATTCTGTGGAAAATTCCGACACACCCCCATTAGTATATTTACATTTTTTAACATTCTGACCATTGTATGATAATTCATCTTGCTTGCTGTTGCCAAACTGCTTAGCGAGTCCAAACCTGGCAAAATATAGCAGAAGGAAGAAGGAAGAAGGTTTGAGTTACCCAGGAGAGAAGTCATATGAATTCCGGTAACACTGGAATGATGGGGAGTGGGGAGTGGGGGAATGTGGAATTATTGACCTTGACTTTATCATTCCCACTCAACCGGAAAAGATATCAGAAGCAATCTTCGGCAAGGATTTCAGCAATGTCGGCAACAGGCTTTCGGGCCTATTCCATAATAAAAAATAATTCTTGTGGGCCGTTTCTGCGACGCCGCCCATAAAAAGCTGATTGAAAATACTGCCACATCTGGGTCATAAACGTCGGGCACGCTTGCTATAGTTCAAAAAAAATTACAGAAGTTCTCAATCTTGGTGAGGTATGCCCTATGCCCACGGAGGCCTATGCCCACGGAGGCCTATGCCCGCTTATCAAGCGTGGATCTCATGTTACTGAGCAAGGCTATATCTTGTCTACAAATCAAATAGGATTGCTATATCAAACTATAGCAATCCATAAAATTTAGCAATTAGATGAATGTGACATCTAACTAAAGGTAGATTAATTTTATATTAATTTAAAAAAATTACCGCGATCGCAGCACAAAAATTTAGCCATCCAAAAACTAATCAGCCATTTCTAATTGCGAGATTGCATAGCGGGCGACAGCCAAACTAACTCTGGCTTGTTCTATTTCCGACAATTGAGCCCAGGGTCTTGTAGTAGCCATGACTAATTCCCCCCCTTCCGAATCGACATCTCGCATGGCATAAGCCAAAGGACGTGCCAACACCTGCAAATCTTCCTCAGCCCACTGAGGCAAAATATCTAAGACGCACTCTACCATTTGGTCAGCTAAAGATTGATACTTAACAGTGGCGTTTTGCACGCTTTGAGCGATGCTGGCCAGAAAATCTTGAGGAACGCGAGCAAATTTCTCGCGCAAAGACTTTTGCAGAGCAGTCGTCAGCCAAACTTGTTCTAATTGCGAGAATAAAACTTGCGACTTCAGGGCAATATCGCTGTCGCTGAAGGAATCAGATAGCGCAAATTCCTGCTCTAGGGCAGCTAAATAAGATTCGGATTCAAGCTGTGCAGGATTCCAGGGATAAGCAACATCAGTCTGAACAATTGTGGCGAGAAGTTCCATCTGGGCTTGAGTTTGTGAGTCGCGAAAATATTCAGAATCAGTAGATTGGGTAGCCATGATGTAATACCTAGGTGGGAAAAGGAAAAGACAGAAGGGGGACTGTGCCAAGAGCTAGTTGCGAGCCATCAGTGGTGAGTAACTCTTTTAAATTCAGACTGGACACTCAACGCCCAGAACTTTGCTGTGCCAGTAGCCGCTTGCCTTCATTAGCTACACCCGCACCTTAATTCGTTCCGCAATCAGTCTCACTGTACCCCGAAGTTTTAGGAACCTCAATAGTGAACTCAAAAATCTGACCTTGAGAACTGCCAAATTTTAGCTGATTCCCGCTGCGTAGCAGAAATTCTTGGTGGTGAACTCTCTGCCATCCCTCAGATCCCAAAACTAGAGTCCCGTAGCGAGAAAAATCGCGCAGGAAGTAGCTAGGTTCTTCCCGGCTATCTCCGATAGTGTTCCGGCAGAAAATCTCGGCGTGTTTTTGAGAAACCCACTGTTCTCGAATCACTACGTCATTTTCTTCCCAGCGTCCGACTCGAACCATACCTGCGCGAATCGGCCAAACCTGATTAATCGATTCGGTGGATTTGGCATTTGGTCGATCGCGCCCCCGCAAATAAGCACAAGACGGCAACCGTCCCAACCAAGTAGAAGAATTTAAAGGCAATTCTGTTTTGAGGTCATCTACCGGCTCAGTTAGCTGACCGTCAAACTCAGGGTGCATATAAAGCACAGGCAGCGTCCAAGCCGGTTGATTGAACTTGTAGAGGGTCAATAACTGCTGTCTGGCGACGGCGACTGCCCGATCGATCGACATCCGCCCGGCCAAAGCTTGAGCAAAAGTTTGAATAAAACTCAGGGCCTCGCGATCGGCGATCGAGTCCCGCATCCCCAACACCGCAGGCACCCCGTGATGAATCAGTACCTCAGCCAAACTGCTGCGGGCGATCGCCTGTTGCTGACCGTTAGTTGAGTGCAGCCTCTCCACCGCCGGCTGAGCTCCCCAGCAGGCATTAAACACCGCCAGAGTCACGCGGCACCGAACTAAAACCTGAGCCAGTTCAGTGCCATTAATCGCCGTTTCCGGCCCCAAAAACAGCAAACCGCCGTCGGGGCCCGGTATCCCGTGGCCTGCGTAAAACAGAATGTTGTAAGCTTGCGTTTCCAGCCGAGAAATGAGTTCCGCCGGAGTAGGTTCGATCAGAGTATCGACGCGAGTCGGAACGCTGATGTCAAAATATTTGTCGCTGTCGTCGGTTTGAAAAGCACTTTCCAGAACGCCAGCTAGGGCGAGTGCTTCTTCTCCCAACTGCAAATGACCGTTATTACTCTTGGAAAATTGAGAATTAGCACCGCCGCCGGG
Organism: Microcoleus sp. T3_A4; assembly: GCF_036700465.1. Taxonomy (NCBI): domain Bacteria; kingdom Bacillati; phylum Cyanobacteriota; class Cyanophyceae; order Oscillatoriales; family Microcoleaceae; genus Microcoleus; species Microcoleus sp. T3_A4. The sequence goes on along the minus strand of NZ_JAUBOY010000026.1, from coordinate 84,411 downwards.
TTCTGCTTGTCCCAAAACTAGCAAAATGTTGAGCGACTCCGCAGGCTGCAGGGGTGGCAAAGGTTCAACATTGCTGGTAGTTCGGCTGAACAGCAGTTGCTGCGACAGAGAAATTGCCGGTTGACCGGCTTGAGGCTGCATAATTTCCCAAGGTAAAGCAATTAAATACGGTTCGCGCAAGTCTACGCGCACTCGCAGAGGTAGATTTTGCCCGATCGCGATACCTTTACTTTCCTGGAGGCTACCCTGCATCGGCCCTTCAAACAGCCACTGCCAAAGATTAATCCCCAAATGCTGCATCAGGCGGCTGCTGTAACTTGCCGGTGGCCGAGGCGGATGCTGATCCCCCTTGTCGCCCCACCCCTGTTGACCGAGGTGAAGCGGTACAGAGGGCGTCGGTGTTCGTTGTTCAGTTTCTGCCAGTATATTCTGGTTGTTTTCCGCCGAGACGAAACTGCCATCAGGATTTAGGGGCAATTCGTGAATTGTCCCGGAGGGCGAAAACATTTCCTGCCAAGCTTTCCATGATTGGGATAGGGTATCGGGCCACATACAGTCGTGGTGAACGTACCCGCTGGGATAGGGAGCTTGTAGAACCCAAGTGGCAAAATGGTTTGCCCCAGCGGTTCTCAGGCGAGCGATCGCTATACTGAGGCAAGGACTTTCAGGGCGCGCCATTCACAACTACCGACTCTGGATATAGGGTTGGATTGAGTTTCTCTATTTGTAGTTTATCGGGTTTGGGGTGCGATCGAGTGCGTGAGATTGCTTTGGCAGTTTTTACTTTTACTTAGTGCCCAAAAATTTATCTATATTAGGTAAATCTACCCAAGTTCCCGTAGCATTCGACTCCTGGGTCAAATCCATCAACAACTGTGAGTAAACCCCTTCTCTGAGGGACGGTATCAAAGATTTACCGGCATCTATTGCTTCTACCCACCTATCTACTACTCGAATAAACGGTGCAATTCTCCCGTCTGGATATACTTGAGGAAACTCCAATCTTTGAGGAATTTTGATTTCAGCTAAAGGTTCTCCACCTTGGGAACCCCACAAGCGAAATCCGTGGACGTAATCTTGCTGGTTGTCGCTTCCTAACACCAACGTACCCTTACTTCCGTATATTTCCACCCAGTGTCCCCGCCCTTGATAAGTAACAGAACTCAAACAAACTTGACAAGGAGTTCCCCCGGCTAATTCCAACATCAACGTGCAAGAATCATCGGCATCAACTAATTTTAATTTTCCTGAATCATTCGGATCTGGCCGCGCCGAAATTCCTGTAATCAATTGCCCAGAAAGCCTCTGGGGCGGGCCGAACAGCCAGCTAATATAATCAAAAACGTGAGAACCCGTCGCGCCCAAAACTCCGCCGCCTAGCTCTTTTTGCGCGTACCAATTCCAGGGGCGACTCGCATCAGCGCGGCTCGACACCAGCCAATCAATCTTAATTAAACGCTTTTCTCCCACATATTCTGCAGCCAATAATTCTGCTAGCATTTGCCATGCGGGGATGAAGCGAAACTCAAAGTCCATTGTGGCAATTGCTCTCGAACCACCATTTTTAAAATCGGTTGGAGATTCGTTGTTTGCCAATCGGTAAAGTTCCCTGGCTTCATTTGCTGTCAGGGCTGTGGGTTTTTCTAATAATAAATGCTTGCCTGCTTCCAAAACGGTTTTTGCCATTTCAAAATGCAAAAATGGCGGCGTGGAAATGCTGACGCCCGCCACTTCTGGGATGGCTACTATATCGGCGATCGAGTCGCAAGCGTAGGGGATATTGTGGGTAGAGGCGAGATCCTTTGCTTTGTCTAAATTCCGGTGATAAACAGCCACAACCTCTGTCCGGTGATGGGCCTGGAATCCGGGAAGGTGAACTTTTTGACCGAAACCTGTACCGACTACTGCTACGCCTATTTTTGACATAATTTAATAATTGGGAATTGTTAACTGTTGACTGTTCACTGTTGGCAGTTGTTAGTTGGCAGTTGGCAGTTGGCAGTTGTTAGTTGTTAGTTGTTAGTTGTTAGCTGCAACCAATAACTAATGACCAATAACTAATAACTAATGACTACTGACTAATGACTAATGACTACTGACTAACCACCCATTCAATTACTTGTTTGCCCAAACTAACGCCATCAAACAAGTCAATTTCTCTGATCCCTGTAGGGCTGGTGACATTAACTTCTGTGAGATAACCGCCAATAATATCAATGCCGACAAAGTACAGTCCGTCTCGTTGCAGCACGGGTTCTAACTGAGCGCAAATTTGCAGTTCGCGATCGGTAATTTCTGTTTTTGCGACTCGGCCGCCGACGGCCATGTTGCCGCGAAATTCATTGCCGGTGGGAATGCGGTTGATAGCACCGATGGGCTTGCCGTTCAACAATATAATCCGTTTATCTCCCTCTTTTGCTTCCGGCAGATAAGTCTGAACCATCACTGGAATTTGCCCTTGTTGAGTGCTAATTTCGACCAGGGAGTTAAGATTGCGATCGTCCGCTTCCAAGAACAAAATCCCCTCGCCCGCTTTACCGCCCAAGGGTTTAAGAACTGCTGCTCCTTTTTTCTCAACAAATTGCCGAATTACCTGTTTGTTTTGAGAAACAATTGTTTCGGGGATCGCTCCCTCAAATTGCAAAGCATACATCTTTTCATTCGCCGCCCGCAATCCTTTGGGACTGTTAACTACCAAAGTTTTAGCGGGATCGATGCCATCTAGAAGGTAAGTAGCGTAGAGGTAAGGAATGTTGACTGGGGGATCTGTCCGCATAAATACTGCATCCATTGCTTCCAGAGGCTGCAAAGTAGGATGTTCTACCTGGTACCAAGCCTCAGCAGCCTCCCAGCGTCCATCTACCACTTTTACTGGGGTGAGGGCTACCCGACTGAGCATTGCCCAGGTTTTGCCGCCGATGACGCTTAGTTCGTTGGCTTGAGCCGCCCAGACTTCGTGACCCAACTCTTGAGCTGCCTCCATCAGCGCTACGCTGGTATCGTGTCCTGGAATTAGTCGCGCGAGGGGATCGATGATGAATGCAAATTTCATTGTCAATTAAAATTAAGAATTGGTCGCAGGCAAATTTGGGCTAACGCAAAATTCGACAGGGAATGCCTCATTTTGCCGCTAGCAGCGGGTCTAGCTGGCCTAGAGCATCCAGTTTGTGGATGTCGTCGCAGCCGCCTATGTGTTGGTCGTTAATGAATATCTGGGGCAGGGTGCGGCCTCCGTTGGCTCGATCGCTCATTTGATCCCGTGCTGCTTCATCTCCGTCGATCGCGTACTCTGTAAAATCAACCCCTTTTCGTTTCAGCAGTGCTTTGGCACGAATGCAAAACGGGCAGGTTCTCCAAGTGTAAATTTCTACTTTAGGGGTCATGGGACGCTCAAACAATAACAATATTTTTTAATTGTAATCTTAACCATAGTGCGGACTGTTTTTAGTTCCTCGGCTGAAACCCTCGATTTTTCCTTGGTAGCCAACTTGCCTTGGAACCTTGAAACCCTTATTCTACGGTTGCCTATAAAAAACTGTCCGAAGGATTGATCTTAACCAATCTTATTTTAATTTTTATATTTTAATTTTTATATATAGCAACATATAGCAACCTTATCTTTTGTACCGGAGGTTATTCATTGCTGAAACCCTTGCCAGCAATTGCATTTGCCTTCTTCCTTTTTTTTACCCTGACTGAAGTCGCTATCGCTTTCTTCCTTCAACATCCGGCTCTATTTGCAGCGCACAACCGAAGCGAGGTGTCAAGTTATTTTTTATACAATTTTTTATTTTTTATATAAATTTAAGTAAACAAATACCCATGCTTAAAAAAACGGAGACATGGTAAAGGCAAACAGGTTGGTCATCAGCCTGCCTAGCGCTGCGGACCAACCTGCTTGTTTCGCTTTCTGCACGAACAGATCATTCCTGCACCTGTCAGTAGGACTGCGATCGCAGTACCCGGTTCAGGAATAGAAGTTGAGCTTCTCGAAGGTGTGATGTATATTTGGGACAAACTCCCCTCGGTCGCCAATTGCGGGTCGGATGTCGTTGCTGTTGATGTCTGGCTGGAGGCACAGGCAGTAGAATAATTTCCCGGACCGCAGACATCTACTGCTGCTGCCGGAGGGGCGGCAGCTAGATAGTAAAACGCTGTTGCCATTGTGGCAGAGAGTCCAATTGCTAGTTTTGCCAGTGGCGTACACATAACTATTTAGTTAAACAGTGGTAAAATCGAAAAATAGAAATAGTCCTAGAGATTAGCGCTGTACGACGGGCAAGGATTTTAGAGTTCTTACAATAAATGGATGTATTCTCTCGCGGACGCCTGTAAAAGATAGTATAGCGCTTGAGATGAGTGCCCAAACACTTTAATAATATTATTCTCTTTCACCTTGACATTCCGTACCGTGGTTGGGCCAGAGTGAAGCAACCTCTTTTTGCAACCTCTGAAGCAACAGCCCTTACAGCCATTAACAAAGAGTCTTTTTACCTTGACCGCGGTCTCGGGCAATTATTTATTTAACCGAGCGCAAAATAGAGATGCTGTATTGTACTTTGCAATGCACAATCTGACTACTCTTTTATAATCTCATAGTTCGACTAGATCTGTCCTCAGTATATGTACGTATATTCCCCGATGTCAACTATTCAAAAGGAATATTTAAGTATTTACCGAGGGTAGAGGACGTATTGAATGAGCTGAGCAAGTCTGTCGCGGAGAGTTTCCATCCCAAGACCTTTGGCGGCCGAAATAAATACTGCTTGAGGAAATTCTTCTCGGGCGAGAGCGAGAGTATCTCCATCTACGGCATCGATTTTGTTAAAAACTACAAGGGCTGGCCCTGGCGTTACGGGCATATCGGTCAAAATATTCATGACAGATCGAATTTGGCTCTGCCACGCGGGATGGGAGAGATCGACGAGATGCAGCAAAGCATCGGCATCAGTGACTTCTTCGAGGGTAGCCCGGAAAGCGTCGATCAAGGCGGGGGGCAGTTCGCGAATAAAGCCCACTGTATCTGTAAGGACGATCGACAGCGGTTCTCTGGTGACAGTGCCGGGAATGGTCAACCGTCGAGTTGTGGGGTCGAGGGTGGCAAATAACTGGTCGGCGGCATAGACCTCGGAATTTGTGAGCAGGTTGAGCAGAGTCGATTTACCTGCGTTGGTGTAGCCGACGATCGCCACTGAGGGTACATCGTGATGATGGCGGTTCTGCCGCAGCCGGAAGCGGTGCGCCAGCAGTTGATTTACTTCTTGCTGCAATCGAGAAATGCGTTTGGCGATCGTCCGCCGTTCGGTTTCTAGCTTGGTTTCCCCAGGGCCTCTAGTACCGATGCCGCCACCCTGTCTCGACATTGCCTGACCGCGACCTCTGAGCCGGGGCAGGGCGTACTCTAGCTGAGCGAGTTCGACTTGCAATTTACCCTCGCTCGATCGAGCTCTTTGGGCAAAGATGTCGAGAATTACCTCTGTTCGATCGACTACACGGAGACCTATCTGAGTTTCCAAGTTCCGTATTTGTGCGGGTGCCAGGTCGCGATCGAATACCACGAGGTTAGCGCTAATCGTCTGAGCGGTGAGGGAAATTTCCTGAACTTTGCCTTCGCCGACGACTGTTTGCGGATGGGGGCGCGATCGTTTTTGGCGCACTGTTTGCAGCACCTGACCCCCAGCGCTTTCAACCAACCGCGTGATTTCTGCCAGGCCGTCCTCAAACTCCAACTGAGTCATGTGCTGAGTCATGACACCTACCAACAGCACTTTGTCTTGGTCTGCATCGACCTGCTTAGCGACAAACTCTGCTTCAAACTCTGCTTCGAGTCCTTCCACCAAATCCAGAAAGTCTTGGTCGGCGAGCTCATCCAAATTCAGCGGTTCTGATATTTTCCAGGGAAAGTGTGGAGTTTTGATTAGCGACTTTTGAATTGAAGGCTCTTCTATTTCATCAGTTGCATCTGGTTCTAACTGAGCACTCAAAACAGAGAACTCAAAATTTGGCTGATCTCCCTGGGGTATCAGGTGAGCGAGATAAGTTTCTTGGATGTAACCAGTCGCACCGCCGCCGCGACGCTGAAATCCTCCGCCAGTCAGTGTCAGCCAAACCAGGGCGTCCAGGCGCTGAATTGCCATTGCTGTGAGGGCTGCTTCGCTTGGGGTTTCTGGCTTTAGGTGGGTGGCGATGCAGCGAATGCCGCTGAGGCGACCTCCCCCGTAGCGGGGCAATTCTAGGGGCGCAATCTGCGTTTGCCGGGGTGAACCCACGCCGACGCGAATGACTTGTCCGCGGCGGTTGATGTAGGTGCAGATTGGTTTGTCTATTTCCGTGCTGATGGCGGCGACGCGCTGGGCGAATTCTGCCGTGGTGATTCGATCGCCCGGTAGTCGCTGGTGGTACAGCTTTTCGAGTTGCTTGAGCTGGCTGGACTTTAAACCTTGAAGATTGCCGTAGATGGTTTCGATAACTGTTTCTCCCGATCGCTCTGTTTATCTCCTATTTTAATTAACTCCCGCGCGATGTGTTCGGCTTTTGAGTTGAAATTTACTAAATTTTCTTGCGTCTAGGAGCTCGCGGATTCAGTATTGTCGAGTCACCAGCGCCGTTGTTTGTCGCTACGGGGCGATCGAGCCTTTCACAGCGGGCATATCAACTTGCAGTTGTATTTAGTATCTACAGATACAGGCGATCGCTTAAAAACCTCGCGTAACAAAACTTAACACTTTATTTTTTGTTTCTAAATCCTCCTTTAGACTTGTCTGTATCTTGGGCCTAGAGACAGATAGCAAAGCAGAAATTAGGTCGCTACCATGAGAAGCGAACATTGTTAAGGAATGTAAAAACATGGAAACTCGTCCTACCAACTTGCCTCCTACAGCGAATGCTTACAACGGCAAAGATCGGAATGCCTTTTTGTTTGGCTTCAACCCGCAAGCAGAACTTTGGAACGGTCGCTTAGCGATGATCGGTTTCTTAGCTTATTTGCTCTGGGATGCTGCTGGATATAGCGTTCTGCGCGACATTCTCCACTTTCTGCCTACCTACATTGCTCAGTAATGAGTAGCGGTATTTCCTGTCTGGCAGCGTGAGGAAATGCCGCCACTGCCAGACAGGCTAAAAGTTACAAATGGCAGCGAGTATGGTTTTGTCCCTTTGTATCTTTCGTTACTTTTGAATGGCATTAAAAGACTTCTTGCTGTGATTAGATAATTACGGGTGGGGGCGCTGTCGCTGGCGCGGTGAATATTAATAGCAACAGATATTTATTGCGTAAAGGCGATCGCTCCTGCTGTATTTTTGGCAAGAAATCTCATCAAGCATTTCTGATAATTTATGAAAAATAGGAGCATCAACGATGATTAACTCAAATTTACTGGCAGTAGTAGCATCGACTGTGACTGACACAGCATCCGGAAATTGGCAAAAGCCTCTGGTGATGTTTGTTTGCAATATCTTAGCATTGCTAGTTCTCAGCCGCCGAATTTGGTACCCCCACGTCGGGCCGAAAATGCCTTTGCCATTCCCGTCTTTGTTCAACAATGTTAGCGTACCGGCATTTCTGGCTTGCATGAGCGCCGGTCATTTGCTGGGAGTATTCGCGATTTTGGGGCTGAGTATCGGCAAGGCTATCTAGTAGCAATTGAACTCCTTTTGTGGCGAATTCTTGCTACAATTGGTTTGTTAAAAAGCGGACAAAAAATGGCAGGGGTAAGTGAAAAGCACTCACCCCTAATTTTAATTTTATATATGGAGTGGCGCAGAAATCGTTTTTTTTACCATCCACATTAGATCAGCTTACTATGCTTAAAGCCTTCAAATTCGACTGCAAAGCCTTCACCTTGGGGAGCCGCACACATTAACCCAACTTGAACGATTGGTGACTCAGTTAAATAGGCCAGTCGCATCATTGAATAGTCTGACCCATTCAACGAGTATTGCACTTCCACCGTTTCAGCTCGGCGCTTTACCCGCAGCCACAGGGAAACAGGCGGCACTTCAAGCGGCATAACAGACCAATCGGAATAGTCTCGTGTCACAACCGCACTCACGTTTTGCACTCCCTCAACAAACTCAATGCCGCACTTGAGCCAGATATTTTCGCTCTCTCGAATCATCAATCCTGCTTGATCGTAGAGCGATCTATAGCAACCAGTAATTTTGACTTCGGCTGTAAAGTCGCCTGACACTTGACTGTAGTAAAAGTTGCCGTTATCGCGAATGAATCCGTAATGAGTGTGCCGCCAAAAGTCAGTCTTTGCGCCGGCGGTAATGTGGATAACATCGTTATCCTCATGCCATTGTAAAGGTTCGTTGTACCATTGCATTGTTTCCATCTCCTGCTAACTTCCTCCAATTCCGTGCAGTACCAAATCAGCCAAAAAATGAGATAACATAGCGTATTCTAATCCCCAACGCCAGTAAAGAAAACCAAAGGGAATCCCTAAGAGGGCATTGAGTGTAATGGTGCGGAGAATGACGATCGGGGTTAGCCCCCAGAGATTGGCAGCGGCCGGCAAATGACCCACACCAAACAGAATCGCTGCCGCCACAATTGCCAGCCAAAAAATCCATGTAGAGGGTTGGAGTTTGTCTCGCTCAAAAATCTTCCAAAGTAGCCACGCCATCAATGTCATAGCGAATAGCCTCAGCAACAGTTCTTCGGTAATGCCTCCGTAAAAAGAAGCTAAGAGGCGTTTCCAGAGGTCAATTTCGAGCGTTGTTGGAGTTGCCGTTGGTGGCATCCAAGGTTGGAAAGCTAAACTCAATCCTATCAGGACAATGCCACCGATGCAGCCTACAATTAGCGCCGTGTTAAGGGCAGATTTAGAAAGAGTTGGAACAGGCTGTCGATACACCAGGGCACGAATGAGGGGGGTATCGAGTCCCATTGAGTTGCCTAGGCGTAGTCCAATCCAATTCAGGAGAATCAAAAGAAGTCCAGTTTGAAGGGCGGACGCAATAGCCATAACAGGTAACGGTGTAGGCAGTTGCGCGACTGCTGGATTCAGAGACAGCGCATAAGGAAATAATGCCAACGCTGCCAGAGTGCCCAGTAAGGCCCAAAATAGCGCCAATCGCAGGTGATGTTTTTTGGAACTATCTGTAGTCATAATTTTTGATTTTATCAATAATCATCTAATTAATAAATCAGAAATTATGCACTCCCACCACAGAAACCGGGTTTTTTATCACAAGAAGGGGTTCTCCGGCCCACCCCACAACACATAAAGTTTTTTGTGGGGTGGGCGGAAGAACCCGCCATGAAAGCTTTATTGACTTAATTCGACTGAATTTGCGAATTCAAAACCTTAGAAATTCGATCGCGCGTTTCCTCCAAATGAGCCCGCGTATAAGCATCAGCATTCCGATCCAAATTCCGAATACTCTTGCTCAAACCCTCCCGCAACTGCCGCAACTCGTACCAAGCCAGACTCCGCGCATCCTCTGGAACACTGGTTTTTCGCAGCACCATTCCGATCAAAATTGCTAAATGTTCCCGCTGCAAAGAACGCCGAAAAGTGGAAATTTGTATCTTCTTTTCCGACTGCAAAACCTCTTGCCAGATATCCTTTTGCACAGTATCCAACACTTCCGGCAACCTCAAAGCAGTTTCCGGTGATGATTTCAACTCCGCATCCCGCAGTCTCGCCAAACGCATCGGAGATAGCAAAACCCGCAACACAAACCGCTGCAAAAAAGTAATTCGATCGCCGATCGGGTAATCTAGAGGAAACACCAAAGCCGGACTTCCCCAGTGTTCCCAGCGGGAAGGCGCCAATTTATTCAGCAATTCCGGCGCAAAACTAAACGCATCCGGGGCAAAAACGTACTTTTCTAATGTTGCTAATGCTTCTCGCTGCTGAGAAAGCTCGATCGGCACAAACGGCAACTTCGCATTAGCATCACCGGGGCGAATCCGGTTAAACGACTGCCCGCCGACGTACAAAGTAGCATTCATCACCTGCTGAACATAATACCCGAACACCGAATCAAACATCACCCGCAGTTCGTTATAACCGTCTTCCCCAGCCGGAGTGCGCTTTTCTAAACGCTTCCACATCGCCCTAGCATTATCCAATTGCCATTGCGAATACCTCAGCATATTAGCGCTGAGATCGAAAGTATTTGCAGCGGGATCGAGAGTATCAAAAGAATCTTCATCCGGCGCGTAAGCTAATTGCTGTTCCGCAGCGCGGCTGGCAATTTGTTGCAGCGCTGGTAAGTCGCTGTTCGGGTTTGGGCCGCCAATCACCTTGTAACCGTACTCGATCGCCCAATCGTCGTAAGGCCCTACAATCGTTGAAAAATAGTCGCCCTGCACAGTTCCCTGCGGTGCCAAATTAATCGGCACATAATCCATCACCGACGCCACCAAACCTTGCGTGCGAGTTACCTGAGTATTGTTCAAATCCTCCGGTTGCAGCATCGTACTCCCGTGAAAATTGTGCCTCAAACCAAGAGTGTGACCTACTTCGTGGGCAGTCAAAAACCGGATATATTCATTAACATAATTGTCAATCGTCCCAGTGCTAGGCGTTGCATTGTCCAACAGATCCATCGACATTGCCCCCATCGCAAATTGGCGGCTCGATTCCAACCCAAAACACATATCCGAACTCGACATCAACCGCGATAAAGGCGAGCGCTTTTGCTCTTGGTATCTTTCTACCAAAGTCGGCAAATCATCAGCCATTCCACCTCGATCATTTTCCCCGCCACTTTTTCCTAAATCCCCATTTTCTAGCACATTTAAATAGCGAGAATACATCCCAAACTGACAGGGATTGGTATTAGAACCGTTTCGGCCTTGAAAACTCTTAGATAGCGATCTATTTTGTTCCACCAAAGCCCGATAACCCTGTTTGATTTCCCGGACAACATTAGCATCCAACAGAATGTCAGCATCCAAAATTTCCCCCGTCAGCGGGTTAGTGCGAGACGGCCCGATGCCGGCAAACTGAGGCTCAAAAGAACTCGACCAGCGGATAGTATTGTAGCGAACGTCAGCCGGGTCCCATTTAGCATTGTCCGGCATTTGTTTGACCTGAATTGCCTCCGTAAAACCTGCCTTTTCAAAAGCTTTGTTCCACTCCAAAACCCCCTCGCGAATTGCGTTTCGGTATTCGGGAGGCACATTATTTTCAATCCAAAAGACGATCGGCTGTACCGGAGGCGACATCGGCGCCGTCGGGATTTGCTTTTGCAAATGCCAGCGATTGATATAGCGCACAAAAGGCTCCCGGCTGCTCTTGTCAGAAAAGTCCTTATATGCTGTGAGAAAATAGCCTACTCGCTCGTCCGCAAGTCGGGGCCGATAGCCGTTATTTAGCGGCACTTCCGAGAAGCTGTAGTGAATGCGGAGGTTAAAAGCCCGACTGTCAGGAACCGAAGGTAAATAGTTAACTTCACTGTCATTATCGCTAGAAAAACCATAGACAGAAGCAATCTCCACATTCAGCGGAAACGCTTTAACATCTTTAAAAGAAGACTTGTCTGCATCGATCGAGTAAGAAGAACCCAAAAGCATCGGCAAAATCGCTTTTACCCCTGGTAAATCGCGTTTTTCGCTCATCAGCAAATCGCCTAAATCGATCAGCAGAGTTTGTCTTTGCGGATGAATGCTTTTGAGAGGCAAAGAATAGAGAATCGAGTCGCTAAATCCCCGCGCTACGGAACCTGCTTGCGGGTCGCCCGGACTTGTGCGAAAATTTATATTTGGGATCACAAACTGCACGTTATTTTGGACGCGCCGCAGTTGAAACAAGAAATCGCCGATCGGCATTCCGCTCAAAATGCCCGACTCCCCCAAACCCGAAGCCAATGTCACAAAGCACAGGAACTTTTTGTTTAGTTGTTGCGGTTTAATTTCCAGATATACTTTATCAGTTGCTTGATTGCGGTAAAGAGTAAATAATCCCTCTAACTTTTGCGCGTCTTTGACAACCTCTTCAAAGGGGGCCAGAGTTGGCTGTTCGCTACTTTGTTCGTTGCTGGGCGGCCCAGATGATAAAGCTAAAGGTAAAAAGAAACCTTTATACAAACTGAAACAGAAAAATGCTAAAGATAATATAAAAAATATCAAAGGCCAATTTTTTCTTGGACTTTTGATCTGTTGATTTTTGCTATTTTCTGGAAATATCAATCTTTTCATTTTCACTACTATTTAGCCGCCGGAAAGAATAGTTTTGAGATAGTCGCGCAGCACTCGACACGCTGGGTTCATTTAACTTCTAAAATAACTCACAACTCTAAAGTCAAAACTACTGTTTCGCCGGCCAGGGAATCATGGGATCTTGAGCCAACCGTTTAGAAACTGCAACAGCACCGTAACGGTTGAGGTGGCTGGGGTCGGAAAAAGATTCCCGCGCCTGGGGCCACAATAAACTCTTATCTAGAAAAATTAGTCCGCTTTGAGCTGCTAATTCTTGCATATATTGCCGGAATTCTTGTTCGTAACCTGTCCGCACAGGGTCTAAATAATCTTCAGTCAGAGGCATATTCACAAACACGAGATTGATGTTGCGAACTTTGGTAAATTCGATCAGATTTTTGAGTGCTAGAGCTTGTTCGCCTACCAATTTAAAATTTTGATAGTCGGAGTCGTAATAACCAGATACTTTCGGGTGCTTCTGAAAGTAAGTTTCGGGATTGAAGCGTATATCGATCGGCAAAAAGCCATTTGGTTGATACTCGCTGACTGGTTTACTCACAGCAGTTGGCTGGGCATTATTTTCCCTTGTTTGTTCACCTAGGGCTGCGGTTTGGGGGCTGTCGGTTGCAACAGGGGCTGAGGGATTAACGATCGATCGCAAAAACCCTTTAAGTCGATCGCGCTTTTTGTAAGTTGCAGAACCCTCAACCAACTTTTGACTCACCAATTGCTGAACATTAGCTTGAGCTTCTCCCAAATTGTTCACCAATTCAGTCGCAGTCGCCACCGGATTGTTGGCGCTTTCCTTCGATGTTTCGGATTCTAATTGATTGGTGCGGATCAGAAAACTACCCCGGCTCAATTGCCTGTAACCTTCCGAAGAAGCGATCGCACTAAAAGTCAAATCCGGTCGCCCGCTGTTGAGAGCCCTCGCCCCGTCAGCCAACACCAGCAATTTCGGCAGTTGTTGCGGCGGCAAAATCCGGCGGATGAGCGAATCTACAACTTGGAGAGTAGCTCCATTAACCCCAAAATTGTAAGCCCTCAGCCCCGGATAGCCCGAAGCTGCCAAAGCGGTTTCCAAAACCGCCGGGTCGATACCGCGCAGCGCCCTCGAACTACCGACAATTAAAATATCCGGCGGTTTTTTGTGCAGGTGGATATACTCTTGATAGCGCGCTATTTGGTCGTCAAGCTGCTCGCTCCTCAAAGTGGGGAACACCGGAGGAGCAGAAACATCAGCTACAGGAACGCTAGTATTGCCCGGTTTCGTAAACCCAGAGCCATTAAAAGCTTCTTCCCGGTTGGCTTCTGGCGACGGCTGCAACGGAGTTTGAGGCAAATTCACCTCCTCAGCAGCGGGAACTGGTTTCGGGGTTGCCTTCGGAAGTTGGGCTGTAACGTCTTCCACAGCCTTGGGGGATGAATTTTGACAATTTGGGCCGCTGCAAACTTCGGAAGCGCTAGGAGCTTGACTGACCGTCGCAGATTGCAGAAATTGACCGAGGAGCCAATCGGTATTGAAAGCCAGCAGACAGCCGGCGATCGCCCAAATCAAAGCCATTCGCGCCGCGCGATCGGCTCTCACGCCACCGGGCGCAGCAGCATTCGTTGACAAACCATCGTTGGGAACAAACAAACCCGAAGCGACAAGCGGTTGCACCGCAGCTTGAACTAATTGCTCGCCCAGATTGTATCCGGGGAGTCTGATTTTGAAGCGGGGCCGCCAGGAGTTGGGCGTGGGAGCATCGAACACCAAATTGTCGCCCAAACCCGAAAAACTCCCATCCTCCGCCGGCGCAAACTCCGGCACCGGTTCCTTTTCCAACACAGCCACTTGCGAGGGAACCGGTGCAGGTGCCGCTGATTCCTCGTCAACAACCGTTCTGAGGTCGATTGCGTAGCGCCACAGGGGCAGTTTCTGGCCGGCGCGGCGTCCGTAGACTCGCACCCCTGCCACTCCCGGAATTTGTAAGTGCCGCAAAAATTTGACCACCGGCGGGCCGACCTTCGACTGAGAAGGGCAAGTCAGAGCTTCAGTCATGACGTGGAGCACGTTGGCTTTTTGCAGCACGACAGCCCGAATCCCTCCTGTTTCCAGCTTGCGTCTGAGATTGGGGTTGAGCAACCTGTTCAATAAAAAAGTCAAAGCCAATTGGTCGCCCTCGACTGCCAGCGTTCTAGCGTTTGCAGCCAAGTCGGGGTGGTGGGCGGCAGGCAAGTCCACCCAGTCTATCCACACGGGGGACTCCGGCGCGGTCTGAGAGTCCTGGGCTGGTTCTACGCCGTAGATAGTAGCTGCGCGGATGCCTTGGGGCGCAAAGGAGGCTAACAAAGGGGCGATCGCGTCGGTGGTTTGCTGCTTGTCGGGGTATTCTTGCCGTTTAGGCTTTTGTCCTTTTTTGGTAGTTTTGCTGCAAAACAGGTGGAGGGTTGCTTCTTTGAGGGTTGCCCGCACTTCGACTCTTGATGCAGCCAAGTGTTGATTTAGCAGTTTGGCGATCGACTGTACGTCTCCCCACCTGGCCCATTCCTTGAGAATTTTGTCCGGCGAAGTCAAATCCACTCGCAGCAGCCAGTCCGGCTTCGCTTCGCCGCTGACTTGGCTGGCTATCACTGCTTCCCGGAAATCCTCTAGTTGCAGTTTCCGCAGCCGGCCGGCGATGGGTTCGGCCAGCAATGAGGGGTCGGGGCTGTAGGCTGACTCGCACAGCACCAGCAGTCGGCGTTCTTTGGGCTGGATATTTTCCGGCCCATTCACCGGCAGGGTTTCTCGGCTGGTTTTGAGTTCTTTTTCGCGAATGCTGACTTTCACCGAAACTCCCATCGGGCCGAGGATTTCGCTGAGATAGCTGGCGATCGCATCTGGATAGCCCCGGCGCGCCAACGTTTCCGGCGAAACCGTTAATGTTCCATCAGGATCGCCCTCGCCTGAGTCAGCTTGGGGGGATTGAATCAAAGCCACCGCGCCACGGTTCGTTTTCTGCTGCGGGGGAACGGCGGAACCGACAACTTCCCTCCTCGCAGCAGCGGAAGTGTCGATCGTCACGGGGGAAGTTTCAAAAGCTTCTGGGTATTGAATGCGGGAGGCGATGGGCAGACTTTCGGCGTCAAAATCTAGTTCTTCCCGTACTTGCGGCGGGTGGGCTGCTGTTTCTACCGGTTTTGGTGTCTGTTTGAGTTTCTGGTTGTCATTCTTAAATTTGCCGAAAAATCCGCCTCTTTTAGGGCTTGCTGGCGATTCGTCGGGGGAACTCGCTGGCGGCGGCACTTCGGCAACTTTTGGTTCCGGTTGCTGTGGCTGTTGCTGTTGCTGTCGCTTGGGACTGCTGCAATCGAGCCGGACTGTCCAGTCATTTTGTCGGGAACCGATTTTGCGGCCGCACAGAAACAACTGGTAAATTTTAGGTCGATCGGGCAGCAGTTGCGTTAAATCAGTGTGTTCGAGGGCGTTGGTAAATCTCGCCGTCACCAATTCTTGAGACGGGCACTGCGCTGCTTCGCACAAAATGTGCAGGTGATTTCCCCGCAAACGCGCTTGTACTTGAACTTCGGGAAGCCCTAAAGCTTCCCCGGCCCACTGCGACGCGCTCGATCGATTGTCTGCCAATATGCTCCCGTTCGCATTCAACATGAAACTCTAAATTTTGCCAAAGCTGGTTTTGTTTTCTAGAAATAGCACAGTTACAGATTTTACAGACAATTATTTGATTTGCCGAGCCTAACCGTTTTGTCTGGTTTAAGCCATGCTGGACTTAGTGTCTTGCCTTGTATTCCCTCGGCTTCGAGCCGTTGGGGAATATTTTTTTGATAATACCTCGACATTTTGGCACAGATAGGTCCAAATTAAGCCAATCAACAAGTTATTCGTCATTAGTCATATCGTTTCCGTTTGCATCCGAATAATAATTAGACCTCTCTCATAATTCTTGTGGAACAGGCAGGATGCCTGTTCAAGACTGGCTTTTCTGGAAATGTCTATTATTTTCCGACTGTAGTGCTGTGGTTTCGTCATGCTCCGCGGAGAGAGTCGCACGATCGATCCCATTCGGGGAGTATCCCGATTTTATACAAAGCGTTTTTTCCGAGTGCGAGCTTAATATCTCGCGACAAGATATTTATAGACTTGGCTACGCGGGGACGATCGCTTGCAGGATATCTTTCGTCGGATGTCACCGGATTTGATCTCAGAAGTTATTAGTCAGAAAGCAGCGGTCAAGATCATTATTTGGCTTGTAAACTGAGGATTATGGATTGACACAGGAGGAATTTATGCCGTCGGAAAACCAAGACTTGCTCAAAAATCAAACACCTGAGAGTCCAAAGTTGCCAGTTCCCTCAGATATTTTGTTGAGCTTGGTCGCTTTACCCATGCTGGGCGGGTTGGTGGCGGCTAAAGCTGCTGCTGAGTTTGTTGCGTCGATCGGCGTTGAAAGCGAAGAAGTCTTTCGGGGTTCGCGCCTTCCCGTACTCAACTTTCCTCAATCACAGGATTAGAAAGCCCAAGGAAGGATGCTGCAGCTAGAAGTTAATTTTTTTGACCCCGCCCAAAAACGGATACCAGTCCCCGACTTTTGTCGGGGAGAGAGAAAAATTTTCGACCCGATTTCAACTTCCCAGATTCATCTTGGGAGTAAATCTCAAATTGTTCGACTTAGCGCGACTTAACTGACCGCTCGCCGAACGTCTCAGGCCGAGCGTCTAAAATCTAAAATCGCAAGTCAACTGATATAAAAGCTTGACAATAGGTACAATCTGTGGTTTAAGAATTAATCTTTCCTTATACTTTGTACATAAGTGCCTTCTACTTTCTACGTTGCAATAAGTTGTCTCAAATTTGACTGCAAACAAAAGTGTTTTAGGCGAAACTAAACCATACAATTTTCTTGACACCCGCAGCTATTGAGGAACAGCCCGATGAGTTCAGTCCTCCAGTCTTCAGAACAGGCTATTGATACAACATCTATTTCCCATTCTCCCGCTTACTCAAAATCAGACCTGTTTCTGCGAAATCGCCTCAAAGTTGTAGAGGACTTGTGGGAATCGGTGCTGCGACAGGAGTGCGGGCAGGAATTGGTGGATTTGCTCCAACAAATGCGATCGGTCAATTCCGCCGAGGGACAGGCCACTCACTTTCGCGAGTCGAATGTCGTACAGCTAATCGAAAAGCTCGACCTCAACGCCGCCATCCGCGCCGCTAGGGCTTTTGCACTGTATTTTCAGTTGATCAACATTGTCGAACAGCACTACGAACAGCGAGACCAACAGCTAGCTTACGCTAGCAGCAACGATGCTGGTGGGCGGATGTTTTCTAAGCTGCCAGGACAAGCAACTGATGCCCCCGATCGCCCGCGCCACCGGGAAGGCCCAGTCCCAGCCCAAATGGCTTTGAGCAAGGCAGACAGCAACGAGACGATCGCCCGAGATGCCGGCACTTTTCACCAACTGTTCCCGATGCTGCTGCGCTTGAACGTGCCCAGCCAGCAAATTCAGCGCTTGATCGATCAGTTGGACATCCGCTTAGTATTCACCGCTCACCCGACGGAAATTGTCCGCCACACGATCCGCACCAAACAGCGACGAATGGCGAAGATTCTCCAACAGCTAGACCAAGTTGACGAGAAATTTCAGGTGATCGGGGCAGACTCTCCCAGCCCCTACCCGGTGTCTTGCTGGGAAGCAGCCGCTCTCCAAGAGCAACTGATGGAAGAAATTCGCCTATGGTGGCGCACTGACGAACTGCACCAGTTCAAGCCAACTGTGCTTGACGAGGTGGAGTACACTCTGCACTACTTTGATGAAGTGTTGTTTGATGCAATTCCAGAACTCTACCACCGACTCAAGCAAGCGCTGCACGCTTCTTATCCTTACCTGAAACCGCCGAGTTACAATTTTTGCAAATTCGGTTCTTGGGTAGGTTCCGACAGAGACGGCAATCCTTCTGTGACTCCGAAAGTTACTTGGCAAACCGCTTGCTATCAGCGCCATTTGGTGCTGTGTAAGTACATCAACGCCGTGAAGCGGCTGAACGAACTTTTGAGTTTGTCGCTGCACTGGAGCGACGTGCTGCCGGAATTGCTCGAATCTCTCGATCGCGACAAATCGGAATTTCCGGATGTTTACGAGCAGTGGGCAATCCGCTATCGGCAAGAACCTTATCGGTTGAAGCTGGCCTACGTGCAGCAGCGACTGGAAAATACGCGCGATCGTAATTGGCGGCTCTACAAAGGAGACGAGTTGCAGCGGGAACGCGAAGCTTTGTCAGAACATCCCGGAATGTCGGGGCTTTATAGATCTGGTACTGAGTTTTTGACCGAGTTGCAGCTCATCGAGCGCAATTTAGTGGAAACAGGTTTGAGCTGTCGGGACTTGGAAAATCTGCTGTGCCAAGTAGAAATTTACGGATTTAATTTGGCTTACCTAGATATCCGCCAAGAGTCAACCGTACACTCCGACGCTTTGAGCGAAATTGCTGAATACTTGCAAATTTTGCCTAAGCCTTACAATCAAATGTCGGAATGCGATCGAATTATTTGGCTGGCAACGGAACTGCAAACTCGCCGCCCTTTAATTCCAGCAGAATTGCCCTTTTCTCCCAAAACTTGCGAGACCATCAATACCTTCCGAATATTGCGGCAAATGCAGCAGGAGTTTGGTCCTGAAATTTGCGAAACTTACGTCATTAGCATGAGCCACGATGTCAGCGATTTACTGGCGGTTTTGTTGTTAGCAAAAGAAGCCGGAATTTACGATCCGGCGACAGGAATTAGCAGCATTCAAGTAGTTCCCCTGTTTGAAACTGTGGAAGATTTGAAAAAAGCGCCGGAAGTTATGCAGCAAATATTTGATTTGCCACTTTATCGAGCTTTGCTAGCAGGAGGATACGCGCAGGAACTAGCGGTAAAAAACGCAGAAAATCTCAAATGCCCAATCGAAATTCTTAAATTGCAAGAGGTGATGCTGGGATATTCCGACAGCAATAAAGATTCGGGTTTCCTCAGCAGCAATTGGGAAATCCACAAAGCTCAAAAGGCTTTGCAAATGGTTGCGGAAAAATACAATGTAGAGTTGCGAATTTTTCACGGCCGAGGCGGTTCTGTAGGGCGAGGCGGCGGGCCTGCTTACAAGGCAATTTTGGCTCAGCCTGGAAAGAGTATTAGCGGGCGAATTAAGATTACCGAACAAGGCGAGGTTTTGGCTTCTAAATATTCTTTGCCGGAGTTGGCGCTTTACAATTTGGAAACTGTGGCGGCGGCGGTAATTCAAGCTAGTTTGCTGCACACTGGTTTTGATGGCATCGACCCTTGGAATGAGATTATGGAGGAGTTGTCGGCGAAATCGCGATCGCACTACCGCAATTTAATCTACGAACAGCCGGATTTAGTTGATTTCTTCCACCAAGTTACCCCGATTCAAGAAATCAGCCAGTTGCAAATTAGTTCTCGTCCGGCCCGGCGGGGTGGCAAAAAAGACATCAGCGGTTTGCGAGCAATTCCGTGGGTGTTTAGCTGGACTCAAAGCCGCTTTTTGCTGCCTTCTTGGTACGGTGTCGGCACAGCTTTGCAAGAGTTTTTGCTGGAGGAACCGGAAGAACACATGAAACTTTTGCAGTATTTCTACTTAAAATGGCCATTTTTTAGAATGGTAATTTCTAAGGTGGAAATGACTTTATCTAAGGTGGATTTGCAGATTGCAGAACACTACGTGCAGGAGTTAGGTTTGCCTGCTGATAAGGAGCGTTTTAAGGCTTTATTTGATCAAATTGCTGCCGAATTTCACTTGATTCGCGATTTGGTTTTAACGATTACCGGACACCAACGTTTGTTGGACGAAGATCCATCCCTGCAGCGATCGGTGCAGTTGCGAAATGCGACGATTGTGCCTTTGGGTTTGTTGCAGGTTTCGTTGCTGAAACGCTTGCGGCAGCATGGTAGTGGCGGGGTTCCGGGGGTGATTCACTCGCGTTACAGCAAGGGTGAATTGTTGCGGGGAGCTTTGCTGACGATTAATGGAATTGCTGCGGGGATGCGGAATACCGGCTAGGCAAATAGTTGTGAGTTTTGAATTAGTAGCAAGGTGCGTAAGCGCGCACCTTGCTACTGGTAGTTTCAGAATTCAGGCGATCGCCCATTGTAGTCACAGCCATAGGAAACTGTTCGCTATCCTAGCTGAGATTTTTTATGTCTAAACCCAAACAGTCTGAAGGTTGTCGCCCGATGCTGCGGCGCACTTTTTTATTTTTAACGGGCATCGCTTTGGCGCGGGTTGCGGCTGACTATTTTGCGATCGCCCAAAACCGAGATAGTTTCTTGACTCTCGTGGGTCAACTGTGGCAAAAGTCACTCGCTTTTCTATCAAGTATACAATCAAATCAAACTCCTCAACCTCTCCCTAACAATCCCATTGTAAAATCGGCAAAAACCCATCAACCTCTGCCGAGTAATCCTATTGTAAAATCGCCCGAAAATTCTCCGCCTACGCAACCGTCTCAACCTCAAATTATCAAACGTTCTGCTAAGCAAGCAAAACCTGTACAAGTCAGCAGCCAAAATATAGCTGGCGCAAGTTTTTATCTCACAACTATTGACCTCGCAGACCCAGAAATTTATATCACAATTGGGTTAGCTAATAATGCAGATTTTGCAAATACTTCTAAAGTAACGCGGGGCGACGAACCTTTTGAAAATATGGTGTCGCGTTACCGGGCTGCTGTTGTTGCTAACGGGACTTTTTTTGGTAAAGATGAGCAGAAATCTGTGCTGGGAAATATGGTGGCGGCCGGTAAGTATCTGAAATATAGTCGATGGGAAAATTACGGCACGACTTTGGGAATTAAAGCGGGAAATCAATTGGAAATGGTGACGGCTAGAACTGAAGGTAAGCCGGATTGGAGTCAACATTGGTTTTCTCTGACTTGCGGGCCGAGATTGGTTAAAGCGGGGAAAGTTTGGCTGTCTCCTTTGTCGGAAGGTTTTAAAGATGCTGGTGTTTTGGGCGTGGGTTCGAGAACGGCGATCGGCTTTCCGGCTTCGAGAGATAAGTTATTTTTGGTGACTTTTCTTGACAGTTTGTCTTTGGAAGCAGAAGCTAAAGTTATGCAGGCGATCGGCTGTTTTGAAGCGATGAATTTGGACGGTGGTGCTTCGGTAGGTTTGGCTCATCAAGGGCAGATTTTATTGCCGCCGGGACGGAATTTGACGAATGTCCTGGTGGTTTACGATAAAGAATATCCAGCGCCGACTCAGTTAAAGGAGTCCTGGGAACGCTTTCAAAAGGGATCTCGACCAACGCCGGACAAATCAGTGTTTTTTGATTGATCTAGCAGCAGGAAGTTCGGCAACTCGCAGTGAATCGGGATGTAACGGATGGAAGAAAGAAGGAAGAAGGAAGTCGGAATCGAGGGAGGATCCAGATTTTGGGTAGTGCTCCCTCGGGAGCAGATGAGAAAATTAGAGACAATGCTATAACCAGTGGTTGGGATACGTCCTTTCTGCCGCTAAATTATTAAAGATGACGGCGCACAAGACCAAGATTATTGAGCCCTCAAAAGCAGGTGTTAGCAAAAATTTCCAGTCTGGTTGGGTCATCATGACGACTAAGGCAACTGCTCCCGAAGGCGGATGTAGAGTTCTGGTAATCTGCATAATTCCGATCGCACTAGAAACAGCCATTCCCATCGCCCAGGGAGAAGAACCGAGAAAATGCAGAATCATTAAACTGGTGAGAGCAGCGAAGAAATTGCCCCCAATGACATTCCGGGGTTGAGCCAAAGGGCTGTCAGGGACGCCAAAGATCAGAACGCTTGTAGCGCCAAACGGAGCCATTAGTAAAGGAGAATTAGTTTTTACAGCAAGATAGGACGTTGCAGTGATTGCCAAAAAACTGCCAATCCAACTCCAAAAAATATGCCGAGGATGAGGTCTGTCTATTGGGCAGGCCAATGGACACGATTGCCATCTCCCAAGGGTTTTAAACCAATAACTTTCCCATTTCAGTTGAATTTTTTTAGGGTCAATCATAAATCAGGTTACTTGATAACCAGGCTTCTTAAATTGTCTGAACTAGCCTCTGCTAAAGTTAAGATATCATAACAATTGCTCAAAAAGTAGTTAAAGGCACAGATTTTTTACTTCTATGCCACCCAAGCCGCAGCGAACCACTCGGTTGGAACCCACATCTTGCACCATTCTCAGGAACAGGGAAGATGCCTGTTCCACAAAGAGTGAATTTTCTTGTGGAACAGGCCGAAAAGCCTGTTCATATAAAGCTTATTGAGAATGGTGCAACATCTCAGTTGGAACGGACTAGCAAGTTTGGTCGGTTTTGCAACAGACGTTATGGGCAGTCGCACAACTTCACCGTTAGCCGTCAGAGTTATTGAGGAGGCTAAAGCGAGAGGTTATTGGTAAGGTGCGATGCCCAGTAAGCATGAATTGAAAGATCGCACCCACACTTTGGATAAGTCTCTAGTGGAGAATGCGATCGCCGTTTTGTTGTTAGTGCGATCGTCTCGCTCGCACTCGGATATAATTACGAACTTAATCTTCGTTACGGAGAGTTTTCCCACTCGGCGGTAAGCTTGCGGAAATTGTATTGAGACGCGCCGGGGTGACAAGTAACGCAACTGCTGATATTTGCGGGTTGTGGCAGTTTTACTTTGGGGTGCAGTGCTTTGAAATAGCGAGAACTGGCGACTCGGTAGGCGAGTTCTTCGTCTTTTGCTTGGGGACGAGAAAAAGTTTGCAGGTAGTTCCAAACTAGGATGCGGGGCGGGTCTACTAGCAGTTTGATGGTTTGTCCGTAATGTTGGGGATCTTGCAGCAATCTGCGCCAAGTTTCTGTAGGTAATACTTGCGGCGGTAAAGCGATGTGACAGGTGGCGCAGTTTTCTAGGTACAGTTGCTGTCCGAGTTGGTAGCGTTCGGGGATGCGATCAACCGTACCAGTATCCTCGATCGAAGACACCTGAGCAAGTCGCGCGGGAGTGCCAGAATAGGCAGTCTGAGCTGCAACCCATCCGCCGCAGGTACAACAGATAATTATCAATACTAGCAACGTTGAGTAAAGCCCCCGCAAGCCTACTCTGCGACGTTTGCGGGGTTTTTCGTGTTTCATAATTCTGAATTTATTTTTGGTTAAATCACTGGTATGCTCATGCCTTCGCGGGCTAAGCAGCTATTGGCGAAAACTGCCTGCACCTCTGCTTCTGTACGATCGAGAAAATTGTCGTCGTGACCCGGATCATGGTGAAACATCACGATTTTTTTGACTCCAGCAGCTTTGGCTATTTCTACTCCTGCTTGCCAAGTCGAGTGTCCCCAGCCGACTTTTGGGGTTTTGAAGTCGTAATACTCTTCGTTGGTGTAGTTGGCGTCGTAAATCAGCACGTCGGCGTTGCGAGCTAGGTGTAACACGTTGTCGTCAAGGCGATCGGGAAAGTGTTCTGTATCGGTGCAGTAGACGGCTGTGTGTCCCTCCCAGGTGACTCGATATCCGATCGCGGTATTGGGATGGTTCAGCAGTGCCGTTTCGATTTTCACATCGTCGAGTTCGAGAATATCCCCAGGGGTCAAATCGTTGAATTTGAGGTCTGACTGCATCACCTGGATGGGGACGGGAAAATTGGGGTGCACCATTTGGTCGGCAAGACGGTGTTTGATTGTAGTGCCGTTGGGGGCGATCGCACCGTAAATGTGAAAGCAGTTTCCTGGGATAAAGGCGGGAGTAAAGAACGGAAACCCTTGAATGTGATCCCAGTGAGTGTGGCTGAAAAACATATGGGCTTCCACCGGCATTTGCCGCAGCAGATTGAGGCCCAGAACTCGCAGGCCCGTACCACCGTCAAAAATCAAACGTTTTTTGCCCAAGCGCATTTCTACACAGGAGGTGTTGCCTCCGTAGCGCAGTGTTTTGGTGCCGGGGGTGGCGATGCTGCCCCGCACGCCCCAAAACTGAACGACAAACTCGGTCAAAGGACTATTTTCCATAGTGGCTTTGTGATCGGAAGGCTGTGGATTGGGTAGAGAGGGTGCGGAATCTGGCATTTTTTTTAGCTTTGGGGGCTGGAACTTGGGAGTTGAAATCTTAGTTTTTAGTTTTTACTTTTTAGCAATCTGTACTATAATAAAGCCCTTGATCGGGAAACCATTCGAGTACCTAATACTTGGGCTGTTAGAATTCTCAACCTTACCGATTCGTGTAGGAGATGTCACGCTTGAGAGATTATTTTTTGCATAATGCGGGCTGCCCGTCGTGTTCTTTGTTCTGAGATTAAGATAGCGCCGAACCAGAGTTGTTCGGGTAAAACTTCCTCAAACGTAGAACGCATTCCCCAGGGGTATAATTTGCGCTTAATCTTACTCTAGGAGTAGTATTTTTTTCAAGATTGGGGCCGGGGCGGGGTTTTTAGGAATGCTGTTCCGGTGACTCAGCATTGACGACGGATTTGACCTTCTAGCTACCCGTTCCTCGACTACATCCCTAGACGTGCAGCAGCGCCTTAAGTTCGGCCCCCTGAGTTTTTAGTCGGGTTGCAGTCGAGGAGTGCGGGCTAGGGGCTTATTTGCGATCGGCTGCGATGCACTTTTCCACTAAGGGCATGACTTGATCGACATCTTGCCAACCCAGAATTTCCGTGACTTTTTTCTCCAAATTTTTGTAGGTTCTAAAAAATTCGGCTATTTCGTCCAAGCGGTGGGGGGCTACGTCTTTGAGGGACTTATAGTGAGCGTAGCGGGGGTCTTTGTCGGGAACGCACAAAAGTTTTTCGTCCCTGTCGCCTCCGTCGATCATTTCCAGCATTCCGATCGGACGAGCTGCGATTATGCACCCTGGAAATGTGGGCTCATCCATCATCACCATGCCGTCGAGGGGGTCGCCATCATCGGCTAAGGTGTTGGGTATGAAGCCGTAGTCGCACGGATATTGGACTGAGGAAGAAAGCACCCGATCGAGAGCAAAGGCTTGCAAGTCTTTATCAAATTCGTACTTGTTTTTGCTACCGGCGGTAATTTCGATGAGGACGTTGAGCAGTCCTGGTTTCGGCTGTGCCGGAATTAGCGATAAGTCCACAACAATATCTCCAAGTTAACAGATGATTGGGATGAGTGCTACTTGCCAAATCCCTTTGATAGCATTTTACGGGCGATCGGGATCGATGCTGCATGAGATTGACCGAAAGCGGGGGAGTGTGTCGCCGGCTGGGAGAATAAACTGGACGGGCGTCCCGCCCATCCCACACAAGAGAGAGGGGACGGGCGGGACGCCCATCCCACAATTTGAGAGGGGAATGCTTTGTTTGGGCGAGGGAGATATTTTCACATCGATCTCTTCTTTTGACCGTCTGTCAAAGTTCTTTGAATTTTCAATCTCAACCACTGGCTTAGTTCTGTTGCTAACCACTTGATTTCTGATTCACTTAGTCCCTCCTTCTCTCCTAACTGATATTTCTGCTTGCCTGCTTGAACTATCATCTGATAGACTTTCCCTAATTTCACTTCCGAGTGGCCATCCTGCATAAGTAATGATGCCATTTGATATAACTCTCTAGGGATTGAAAAAGCAAAAATCATAACTTTTATAACTTTTATAACTTTTACACCAATACCGCTGTTTCTATATTCACGTTGTTGAATTTCCAACTGGCAAATCTCCTTCCTGGGAGATGGCTTGGCATGATTCCATCTCAACCCCAGCAGATGGCTGCTACAGGAGATTTGCTGGCGATCGATTCTGAGGCGAAGTTCTCTGCGAAACAGTGCCAACAGAAACTTTACTCCTACCCTAGCTAACATTATTACTACCAGAGCTAAGTAACCGCCGGCTATCATAATAATAACTTGACTATCTATCGGTAAATTAGTAATTTTACTGCCGTCGTTGATTGCATTTAAAATATAAACTAAAAGACAGCCGAAGGGGACAATATTCGCAGCTACCGCGGTCACAAGCAGGGCACTTAAACCCAAACTCACTTCCTGCGACGGAATTACAATTTCTACAAACTCCGAAGTTTTTGTGAGTTTAATCTCGCTACCAGGTGGCTGCAATGTTATATAATCTTTGTGAATTTTCTCGCTCGATGGGGGATTTTTGAGCGTTCGCCATGCTTCCTCAGCCGAAGATAACCGTTTTGACAAACTCGGTTCTGTCATCCACTCCAGCCAATCTATTAAATTAGGATTGACCTGCGGTACCCGATCGGCAAATTGAATTTTCAAATCCTGCTGCGACAGTTCGGTGGGATGCAAACCCGTTACCACATAAATTAAAGTTGCACCTAAACCGTAGAGGTCAGAAGCCGGAACCGAGCGCCCGCCAAATTGTTCCGGTGCCATATATCCGTAAGTTCCCACTACTGTAATTGTGCCGCCAAATTTTGCAGCTTGGTTTTGCACCGAACCGAAATCAACTAAATAAACTTGTCCAACCGAGTTACCTGATCTGCTGTGCAGTAAAATATTGCTAGGTTTAATATCGCGGTGAATAACAGGCGGATTTTGCTCGTGCAAATAATTCAAAATTGCTAACAGCGATTTAGCTAATTCTTTCACTTCGCTTTCGCTAAAAGTACGCCCCGATCGCAAATGATCTTGCAAAGTTTTTCCCTCTACATAAGTCTGTACCAGGGCAAAGCTTTTACTGTTTAGTTCGTCAATTTCCAGGTAGTCGAGGTAGCGCGGAATTGCTGGGTGAGAAAGTGCTTTTAAAGTTTCCGCTTCTCGTTCAAATAGCTTGAGGTCTTGCCATTCAAAATCGCTGCCGAGAAATAGCTGTTTAATGACAACTAATTTTTGAGTTTGCAAATCACGAGCCAGCAGCGTTTGACGACCTGTTTGTTTTCCTAGTTGTCGCTGCACTTCGTAGCGTTCTGCTAATACTTTGCAAGTCATGTTTTTGACCTTTGTTTGAACTTTAAATTAAACAGTTTGATTAGATACCTGACTTATTCTAAAAATCAGGTATTTCGTCGGTAGTTGGTGATTATTCACTGTCGCTAAAAATGATAACTAATCAACCAAACACGCTCTTATTTTAAAGTTTACAGTCCGCTGTCTTTTTGATACCACCGGGCAATAAACTTGCTACTTTCCCCCTGAGATAGTGCTGTAATTAGCGAGGGGACAATCGCAAAGAAAATATAATTGGAATTTCCTTCAGGTTTAAAATTCATATTTTTAAAGAAATAGATAGTTATCAAGGCGGAGATTAGCATACTAACTGAACTTAAAACCTGTCGGTGAAGTTTGGGGTTAGTGAGGGGATGAAACCACAATAGGGTCACGATCGTTATGATTATTCCATTTCCCAACCCCAGCAGCAAGCCTAAATGAAGACTCAAAAAGACTGCCATAATTATCATCGTTATCCCCCCTAAAGTTATCCCGATCCAACCCGTCGTCGTCATCAAACCCATAAGCAAGGAGCCGTAAATAAGTGCACAAGCTCCTGCCGCTATAACTCCGGTAACAAAACTGTACCAGATCGCACGAGGCAATAAGGCCAGGGGATGATACACGGGCTGTTTCTTTCTCAATGGCAGGGAAGATTTATTGATTTGCGGCGGTTTTTCTAGAGCTTCTTTTGCGCTCTGGACTGAGGCGGGACGGCATTCTAAACTCGGATGCGTCATCCACTTCAGCCAATTGGTAAAACCGGGACTGAGTTTGGTCAATTGCTCGAACTCGATCTGCAAATCTTGCTGTGGCAAGTCGGCAGGATGCTGCTTGGTAATTAAGGCGATTAATGTTGCTCCCACGCTGTACAAGTCGGAAGCTGGAACTGCTCTCCCGCCAAATTGTTCGGGCGGCATATAGCCATAAGTTCCGACAACGGTGACTGTTTTTCCTTGTTGGGTTGCTAGGGTTTGAACTGCACCAAAATCGACTAGGTAGACTTTGCCGACGCTGTTGCCCGATCGATTCTTGAGTAAAATATTGCTGGGTTTAATGTCGCGGTGAATCACCGGGGGCTGTCGCTGGTGCAGATAGGCGAGGATGTCTAATAATGCTGTGGCTAATTGTTTGACTTCTCTTTCGCTGAAGGTGCGGCCGTCTGAGAGATATTCTTGTAGGGATTTGGCTGCGATGTAAGTCTGAACTAGGGCGAATCCTTTGCGTTTGGGCGTGTCGATTTCAAAGGAGTCGAGATATCGGGGAATTGCTGGATGGGATAGGGATTTTAAGGTTTCGACTTCTCGCTGGAACAGTTTTAAGTCTTCCCAGTTAAAGTCGCTGCTGAAAGAGAGAAGTTTGACTACTACTTGCTGTTGCGTTTTTAAGTCGCGGGCGAGTAAGGTTTGCCTTCCTGCTTGCTTGCCGAGCCGCCGATCGCACTGATAGCGATCGGCTAATATTTCTTTTGACAAATCGCCGATGTTTTCTCCGCTCATGTTCTTTTGCCCTAGAACCGATTAAACCTAGTGTAGTTGACAAAAGTGCAATAATCGGAAATGTTCGGGCTACAGCAAAAAAAAATTATGTCAAAGAGCAACTGCCTTTAATAGCCAGCGATCGCGCACAATCAAGACGCGCCTGAGTTAAGCTTGAATTTAATTTTGGATTTGCTTGTAAATTGACTGCACTACGTCGAGCAGGCTCAAGACTTGCTGCCATTCGGGGGCATCGGGGTTGTAGCTTTTGGCGCGGTGAGTTTTCAAACTGTGGTGCAAGAGGGAAAGCAGCGCGTCTGGAGACTGTAAGGAATTCTCCTCTTCATCTGCTGGGGTTTGGGCTGCATTTTCTTCGATATCTTCTTTAATTTTTTGTGCTCGATCAGCGAGGGCTAAAGATCTGCCTGCCAGGTTTTCCGGCATTTTGGGCTGTTCGGACAAAGACGCGCTGGTTAGTTCTACCAATAGTTGGCAGACTCGATCGACCCATTCGTGATCGTTTACTGAAAAGGAACCTGATTTGAACACTTGCCCGTCAGGTCTTTGCTGAATGCTTTGTACCTTCTGGATCAGAGGGATAGCCTTAACAGTGATGTTTTCCGGGATTCTGGGGATATCTGACAGGGAGCTCCGAGCAATCTCCAGCAATAGTTGGTAAACCTGATCTACCCACTCAACATCTCCCGATTGCGAATTCCAATTATCCATAACTGACGCTAGTGGTTTTCTATATCTAAGACTAGAACATTGACTATCTGCGAAGTCAGCTCTTTTTAGGAGCCGCTAACGCTATTAAGACTTACGCGGGCGGGGTGAGAAACCCGGTTTTTGAGCGGATGTTTCGTCGCCTTTCTCCAAGATTTTTCTCAGAAACCGGGTAACGCTGCTGCCCGTCCTAACTATTTTTAAGCGCTTCAAATAATAGAAGTGCTAAGTTTGTTGCGCTAGGTAGTGCGAACGAAACACCTAGGGCGAAACCCCGGCATCTCGCTGGCAAATTCAAATCCGGTTATATAACCATAATACCTGTTGGAGCTTATTTACGATTACCTCAATAGGATATTCAGGTTAATTGGTGGCCGGATGGGAGGCGCACCCCCGATCGCGATCGCCCCCACCCGGAACCCTGACGCCACCGCCAGCATTTGCTGTGGGCTACTGCTATTTTTCTGTGAGATTCCACACACCATCCCAGTTGAGTACGTCTGAAAACCGATGTTGAAATAACATACAGCGATCGACGTGCAATTTAGCTGCCTTGTTTTTCGGGTCAACTTCCAGAACGGCGTTAAATTCGCGTTCAGCGTCTTTAAAGGCTTGCTTGGCTTTTGGTTCTAAGGCTTTCTTAAACTCGCTCAGCAGTTTTTTCACTCGATCAAGTCCCAGGTTTTCAAATTCCTCATCTAACATTTCTGCAACTGTCTCACAGGCCCGACTTTTAATTTTCGCCTGCAATAGCTGCCTGATATCTGAGGGTTTCAGCCGCTTGATTTGGGGATTTGATGGTTCTAAGATGTCTGCTTCCAAGAGCTTTTTGACTTCGCCTTCTTGCAAGTATTTAATATCGTCTGCTGATAGGGGCTTGATTTTTGCTTGCAGCAGCATTTTGGCTTCGTCTTCCGAGAGGTTTTTGATGCCTTCCAATTTCAGCAGTTGGATTTCAGGCTGCAACAGTACGATGAGTTTGTCTGCTTCCGACAGGTTTTTCGGGTCGTACTCTGACAGCTTTTTCAGTTGATATAACAGGTTCTTGAGTTCGTGTTCCAACTGTTGCTCTAGATTGTAGGACAGTTTCTTAATCTCTGCCTCTGGCATTTCGGCGACCTCATTTAAGATGTTTTTCACCTCACTTTCTGAGAGTCTTTGGCTGACTGGAGTTTTGTAATGTTCGCGCCCCTTGGTGTAATGTTCTATAGTTTGTTGCTGTGTTTCGGTTAGGGGCTTGCCCACTGGCGAGTATCCCTCGCGGATGCCGACGAGTTCGTAAACGATTACGGGTTCGCTTTTGCCTTTGACAGTAATAAAGTCGAGTTCTCGCACGTACAGCCGATCGGCATAATCTCTGTAAGTATTGTCGCTGATGATCAAGTCGGTGCCGTACTGCTTGCTAGCGCCTTCTAAGCGAGAGGCGAGGTTTACGCCGTCTCCTATAGAAGTCAATTCCATGCGTTTGCTACTACCGATGTTGCCGCTGACAACTTCATCGGAATGTACGCCCATACCGATGCCGATCGGCAATTCGCCATTTGCCATACGCTCTCGATTGAACTGGGCCAGTTTTTCCCGCATTTTCACCGCCGTTTGCATGGCGCACCAAGCATGATCCTCTAGGGGCGCTGGAGAGCCAAAAACTGCCATCAGAGCGTCACCGATGTATTTGTCGAGAGTCCCTCCGTACTCGAATACGACATCTACCATCACTTCAAAATATTTATTCAGCATCACTACCACTTCTTCGGCTTGCAATTTTTCCGTAAGTGTGGTATAGCTGCGAATGTCTGAGAACAGCACCGAAACGTTTTTGCGCTTACCGCCCAATCCAGTATCCCCTGAAGCTAACAAAGCTTCGGCTACTTCTGGAGTCATGTAACGGTACATCAAGTTTTTGACTTGCTTGGCACTGCTAATATCTTCCATTACTACTAACGCGCCGTTGACCTTGCTGGGGTCGGTAGCGTCGGTCATTGAATTAATCGAGAGATTGATACTTTGCGCTTCTCCTTCAAAGGACAGCAAAACTTGATCTGGGTAATACTGCTGGCGATCCTGATCGTCTTCGGGAGACAAAGACGTATCAAACCATTTGGCAAAATCGCCTTTTTCTAACTTAATTAACTCGCGCAAAGATTGACCTTCAGCTAATTCTGCATCGCTGACACCCAGTAATTTTTTGGCACTGGGATTTGTCGCTACTATATTGCCTTTTTTATCGGTAGAAATTACGCCGTTAGTCAAGGCGTGCAGCATATCTTTTTGTCTTTGTTCTTGCTGTTTGACTTCGGCAAACAGTTTGGCGTTTTGCAGCGCGACTCCTGCTTGGATGTTAAACGCCTTCATAAATTCCATGTCGTTGCGATTGAAACTCGCTTTCCACTGTTCGGGGGCGTGAGGCCAATCTTCCGGGTTGTAGGGGGGGAATTCTCCTTGTCGTTTTTTATTAACTAATTGGGTGACGCCAATTAATTTTTTGTCCGAGTTAAATACTGGCATACAAAGCATACTGCAAGTGCGGTAGCCCGACTTTTGATCTACTTCTTTGGAAGTGGCGGCGCGGGGGTCGTCGTACACGTCAAAGGGAATCAGCAGCGGTTCGCTAGATTGGGCGACGATGCCTGCAAAACCGGCGGTTCTGGGTATGCGAATTTCTTTAAGGTTGCCACCCATCGGGATTTTCGTCCACAGTTCGTCTTTCTCTTCGTCGATCAGCCACAGGGTGCTGCGATCGGCATTCATGAGTTCTTGGGCCTGATCCATCACCCTTTTTAGGGTATCTTCTAAGTCTAAACTGCTCTGAGAAAGAGCGTTGACGGCATTCATCAGCGCCGTTGCTGCGCGTTGTCTCTGAGTTGCTGCGTAGAAAGATTTGGAAGATTCTAGAATTAGGCGAATCGAGGGAGCAAATTCTTTAAAAACTTGTTCGTCTTCTTTAGTAAATCCGTGCCTGTCTATTTGTTCGTCTAAAGTTGGGTATTTTTCGTGATTTGGTCTTAATTTATTAATCAGTTGAACAACTGCTACTAACTCTTTTGTGTCTTCATTAATCAGGGGCATTGCCAGCATTGTATAAGTGCGGTAGCCCGTTTTTTCGTCAAATTTTTTGGCGTTAGCCGATCGTTCGTCGTTGTAAAAATCGTAAGGGATATTAACCACTTTTTGGAACGTGGCTACTTCTCCGGCAATGCCTACATGGGCGGGAACTCTGATTTCTAGGTTTTTGCCATTTTCGTCTTTAGCAACGATCGCCCAGAGTTCATTTTTTTCGTCGTCTAATAAAAATATCGTGGTGCGATCGGCATTCAGCAATTCCCCTGTTTTGAGGGTAATCGACTGCAACATCTCGTTGAGTATGGCATCAAATCCCTCGCTCTCCAGGATATTGTCGAGCATTCCCAGCGTTTGATTGACAACCTTAAGTTTGTCTTCTACTTCCTTAACTACTACTGTGAAACTTTGCTTATTTAGAAGGTCGAGAATGCCAGAGAGGTTTCCTTGGCGCGGGATAATTGCACTGCTCCTAATTTCCGGGGGAGAATAATTTTCCTGATGATGATTTTCACCGCCGACAACAGCGACATCAATCACGTTGTCCAGAGAAGAGTAATTGGTGGAAGATGCAGATTTCATAGACCTTTACAGAAGCTTAAGTGTAAGGGTTAGTCTCTAAGCCAAGAGAGTGGGGAAGTTGATTAGTGAGTCACTTGTCGCACAAGACTCAAGTATGTGTGAAAGTATTTCCCAGTTTACAGAACTCCGGCCACAAGACAAGGGAAATTAAGTTGACCTTGTTGCTGAACGGAGGGTGGGAGAGTAACGAGGCGGTGGGAGTGCTGCAATCTTTTTACAGAGCGCCAATCTTGTTTAAAGGGTTTATTAACTGATTTTGACATTGTGCGTGCCTGGTTTAAGTATGTTCTACCGAGCTTTGAGCCGATCGCCCGCAGGAACATGAATGCGTACTGGCGGGAGGACTACTGAAAGAGGGGTGGCCTTGTGGGACTAGCCGCAATTGTGACACTACCAGTTGCTAGTGATGTGTGCCCTTCTCTACACAATTGTGGTTTTTAACTAGAATTTCTCTCTATTTTGCTGCTGTTAGCTTTCATCCCACTAAATTCACGGGGTTTTCAGCTTTTTTTTGTAAAATTTGCGGTTGATATTTTTAGTGTAACCTCCGACTCTGAAAAAACTCCGCCTTTTAACCCCCCGATCGGCTCAAGTGTGTCATCAGGGTTTGGCGGACTGAGTTTGGCGCAATCCGGCGGCTTCGACAAGCAGGGATTCGGCGAACGCGATGGCTTCTGTTGCTGAGCGGCCGCTGGCGAGTTGGGCGAGTTCTTCCCGCCGCTGCTCACTGTTGAGGGCGGCAACTCTCACTACTGTGCGTTCCATTGGTTCCGAGTCGGCTGCGGGTTCGCCAATACTTGGTTCTGCTTCGATCGTCTGTTTGTTGACGCGAAAATGAAAATCAGCCATCGCGGCGATCAGCGGCTGGTGGGTGACGCAGAGAACTTGGTGTTTGTCGGAAAGTTGGTAGAGTTTTTTGGCGATCGCCCCGGCGACTCTCCCGGAGACTCCGGCGTCGATTTCGTCAAAAATCAGCGTACCGGCACTTTCTATTTGGGAAAAACAGGCTTTGATAGCGAGTAGAAAGCGGCTCATTTCTCCCCCGGAGGCGATCGCGCCCAGAGGTTGCAGAGGTTCGCCCGGATTGGGGCTGAAACAAAAGGCGATTTGGTCGGCACCGGTAGCAGTTGGGGTACAAGGCGAGATCTCGACTTGAAATTGCACTTTTTCCATTGCTAACGGCTTAAGTTCTCCTACGAGGTGCGTTTCTAGTTTGAGGGCTGCTTCGCGCCGCAGGGTAGTGAGGTGGCTGCAAGCGTCTTTTAATTGCTCTAAAGCGGTCTGATATGCGAGTTCTAAGGCTTCCATTGACTCGCCTCCTTCTAAAAGTTCATTTAGTTCGTTTTGAATGCTTTGGTAGTAGGCGATCGCTTCTTTGAGCGGCCCGTATTTGCGGCAAATTTGTTTGAGTTCGCGAATCCGATCTTCTACTTCTTCGAGTCTTTCGGGATCTGCTTCTAATTGTTCGCCGTAGCTACTAATTTGCCGGCTGGCTTCTGTGGCTTGAGCTAAAGCATCGCTGACCATTTCTAGGATTGGTTGCAACTGCACATCGTAAACCGCCATGTCGCTTAAAATTACTTCGGCTTTGCTCAACAAGTCAGCGGCTGATGCGGTGTCGCCTTCGTTTTGGTACAGGGCTTGGTGGACTTGGTAACTCTGCTGCTGCAATTCGACGACGTGGCCCAGCCGGATTGATTCGTGTTCTAGCTGTTCGAGTTCGTCGGCGTCTTCGATGTGGGCTTCGCCGAGTTCTCGGACTTGGTATTCTAACAAATCAAGTCTTTGCAGTCGCTGCTGTTCCGACTGACGCCTCCGTTTGAGGGCTGTTTTGGCGCTGTTGGCTCCCAGCCACGCGGAGGCGATGATCGATCGCGCTTCAGCGAGCTTTTTGCCGCCGTATAAATCGAGCCATTCTCGCTGGAGGGTTTCTTGTCCGAGGTGGACGGTTTGGCCTTGGGCGGTAATTTCGACCAGCCGATCGCGCAGTTGGTCCATTAACTGGCGGTTGACGAGAATTCCGTTCAACCGGGATCTGGTGCGTAGAGCACCGCTTGATGCGTTAATTTCCCGGCTGCAAACGGCTAAATTTCCGTCTATGGGTTCAATTTCTTGCTCGCCCAGCCACAAAGATGCGGCTTTGTCCAATTCAAAGGTAGCTTCCAGTATTGCCCGCGTTGCTCCGGTGCGAATCGATCGGCGATCGACTTTCCCGCCCAAAACTGCATCGATCGCATCTAGGATAATCGATTTACCAGCGCCGGTTTCCCCTGTAAATACGTTCAAACTCGGGCCAAATTCTAGATCCAGGCAGTCTATTAAGGCAAAGTTTTCTATTCTGAGGGATATTAACATGGGGAATTTGGAAATTGGAAATTGGAATTGGAATTGGAAATTGGAATTAGTAATTAGTAATTAGTAATTGGGAATTGGTAACAACTGTCAACTGGCAACTGACTTCGGCTAGAGTTTCAACCACCCAAACAAATCTCCTACCGTCAGCCGCAATTCTGCGGCCCAATCTGGAACGGGCAACACTTCTTCGGGTTTTGCTAAAATTTCTGGTTGCTTTCCAGGGGGATAAATTAAGATCGAGCGCACCATCGGATCGATCAGCCAACCCATTTGAGTGCCGTTTTTCAGACAGTGTAAAATATTCCCAGTTACTTTAGTTTGACTCTGCCCTGGAGACAGAATTTCAATTGTCCAATCTGGGTAAGTTTCAAATACATTAGCAACATCCCCATTTTCATCAACTGGTATTCTTTCCCAAGTAAATACTGTGACATCTGGCACGATTGACCTACCGTCAAAAGTACACCGCAATTCAGGAAAAGCTAAGGCAATTTTCTGAATCTTAACAGCGACATTGATGGCTGGGACTAATTCACCTTGAATCCGGCTATGTTTTCCTTGTAGCATAGCTTTTTGGATGATTTGACCGTTGATATATTCGCTAGCTGGTTCGGTTTCTGGCAGTTTTAGAAACTCGGACAAAGTTAGTGTTTTTGTTTGTATTTGTACCATTTGTTACTCCTTTTATTCCATAAAACCCAAATGTTTTCTAGCAGCAAGAGTTACCATTCTGCCCCGACTTGTCCGCTGCAAAAATCCGATTTGCATTAAGTACGGTTCGTATACATCCTCAATGGTTTGAGTATCTTCTCCTGTCGAAGCTGCGAGGGTTTCTAAGCCCACTGGGCCGCCGTTAAAGTTCTCAATCATTGCTGTCAAAATTCGCCGATCTGTCCAATCTAAACCTAGCGGATCGACGTTGAATAATTCCAGGGCGAGTGAGGCAACTTCGGCATCAATTGGCTTTAAATTTTTCACTTGGCTGTAGTCTCTAACTCGTCGCAGCAAGCGGTTAGCGATCCGGGGCGTTCCGCGAGCTCGGCGGGCAATTTCTGTGGCTCCTTCTGGGGTGATTTGAGTGTCGAGAACTTGGGCGGTTCTTTGGACAATTAGACTAAGTTCGTCTATTTCG
Source organism: Microcoleus sp. T3_A4 (assembly GCF_036700465.1). Taxonomy (NCBI): domain Bacteria; kingdom Bacillati; phylum Cyanobacteriota; class Cyanophyceae; order Oscillatoriales; family Microcoleaceae; genus Microcoleus; species Microcoleus sp. T3_A4. The sequence continues at coordinate 48,036 of NZ_JAUBOY010000026.1, read as the reverse complement.
TAGTAGCGTAATCTTTGGATCAAGCCGAAGCGATCGCGCAACGGAGATGTCAGCGACCCGACTTTTGTGGTTGCTCCTACTAAGGTAAATGGTTTCAGGGGAATGCTGCGAATTTTGGCGCTTTTGCCTTGCCCGATCGTAATATCTAAGCGGCAGTCTTCCATCGCCGGATAGAGGATTTCTTCTGTAACTTTAGATAAACGGTGAATTTCGTCGATAAACAGCACGTCGCCTGCTTTGAGGTTGATCAGCAATCCGACAATATCTCGCGGTTTTTCTAACGCTGGGGCGGTGGTAATTTTGCATTCAACTTCCATTTCTGCTGCTAGAATTAGCGACATTGTGGTTTTTCCCAACCCAGGAGGCCCGTAGAGTAACAGGTGATCCATAGGTTCGCCGCGAGATTTAGCTGCTGCAATTGCGATCGCCAAAACTTCTCTCAAGTCTTTTTGTCCGATGTATTCAGCTAAGCGCTGGGGTCGGATTTTGTCGTCTTGTTTGCTGTTTATTTCGTCGGGTAGTTCTTGCGATTCTAGCAAAGATTCCGCCTGGGGTTTGGCGGCTTTTTTGCGACGGGCTGGGGCTATGTCTTCGGGTAGATTTTGGTCGGAGGGCTGTTGTTTGGAGGAGATAATAGCCATATTTATCTGCGATCGGGCAGCGGGAATTGTTTACAATTATTGGCAGAATCTTGACAATTATTGAGTTCGTTATGAGTATTCCATCTTCTTTATTAGCATCGGAAAGCATAACTTTTGAGGGGGCGATCGAGCTGACTCAATCTTTACTGTCGTTCATGGAGGCTGATCGACTTTTACAAGCCGACATCCAGCAAGCTGTTACATCTTTGGTGAAAACACAAAATGGTGCTAGGGGGTTTTTTGTCACCTATCTAACGGACGATCGACAGGAGGCAGATCACCCGTCACCCGGAGTAGTCGAGGCGCTGCGATCGGCTCCTGAGATCGTAGCAGAACTGCTGGTGAAAAATTTGGCGATGTCGGCGGCAATGGTTGTACATCATTCGCGCCAGCAAAAGGAGGAAATGGCGGCCGATTCTGCTAGAGTGCAGGAGCGATCGCGCAATTTAATTCAAATGCTGCAAATGCCAGCCTGTCAAACTATAGCGTCGCAAATGCTAGAAAGTTTGCAGACTGCCAACGGCAAGTATGAAAAGTTTTTCCAGCGGTGGGGCTACGACGACGAGCAAAAACTAGCGATGGGTTCGGCAGTTCGATCGGCGATCGGCTAAAATAACCTCCGAAGGAAGGGGAAAGAAGAAAGAACGAAGAAGCCCAAGCCAGGGTGGCAGATCCTTGATCAAAGCGGCGGGGCTGTGGAATAATTGCGGTTTAGCAAAAGCTGCATAATTGTAGCTTGAGTTGATTTAGGTGTGAAGCTAGTGAACGAGGGCGAAAAAATTGCAGAGAACTGTGAAAGGAGTTGCCCAAAAGGTCCGAAGGCTGGGCGGCCGGCGGCCGGCAAATACGCCCCGGCGGTGGGCGAAGCTGAATCTGCTGGCAACATTGGTGCGCCGGGACTTGGAAGCTCAATACAAAGGCTCGATTCTGGGCAATTTGTGGCCGCTGCTGAATCAGCTATCGCAATTGGTGATTTACACATACGTATTTTCGATCGTCCTCAAGGTAAAGCTTAGCCTTGCAGGCTTCCCAGAAAACAGCGACATTACATTTGGAGTCTGGTTGTTTGCAGGTTTGCTGCCTTGGACTGCCTTCACCAGCGGTTTGATCAAGTCGGCAGTATCGGTGGTGGGGCAGCCGAATTTAGTAAAAAAAGTGGTATTTCCCCTCGGTTTGCTGCCCCTAGTGCCGATTTTTACAGCTTTTCTTGAAAGTTCTCTGGGTTTAGCAGCTTTGATTGTGATAGTAGCAGTATCGTCGCAAAAGCTCAACGCTACTTTATGCTTACTGCCGTTGGTGTGGGTGCCTCAGTTGCTGATAACTGCTGGTTTGGGATATTTGACAGCGGGCTTGACTGTATTTTTGCGAGACATTCCTCAGACATTAGGTGTTATTCTAAATTTTTGGTTTTATTTGACGCCGATCGTCTACCCAGCATCAATCATCCCCCAAGAGTGGCGAGCGTGGATATTTTGGCTGAATCCAATGGCCGCCATCTCGGAGGTTTATCGAGACCTCATACTGCTTGGAGAAGTTAAGCATTGGGGCGAATGGGGTGTCGCCACGCTAATTTCTGCTGCTATATTTTGTGGAGGTTTGGCTGTTTATCGGCGTTTGCGTCCCGCTTTTGCTGACGTACTGTAAATTTGTTTGAGATCTACAGTCAATCTAAAATCTAAAATCTAAAATCGATTGTGGTGTAAATATGTTTGAGATTTCAAGTCAATCTAAAATCTAAAATCTAAAATCTAAAATCGATTGACTGCCGCCAATGACAGAAAATGTAATTTCACTAAAAAATGTTTCCAAATGTTTTAAGCGGTACGATCGTCCAGGAGACCGCTTAAAGGAAATTATTTACCCCAGCAAAAAACTGGCTGACGAATTTTGGGCCCTACACGACATCAATCTGGAAATTCCTCAAGGACAAACTCTGGGAATCGTCGGTCGCAACGGTTCGGGAAAAAGCACTCTCCTGCAAATAATTGTAGGGACGCTGACTCCTACCACAGGAAGCGTGGATGTTAAAGGGCGAGTCTCCGCTTTGTTGGAACTCGGAAGCGGGTTTAACCCGGAATTTACTGGGCGGCAAAATGTGTTTTTTAACGCTCAGTTACTGGGATTTAATCAAAAAGAAACTGAAGAAAAATTTGACGATATAGCTGCTTTTGCTGATATTGGCGATTTCATTGAACAGCCAGTCAAAACTTATTCTAGTGGTATGTTTGTCAGACTAGCTTTTGCCGTAGCGACTAGCGTCGAACCAGATATTTTGGTGGTTGACGAGGCGCTTTCGGTGGGCGACGAAGCTTTTCAACGCAAGTGTTTTGCCCGATTGCAAAGCATTCAGGAAGGTGGCGGAACGATTTTATTTGTTTCTCACGCTGCTACTTCTGTTGTGCAACTTTGTACCTCCGCGATTTTAATGGATAGCGGTGAATTGCTGCTCGCTCACACGCCGAAAGTGGTAATTTCTAAGTATCAAAAGCTGATTTATGCTGATCCGGATCAGGTTCTGGGGTTGAAGTCAGATATTCGAACTCTGAACCAACTGACAAAACAGGAAAGTCAAGACCAGCTTCAGGATGCTAATTTAGAAAGCACAAAGAGGGAAGTTAAACCGGAGCAACATCTTTCTAAACCCCAGGAATATTACGATGAATTTTACGATCCAGGGATGATACCGTCGAATACGGTAAGGTATCCGTCTCGTGGAGCGGAAATTATCAACCCCCACATCGAGACGCTGAAGGGAAAGGTGGTAAATCACTTGCTAGGTCGTCAAGATTATATTTATACTTACTCTGTCACTTTCTCGCGGTCAACTTCCAAGGTTAGGTTTGGAATGTTGATTAAAACAATTAGCGGTTTTGAGTTGGCGGGTGCTTCTTTGAAGGCTTCTACTCAGTCAGTTAGGTACGTGGAAGCAGGAACGACAATTGTAGTAAAGTTTCATTTTAAATGTTTGCTGAATCCCGGTGTTTATTTTCTGAATGCTGGAGTTGTGGGAACGGTAGATGGAGATTTAACTTATCTGGATCGCTGTGTTGATGTGGCGATGTTTAGAGTTCAGTCTTGTACTGAGTCTTGCGGTAACGGCATCGTTGACTTGCTGATCGAACCGTGTTTAACTGTTGTTAATGCTGATGCTCTAGTAAAAGAGCAGTCAACAGAGGTTATCTAAAATTCTGTAAAAACAATGAGCGATATCAATTTAGATTTAGTCGAAAATCCCGTAATCAAAGCATTTATTCAAGATCAAACTAAGTTTCCCGAAAATTTTAAACTGAATATCTGCGAAGACGATGAAATGTATTTGTTCAGCTTGAACAACGTCAAAGACGATCGCGATCGGGCTTTGGTGCGCTATTATTCGATCGGGCGTCGCATCTTGGATACGGTTAAACAAGTTGTGGAATGGCATTTTGGCAGTTTTGAAAATGTTCCCTCTTTTCTAGATTTTGCCTGCGGTTACGGTAGATTTACCAGGTTTTTGATTCAGGAAATACCGCCGGAACGAATTTGGGTTTCTGATATTTATGCTAATGCGGTTAAGTTTCAAACTGAATACTTGGGCGTTAACGGTATTGTCTCAACTGGGAAACCAGAAAATTATTTAATTGACCGCAAGTTTGACTGCATTCTGGCTAATTCTTTTTTCAGCCATATGCCGGAAAGAACTTTTACAAGTTGGTTACAAAATTTGTACGATTTGTTGACTCCTAACGGCATTTTAATGTTCAGCGTTCACGATGAGTGTTTGCGCCTAGCGAATATAGAAATGCCGGCAAATGGTATTTTGTTTAGTCCTCAAAGCGAAAGCCAGTCTTTAGATAAGGAGGAATACGGCACAACTTATGTAACTGAAAAGTTTGTGAGAGAATGTGTCGAGAAAGTTAGCGGAGGCAAAGCTTTTGTTCACCGCATCAAAAAAGGCATCTGCCGATTTCAGGATTTGTATGTTGTCACAAATGAGCTAGTTAGAGATTTTTCGGAGTTGAATTTCAATCATCACCCGGAAGGATATATTGATGTTGCTGCTTTTACGAATAAGGAGAATTTGTATCTAGAAGGATGGGTAGCTGATGTGAACCTCAACGGCCGAATTGAGGAGCTGCAAGTGCTGGTAAATGGGGAGGTGGTACAGAGGTGCGAGCCTTTTTACGATCGCCCAGATGTAGCTGGATATTTTGAAACTGATGGGGCTTTGCAGTCGGGTTGGAGCTGTTATTTACCCAAAAACACTGTAGGATTGCAGGATGTGTTGATAGTCAAAGCAATCAATAACTATGGTTGGGAATGGATTCTGGAAACTTGCACTGTTAAATCGCTGATCAACCAAAGACAATCGCAGTCTTTATTGGGTTCTACTCAGACAAAACTTCAATTACTTGAGACTCAGTTAGAGTCGGCTAGGATAGAAGGGGAGCAAAATCAAAGTAAGTTAATGATTACTCACACAAAGTTGGAAGAATCTCAAACAAGTTTGCAAGAAGCTCAAACGCAATTAGTTTCAGCTCAAACGCAATTGGAGCAAACTCAAAATCAGTTAGTATCTGTGCAAATGCAGTTGGAGAAAACAGAAAATCAGCTAATTAATCTCAAGCAAGAATTAGAGCAAGCGAAGTGTCGGGTTTTGGCAATGGAAAGCAGCAAGTTCTGGAAGATTAGAAGCGCGTGGTTTCAAGTCAGGCGCTCCCTGGGCTTAGCGGGAGATTAGTGAGTAAATTTGGTTGGTGTGGGTATTAGGGCGAGGGAGATAAATTGTGAGTACAAATGACAGCAAACCGTCGGTTTTTATTGTTACCGGAATGCACCGTTCCGGTACGTCTTTAACAGCTTCTTTGTTTCAGAAAGTTGGGGTTGATATTGGCAAAAAGTTAGTGGGCCCGGCCGACGGAAATGTGAAAGGTCATTTCGAGAATGTTGATTTTGTGGAGTTTCACAAAAGTGTTTTACGATCGCACGGTATTGATGAACTCGGATGTACGTTTGAAAAAACGATTCCGGTAGCAGCAGAATACGTGGAAATCGCCAAAAGGGCGATCGATCAAAATCAACAAACTCACAAACATTGGGGTTGGAAAGACCCGCGAACAGCCCTTTTTTGGGATTTTTGGCTGACTTTACTCCCCGAAGCTAATTTTATCTGTGTTTATCGATCGCCCTGGGAAGTAGTCGATTCCCTTTACCGCCGGGGAACCGATGTCAGCTTGCTGCAAAATCCCGAAAAGGCAGTAAAAATGTGGATTCACTACAATCAAAAAGTTTTAGAACTTTACGAACGCTTTCCCCATCGCTGTCTCCTAGCCAACGTTTACCCGATCGGCAACACTCCTGAACTTTTCCTCGATCGAGTCAACGAAAAATTTAACGTTAACTTAGGTGCGATACCGGGAGACAATTTTGAAGAATCTTTATTAGTCAACGATATTGTCAAAAGTCACAGACCGAGTTTAATAGAAAAATATTTTCCCGAAGCATTAGAACTCTATGAACTTTTGGAAACCCAAGCTGGCAATCTCAGCAGTGAGTCGAAAGGTGCGATCGATCAAGTTATTCATTTCCCAGCATCTCCAATCTGGCCCTTTGAAGATTGGCTAAAAATCCGCTTGCTGGAAAAACAGCAAAAAACTAGCTCTTCCGAACTCAAACAGTGGCAAGAACAATTTCACCAGGCCCAGGCGAAAGTGTTGGGATTAGAGACAGAATTAGGAGCAACTCAAGTACAGCTTGCAGGCCAAGAATCAAATTTTCAAGAAGCTTTAGCAAAACTCCTCGGATTAGAAACAGAATTAGGACAAACTCAGGTACAGCTTGCCGGCAAAGAATCACAATTTCAAGAAGCTTTAACAAAAGTCTTAAAATTAGAAGCAGAATTAGGGCAAACTCAGGTACAGCTTGCCGGCAAAGAATCGCAATTTCAAGAAGCGTTAGCGAAACTCCTCGGATTAGAAACAGAATTAGGACAAACTCAGGTACAGCTTGCCGGCAAAGAATCGCAATTTCAAATAGCTTTAGCGAAAGTCTTAAAATTAGAAGCAGAATTAGGGGAAACTCAGGTACAATTTGAAGAGACTGAATTTATATTGCAGCAAAAGTTAGCTGAGTTAATTCAGCTAGAAACAGCACAAAGTCAAACTCAGGAAAGATTAGAAAACTCCCGCCAGGAAAATGAAATTTTTCGGGCAGAACTTGCTATAATCAAGTCTTCAATATGGTGGCAAGTGAGAGAAAAGTTGTGGGAAGTTCAGCGAAAAATCCGCGACTTGTTCCCTAAATTTATTTTTTCGTTAGATCAACCCACTACTTGGCAAGTTTGTGATTCCAACCTGCTAATTGTTGGCTGGGTTTTTAACCAAAAAAGAGAGACTACAGCAGTCCGCGTCAGAATTAAAAACCAGAGTTTCGTAGGCGTTTACGGCATAGAGAGAAGTGATATAGCGCTAGCACACTCTAATATTCCCGCTGCGAAGAAATCTGGTTTTACAATTCAATTGGACGCGCCTGCCGGACGACACGAAGTGCTACTGGAAGCCCAAGACGATCGAGGTAAATGGCATCTTTTGGCAGCTTATCCGTTGTTAGTTTCAACGATTCAAGCATCGTTAGATGTACCGGTGGTGTGGGAACAGCGTCAGGGTCAAATTTTGTTTGCTGGTTGGTGCTGCCACCACGATCGCAAAATTGCTAAATTAAGCTTGTTGTGCGGCGATACTTCTGTAGAATGCGCCTACGGTTTGCGGCGAAAAGATGTCGGCGAAGTGTTTCCTGACTGGGTTAACAGTTCGGAAAGCGGTTTTGAGGCCCTTGTCGATTTGCCGCCAGGGGAATGGCACGTTTCTCTGCAAGCTGAGTTAGAAAGCGGGGAAATTTTGTCTTTTCAAGCGCCTAAAAAATTGACAGTGCGGCGCTACCATATCTGGCAGCGAAGTGCAGATAAATTTGAGGAGTTATCAAGGTTTACAGCCGCAATTCAGCAGCGGGCGAGGGAAAGAAAACAGCGTCTTGGTAGAATTGTGCCATTGCCCTGGGAAATTGTGAAAGTGCTCCGCCAGTTGGGGAAGATTTATCGGCAGCAAAAACAGTTTAGTGCGCCGGGAGATTTACTGCCACCGGCGGGTTTTGTGGTGCCTCAACCCATTGATAGATATGACGCATGGCTGGAGGTGAATCAGTGGAACGATCGCGCGCGCGATTACTTAATTTCTCGGTTAAAATCGTGCCGGGAACCCCTGCCAAAAATTTCGGTAGTAATGCCAGTTTACAATCCGCAGATAGATTTTCTCGAAAGTGCGATCGACAGTGTAATCAATCAAGTTTATGCCAACTGGGAACTCTGCATTGCCGACGATTGCAGCACCGATTTCACTGTTGCTGACACTTTGAAAAGCTGGGTTCAAAAGGACGATCGTATTCGCATCACATTTCGCACAGAAAACGGCAACATCAGCGCAGCAACCAACAGCGCCGCCGCCCTCGCAACAGGCGACATCATCCTGTTTTTAGACAACGACGACGAACTAACTCCCGACGCATTAGGCGAAGTCGCCCTATATTTTGCCACCCATCCAGCCACCGATTTTCTCTATTCCGACGACGACAAAATCGACACTAAAGGTCGCCGATTCGCCCCGCAATTCAAACCGGAATGGTCGCCGGAACTGCTGCTTTCCTATATGTATCTAGGTCATTTGTGCGCCGTGAGAAGACACATTTTTGAAGAAATAGGCGGTTTACGGATAGGTTTTGAAGGCTCGCAAGATTACGATTTTGCCTTGAGAGCCACCGAAGTTTCTCGCCACGTCGCCCACCTGCCGCTAGTGCTGTATCACTGGCGAACCGCACCCGGTTCTACAGCCATATCTGGGGCCGCGAAACCCGCCAGTTTTTCCGCAGGTCAAAAAGCCATTCAAGACGCACTGAACCGCCGCCAAATTAACGGCAATGTCGCTCAGCACGCATGGGCGATTAAAGAAAATTTGGGGATATTTGCCCAGGATTTTCCGGATAACGGCCCATCAGTAACGGTAATTATTCCTACTAAAAATCAGCTTAAATTGCTGAAAGCCTGTCTGGATTCTCTAGAAACTACAACCTACAAAAATTATCAAGTTGCCGTCATCGACAACGAAAGCGACGACCCGAAAACTCTGGAATACTTAAAGGAATTAAGTTGCCAAGTTTTGCGGATAAAAAATCCTGGCGGCAAGTTTAGTTTTGCAGCAATTAACAACCGCGCTGCGGAACAAGTTGACAGCGAATATGTGTTGTTTTTGAACAACGATACTGAAGTAATTAACCCGCGCTGGCTGAGTCAAATGGTGGGATACGCTCAAATCGCGGGCGTGGGTGCAGTCGGCGCGAGGCTTTTATATCCCGACGGCAGAATTCAGCACGCGGGCGTAATTCACGGGCTGCATCACGGTTTGGCTGGTCATGCTTTTAAGCTGATGGACAAGAATAATCGAGGCTATCTTTCTCAAGCGATGGTAACGCGAAATTACTCTGCGGTAACAGCCGCTTGCACGATTACTCCGCGTCAATTGTTCTTAGAATTGGGCGGTTTTGATGAGGAGAATTTTGCTGTTGCTTACAATGATGCAGATTACGGATACCGATTGTTAGAACGCGGTTATCGGTGCGTATATTGTCCCGATGCGGAGTTGTTGCACAAAGAGGGAACTTCTAGGGGTTTTACCGACAATCCTCAAGAAGTGGCGGCTTTTAGGCGTAAGTATGCGGGGAAAAATGACAGTTTTTATAGTCCGCACTTGTCTTTAGAAGATGAGTATTTTCATATTCAACCTCGACGGGTTTTTATGAAAGAAAAAGGTTCGGCAACGGATTTTGTAACGGATGTAACGGATGTAACGGATGTAACCAATAATGAAGAAGTAAAATTTAATAATTCTGGTTTGTTGGTAGCAAAAGCAGAGAATTTGATTCATCCTATCAAAGTTTTGATGTGCAGCAATTCGCTGGATTTCACTGGGGCGCCGCTGCATCAGTACGAAATTGCGGTGAAATTGGCGGCAGAGGGTGTGATTAAGCCGATCGTACTTTGCGTAACAGACGGGCCCCTGCGTCAAGCTTACGAACAGCAGGGAATTGAAGTAATTGTGCGCGACAATCCTCTCGAACACATCTATCAGCGCGATGCTTATGATGAAGCCATCCGCAGTTTTAGCACAGAAATTGCCAGTTTAAAAGTAGATGCAATTTATGCCAATACTTTAGAAAACTTTTTTGTAGTTGATGCCGCGCGGCAACTCGGAACTCCTACAGTGTGGAACGTGCACGAAAGCGAACCTTGGCAAACTTATTTTAACAGGTTTGGTTCGGAGATTGCGGCGAGAGCTTTAGAGTGTTTTCGCTTTCCTTACAAAGTGATTTTTGTGGCAGATGCCACGCGGGATAGGTATTTGCCTCTCAACAGCCACCACAATTTTACAGTGATTCACAACGGCTTAGATTTGAGCAAACTGGAAAATTCGGAGAATTCTGAATTGGCTAGAAAAACTTTAGGTGTTGCAGCGGAAGATGTGGTAATTTTGCTGCTGGGAACGGTATGCGAACGCAAAGGCCAGCAGGATTTAGTTAAGGCACTTTCACTTTTACCTGATAAATGGCACAATAAGATTAGATGTTTTATTGTGGGCGATCGCCCGAGTATTTACAGCAATAAATTAGCCGAGTTGGTGGGGGAATTACCAGAAGAGTTGCGGCAAAGAGTGACAGTAGTCCCGGAAACTGGGGAGACGGGAAAATATTACAAAGCTGCTGATATTTTTGTTTGCACTTCTCGCGTTGAAAGTTTTCCCAGAGTGATTTTGGAGGCGATGGTCTCCGATTTGCCAATTGTTACATCGCCGGTTTTTGGAATTAAAGAACAAGTGCGGCCTGGAATTAATGGTTTGTTTTATACGCCCGATCGCCCGGACGAATTAGTTGCAGCTTTGATTAGTTTACTGGAGGACAAATCTTTGCGGCAGCAGTTAGCTGAAAACGCTAAATATGTCTTGGATTCACTTAATACTTTTGAGGAAATGACTCAAGCTTATGCAGAGATTTTCTGCGAAGCATATTTCAGCCGTCATTAGTCATTTTACAGTGCCAGCGTCCCCGCCCGTGAAGGGCAGTAACTCACCTCGTAGACTTTTGGCAGGATTTAATATAATTTGCCAAAAATTGCGGAACATATTGAAAATTGAGCCATCAATACTATAAAATAATCAAAAATGAACGATGATAAAATGACCGATCGCCCAAGAGTAGATTATGAAAGGGCCTGGGACAGTTACGCCCAACAGTGGCAAAAAACTAATGCCGAACTTGCCCATATTGGCGACGAATGGATAGGTAAAGCTGCCGGTGCCGCCAACTCCTTAGCCGAATACGAAGCGCTGATAGAACAGCAATTTATTGCACCGTACATCAAAAAAGAACATACGGTTTTAGAAATTGGTATCGGCGGGGGAAAAACCGGTTCGCTGCTGCTGAAATATTGCGATCGACTAATTTGTGCAGACATTTCCAGTCAAATGTTGCAAGCAGCGCGATCGCGCTTGGGAGACGATCGCGTTTCTTACGTCAAACTCGACGGTTTAACATTAGACGGCATCGCCCCAAGTTCAGCCGATGTCTGCTTTTGTTACGATACAATGGTACACGTAGAGCCGGTAGATATATTCAACTACCTGACTCGAATTCCCAAACTGCTGCAGGGCGATCGAATTTGCGTGTTTCACCACACAAATATTTTTAGCGAATTAGGGTGGCAAAAATTCGCCAGCGAGTGGGACAAAAACTTGCTAGGACACAGAGACGGCACAGCGTTTTCAGTTATGACTGATACAATTATGGAAAAATTTCTCCATCATTTAAACTATGAAATCATCCTGAAAAATACATCTTCAGTACCGCGAGATTGTGTCTGGATCTGCAAAGCACCAACCCCCAATGAATAAAATACAAGCTTTTTAGCCGCTTCAAAATATTTTATTCCAACTAACAACAGTCAACAGTCAATCGATTTTAGATTTTAGATTTTAGATTGTTATCAGTCAACAGTCAACAGTCAACAGTCAACAGTCAATCGATTTTAGATTTTAGATTGTTATCAGTCAACAGACAACAGACAACAGTCAACAGTCAACAGTCAACAGTCAACAGACAACTGACAATGAAAGCATTATTTCTCCATCCCAACTTCCCCGCCCAATACCGCCACATTATCACGGCTTTAGGCGCAGATCCCAAAAATCAAATTGTCTTCGGCACTAAAAACGAGCGCCCAGAGTGGAACATTCCCGGCGTTCGCAAAGCAGCATTTACCCCCAGCCGGGAACCCCACGCGCAGACTCACCAATACGTCCGCCCTTTAGAAAGTGCCGTCATCTACGGACAAGCCGTATTTAGAATGGCAGAACAACTGAAAGCCGACGGTTTCGTACCCGATATTATCTGCGGACATTCCGGTTGGGGCCCGACATTATTTGTCAAGGAAGCTTTTCCAAATACACCACTTTTGTGCTATTTCGAGTGGTTTTATCATGCTATTGGTTCCGACGCAGATTTTGATCCAGCGGAACCTTTAACAGTTGACGATATGGCCAGAATTAGAATCAAAAATGCGCCGATTCTGATCGATTTATACTCTTGTGATTGGGGTTTGTCGCCCACTTATTGGCAGCGATCGCAATTTCCGCCAGAACTACAACAAAAATTATCCACACTCCACGACGGCGTAGATACCGATTACTTCAAACCAGACCCCGGTGCTAAACTGGTTTTGCCTAACTTAGACTTGTCTGGCGTTGATGAAATTGTCACCTACGTATCGCGGGGAATGGAACCTTACCGGGGTTTTCCCGAATTCATTGAGTCGATCGCCTATGTACAAGAACGTCGCCCCAACTGTCACGTCGTAATCGTTGGTTCAGAAAGAGTTTGTTATGGGCGTTCTTTACCCAACGGCGAGTCTTACAAAGACTATATGCTCAAAAAAGTCCCCCTAGACTTGTCGCGAGTTCACTTTGTCGGTCCCCTACCTTACGGACTGTATTTAAAAGTAATTCAAGCATCCGACGTACACGTTTATTTGACCAGACCTTTTGTACTATCTTGGTCGATGATTGAATCTTTATCAACAGGATGTTTAGTAATCGGTTCCGACACAGGGCCAGTCAGAGAAGTTATCCGCGACGGAGAGAACGGTTTGCTAGTCGATTACTTCTCACCGAAACAAGTAGCCGATCGCATTGATGAAGTTTTAGACCATCCTACCCGCATGGCAGAAATTCGCATCAAAGCCCGTCAAACCGCCCTAGAACGCTACAGTTTAGCTAAAATGCTGCCGCAACATTTACAACTAATTGAGCAAGTAGCAAATCGTTCCATGCCGCCTACAGTTGGTATGGAACCAGAACGGGAATTAGCAGCATCTTTTGCAGTGAGAATTTAGCAATAAAGTTGGTCAGGACTAAACCGCGGTTCACAACATCTCCTGTGCGACTACACCGCACAGGAGATGGTTGTTTCATTCTCTTGTAGGGGCTGCCCCCATGTCTGAAACGCCGTGAAATCGTCTGTGGGAGGGTAGGCATTCTTGGCACTACAAGAGTCAAAATCGCGATTTTGGTGAGAATGAAACCGCCCTGCTGATTGTTGGGGGACGCAAGAGTAAGTTCTTGTCCCCCCCTTTTTTAAGGAGGGGGGCTAGGGCGGATCGAGCTTAAATGAACCGAAATGGAGCCATAGTTGCTGGCAGCATTCATGCGAGTGGTAAAAAGCAGCACACCTGTAGAATAGGATGTAGTGGAGGCATTTAAGTTGGAAAGTATGGGGTTGGTAAATTTACAAGCCAATCTCGCGACGGTGAGTTGCGAGTTTTATAGGCAGTATTTTGGCGATCGTTTCAGTAGCAATTGATACCATTCGGGATTATCAGGAGTAACAAAAGAGCTATGAAGATTATTCGGTTCCTGAGTTTATTATGCCTCGTAACAATTATTTCTGTTTTTTCAGGGTTTGTAGCCTCCTATCGTGCTATGGGAGTATTTGATAGCGGCTATTCACCTCCACCTATAAAGCTGGAAAATTTCAAAGAGCTGCCACAAAGCCCTCTTTCTAATAATGCGTTTGCTTTTGCCGACATCGCTTGGAGAACATTTGTAACTTTGAATTGGCCTGCTAATGACGCCAGGTCATTAAAGGAACTTGCCTTGGGTCAAGCACCGCTCGCTCCACGTGTATGGGAATTTTATCGAACTCCTGAAGAAGTGTTTCTTCCTAATGGTGAAAACCCTTTGCTAAATACACCCAACCCTTTTGCAATAAGAACCTTAAACTTAGACTTAATCAAGGGGCAAGGATCGGGTTCGCCAGAAAATGAGGAATTGCGAAAAAATTTACAAAATAGCCGTGCTTGGATCGAAAAAGTTATTAAGAGTAAGGAGTGCCCAGCAAAAATTGAGGTTAGCGATGAAGAAAATAATTTGTTGCTCAACAACATTCCTCTTGTCGATAAACAAGGAAATTACATAATAGTCGAGAGTCATTTGAACCCAAATGAATTCAAGCAAATTGTGGATAATAAATGGTACGATGCTAGCAAATTGGCTGAGTACAACCAAAAGGAAAAGTTAGAGTTTAAATCCACCCATTCAAGTATAGATGCACCCATAGAAGTTAAGGCAGCTTGGCGCGTTTTTGATAAAAAATCTAGCGCAGAGGAAAAAGGTCGTTACTATACCACAAAGCGGGTATTAGCAATTCCTAAAGAACAATATGTTTGTACTACCGATAATTGTGGTACTGACGATCCTGTACTTCAGGAAATTGAAGTGGGACTGATTGGCTTCCATATTGCCTATAAAATACCTAAACAGCAAAGTTCAACTCCTGGATGGGTTTGGGCTACCTTTGAACAGGTGGATAATCTCAAAGTGGATAATGGGCCTCTAGGATTGAAACCAACCCTATCCAACCCAGATTGCGATCCAAACGATCCAAATAAGGGGTCTTGCCTACCTAACTATCCATACGTAGAATGGCCTTTTCTTTGGCGCGATCAATCTCCCCATGCGGTGACGAAATCCCAGGATGGGAAAATAAAGCCGCAAATTCCTACCCAGGCTGTACGACTCTCCGAACAGCGCAATTGCAGAAGCAACCAACTCAGTGACTCTGTAAAGAAATCTCTCCAACAACAGAACAAAAATTGGCAGCAAGAATTCCGAAAAGTGGATGGGAATTCTGTATGGCAATACTATCAACTTGTGGGAACTCAATGGGTGCAAAATCCTCCTACTGCTAGTCAACTTACGTCTTTGACAAATGATAAGTTAATATCAAACAGTAGAACGGGGACTACACCAGGACCGCTATTCAATGTAGCTATGGAAGCTTATTCCCAAACCCAGGTCAACGGTGATTCCTGTATTGGTTGCCACGTCACTGCAACACTACCAAGTTCTAGGGGTACTTCTGAAAAAGCCATGTCAGATTTTAGTTTTCTATTGCAACGTGCTAAAAGTTCGAGAAATAATGTATCAAGCGATGGTAAACCCAATTCCTGAACTTAGCTTTGATTGAGAAGCAAAGGTTTCGAGAGAGCAACATATCATCCATATAGCTACAATCTTAAGGAGAAGATAGCAATGTCTGAATTCAATACAATCCAAAGCTTAGTCAGTCCAGATCAGCCAACTAAAGCTGAAGATGAGCTAAAGAATCTGCTCAAAGAAATGGGGTTTGACCTAACTGAGACAACACAGCAATTCGCCGCTCAATGGTCGCAATTGGTTGCTTGGTCTTGGCTTGAGCCTCATGAGTATACCGAAAATAAGCCAAACGAAGCGCAGGAAAATCTCCGACAAGAGTTTATCAATGCAGTCAAAGAGTTAGCCCGTACCTGCATTCAGGAGCATTACTGTCCGGGTATGTTTGTCGATCAAATAATGGCACAGAGCGATCGTCTGTCTCAATATTTGACTGGAGACATATCGGTGAGTGACTTAACGTTGCCTAAGCTTTACCAGCAGCTTACCAATAATCAAAAGCCGTATGTTTTTACGAAAGAGTTGACTCAAAATTTTGTCTGGGTGGTAACTGTCGATCGATTTAATGGCTGGTTGGCTGGTTACAATAACGACAAGAAAAAGTTTGTGATGGTAATAGCTTATCCACCTCGCCCCGCACTCAGTCCATCGGTTTTGACGGTATCTGAGTTGCGCGATTGGAGTCAGGGCGTCGGAGATGGAGGGTACACTCCTCCTAATCCCTATATTCCCACCTGCCTTTGCTAAGGTCGTAATCTCAGCACCAGTTGATGAGTAAGTGGTTAGGTAGGTTGTTGCGCTTTAGCGCTAAAGCGCAACAACGTACAAAAAATACTTAAATTAATACAATAAATTTGCTTACAGAATGTATCGCGATTACAAGCCAAAATTTAAGGATTGCTTTCGCATCGAGACAGAAAGAACAGAAGGAGTTTTCCTTTTGTCGGAAAGGAATGCGGCTGTACTGAGCGACCCTATCTACGCCCAATTAGCTCCGTTGTTGGATGGAAATCATAGCATTGATGAAATTGTCAATCAATTGCAAGATCGCCTGCCGGCATCTTATATCTACTATGGGCTAAGTCAGTTAAAAAATCAGGGTTATCTGAGCAACGGTGATGAGTTGCTGTCGCCATCGTTACAGATTTTTTGTGAGCAGTTGAATATTAGCGTGGAAGCCGCACACGATCACTTACAGACAACCAAAGTCGCAGTGAGGGCAATGGGTTCTATTTCCGCTGCTGAATTGATTGAAACTCTAGAATCGCACCAAATCCAGGTCAGCGAAGATGCCGATTTGCAAGTCGTTTTGTGTGATGATTACCTGCAACTGGATCTAGCCGCGCTCAATCAGCTTGCCTTACAAAAATCGCGTCCCTGGTTACTTGTCAAGCCGATTGGCACAATTATCTGGCTTGGCCCACTGTTCTATCCCAGAAAAACGGGCTGTTGGGAATGTTTGGCGCAACGCTTGCGATGCAATCGACCCATTGAAGGGTATCTTAAGAGACGGACGAACGATACAGCACCGCTGACGCCACCCCTAGCGAAAATACCTGGTGTCTTGCAAACGGCTTTGGGGATGACAGCTATTGAAGTCTTAAAATGGATCGTTCAGAATCGGGAAAATAAACGATTGGAAGGGGTATTAATTACTCACGATACTTTGACTTTAGAGACTCAAAGCCATATTCTCACCAAGCGTCCTCAATGCCCGGTTTGCGGATTTAGCAAAAGCCAGAATAGTGCAAAACCAATCCCATTAATTCTGGGTAGTCGCAAGAAAACTTTTACTGCTGAAGGCGGACACCGTTGCAGTTCTCCTGAAGCCACCCTTAGTAAATATCAGCATCATATTAGTCCCATCACGGGGGTTATTCGAGAATTACAAAAGTTACCCGATCGCCTAGATGGTTTTCATAATTATGTAGCAAAACATCATTTTATCTCGATGTTTGATGACTTGAGATCATTGGCTCAAAACATTGGCGGTAGAAGTGGAGGAAAGGGAAGAACGGATATTCAGGCGCGAGTTAGCGGTTTTGGAGAAGCTATAGAGAGATATTCTGGGGTTTTCCAGGGAGATGAAATCAGAATTAAAAGTAGCTATCACCAACTCGGCGATCGCGCAATTCATCCCAACGCTTGTATGAATTTCAGCCAATCCCAATATAGCGATCGCCAAAACTGGAATGCCAGTTGTCAGACCCTTTTTCAAAGAGTCCCCGAACCATTTGATCAAACCAACGCGATCGAGTGGACGGCTGTTTGGTCTTTGACTCAGCAGGAATTTAAGTATCTTCCCACTGCTTACTGTTACTTTGGCTATCCCAAACCAGAAAAACCTGACTGTTGGGCAGATACGAACGGCTGTGCAGCAGGTAACACCTTGGAAGAGGCGATATTACAAGGTTTTATGGAATTGGTCGAACGAGATAGCGTGGCGCTGTGGTGGTACAACCGAATTCAAAGACCAGAGGTGGATTTGGACAGTTTTGATGAACCTTATTTTCGCTCTCTGGAAGAGTCTTATCAGTCCATCCATCGGGATTTGTGGGTTTTGGATGTCACCAGCGATCTGAATATTCCCACCTTTGTTGCTGTTAGTAAATGTTGCGATCGCGACTCGGAAGATATTCTTTTAGGATTCGGTTCTCATTTCGATGCTAAAATTGCTGTTAGTAGAGCGCTGACGGAAATCAATCAAATTTTGGGTGTTGTGTTACCAACTAACGCCGATGGTAAAACCCAGTACGCCTCCTCAGCGGAACCCTTAGCATTAAACTGGTGGCAAACTGCAACGCTACAGAATCAGCCCTATTTAGTTCCCAACAAAAGTAGTCGCGCTAAAGTTTATGCCGATTACGCTCAAAACTGGAGTGACGACCTACTAGAAGACATCAAGCGCTGCCAACAAATCGTAGAACAAAAGGGAATGGAAATGTTAGTCCTGGATCAAACTCGTCCTGATATTGGGTTGAAGGTCGTCAAGGTAATTGTGCCTGGAATGCGACACTTTTGGAAGCGTTTAGGAGCAGGACGACTCTATGATGTACCCGTACAAATGGGGTGGTTAAACCAACCAATATCTGAAGATAATCTGAATCCAATTCCAATGTGGTTATAATTTCCCCTTACCCAAAAGATGTTTAAAAACTATAAAATTATCGATGCCGATGCTCACGTTTACGAACCCCACAGCATTTGGGAAGAATATCTCGAACCAGCTTTCAAGCACTTTGCTCCTTCGCCAGACATGAAAATTCAAGGAGAACCGATTATTAATAAGTTCTCCGAGCAATATCTACGTCAATGGGCAAAACCGTTTTTGGAAGTCGAGCCCCTGGCTGGTGCTGACCCCCAAATTCAGGTGCAAGCAATGATGGAGATGGGGGTTGATGTGGCATTTATTTATCCCACATCCCTGCTGTTTATCACTGCGGTAAATACTATGGCACCTAAATTGGTGGGTGCTTTTGTGCGAGCTTATAATAATTGGTTGCGAGATTTCTGTAGTTTTAATCCCCAAATACTCAAAGGTGTGGGCAGCATTAATCTTCACGATCCAGAAGAGATGGTGCCAGAATTGCTCCGCATCGTTAATTTTGGCTGGAAAGCAGTCTTTTTGCGTCCTAATCCCGTAAAAGGGCGACTACTGAGCGATCGCGCCTACGAGCCATTTTGGACGAAGTGCGAGGAGTTGGAAATCGCCGTAGGCATTCACGAGGGAACTCCTAGCCGTCTGCCTACTGCTGGGGCCGATCGCTTTAATACTCGCTTTGCCTTACGTGCCTGTTCCCATCCGATGGAACAAATGATGGCTTTGCTAACATTGATTGAAGGTGGTGTACTGGAACGCCATCCCCAACTCAAAGTTGGCTTTTTGGAGTCAGGATGCGGGTGGTTGCCCTACTGGTTGTGGCGGCTCGATCGAGAATACGAGAGTTCGCGCTGGGAAGTGGCAGATCGTGTGAAGATGAAGCCCTCCGAGTATTTCCGCCGTCAGTGTTTTGTTTCTATTGAGCCTTCGGAGCCACACTTATCTCAAGTTATTGAGTATATCGGCTCGGATAACGTCCTCTTTGGTTCTGATTATCCTCATGGAGAATACGAATCGGATATTGTCGAGCAAGTAGTTGCTCTTGAGGGACAACTGCCCCAGGGAACTGTAGAAAAGATTTTGTGGGAAAATCCGGCTCGTTTCTACGGGATCAGTTGAATGTCATTCAAACCTAACCGCCCAACTCCCTTCTCCTAAATAAATATGTTCAACGAACCCTTTCCCGTTCCCGAAGTCGATGAGCGTATACTGTTCGATCTAAGTTGCTCTAGAATCATCGGGCCAGTAATAACATTAGCGCAAGAAATCAATCTATTTAAGCTGATAGACGAAGCACCGCAAACAATTGAAGATGCTGCCAAAAACCTCAAAATCACACCTATAATCTCTGAAGCTTTCATGGCAGTTCTGGCCGCATTTGGATTACTCGAAAGACAGAAAGATGGACGGTTTGGCCTGACAAAGGTAGCAAAAACATACATGATTCCAGATAGCCCATTTTACTATACGGGGTTTTGCCCTCCCCATGAATGGTATCTGGATCTGCTTCGCATGAAATTAATGGGTGGCGCTCAACCACCAATGCCGATGGCGGTGGCGATGAATCAGCACAAAATTGAGATGGTGCACAGCTTCATCGATCGGATGCACATGATGATACTGCCAACCGCAGCAAACTTAGCCAAACAACCTGTGTTCGGTCAAATATCGCATATTCTTGATGTGGGAGGTGGTTCGGGAGCGCTGGCGATCGCGATCGCAGCATTTAATCCGCAGATTCAATGCACGGTTATGGATCTTGAGCCTGTATGCGAGATTGCACAAAAAAATATTGCCAAATATGGCTTAGAAAAACAGATTACTACCGTTGCGCGAGATATGTTTGAAGATGCGTGGCCTGGAGAACCTGACGGTATTCTATTTGGCAATGTTTTTCACGATTGGGATTTAGAACATTGCTATTTGCTGGCTCAACGAGCATTCGATGTACTTAAATCGGGCGGGAAAGTGTTGTTGCATGAAATGCCTTTGCATGACACAAAAGATGGGCCGCTCACAGTCGCCTGTTTGTCAGCCATATTACTGATGTATGAGAAAGGTAAGCAGTATACTTTAAAGGAAATAGAAGAAATCTTATCCTCAGTAGGGTTTATTGATTTTCAGTCAATACCAACTCATGCTTATTATCATCTGATTAGTGCTAAAAAACCATAATTTTTGTTTGTATTTTTAGTTGAGAAAAATCTTAAGTATGAAAATTCTTTCTAATTACCAAATTATCGCCCAAATTTTTGAAAGCTCGAATTCGCTAGTTTATCGAGCAAATCGCCGCCATGACAATCAACCTGTTATTCTCAAGGTTCTCAAGGAAGATTATCCTACCCCTGCGGAGCTAACCAGATATAAGCAAGAGTATGAAATTACTCGTTCCTTGAATATAGATGGAGTGATTAGAGCTTATGATTTGCAAAAATATCAGAATACACTAGCAATAGTTTTAGAAGACTTTGGAGGTGAATCCTTAGACATTATCCTGAGAGATAGAAAACTTAGCTTGCCTGAATTTCTTTCTATTGCTATTAAAATAACGAAGACTTTAGGTGAAATCCATGCTGTTAATGTTATCCACAAAGATATCAATCCTGCCAATATTGTTTGGAATTTTCAAACAGATATCCTGAAAATTATTGATTTTGGCATTTCTACACTATTTACGCGGGAAAATCCCACAATTAAAAACCCAAATATTCTCGAAGGCACACTGGCTTATATGTCGCCCGAACAAACAGGCCGGATGAATCGGGCCCTCGACTACACTACAGACTTTTACTCTCTGGGGGCGACATTTTATCGAATACTAACTGGTTATTTACCTTTCGATACAAGCGATGCTTTGGAATTAGTACACTGCCACATTGCCAAACAGCCTCTACCGCCTCACGAACTCGATCCCAATATACCCAAAGTTGTTTCTAACCTGATTGTGAAATTGTTAGCGAAAACCGCGGAGGAACGCTACCAGAGTGCCTTTGGCATCGCTGCAGATATGGAAGAATGCCTCAGACAGTTTCAGCTATGCGGAGAAATTGCAGATTTTCCGCTAGCACAACAAGATTTTTCTGACAGGTTAAGTATACCGCAGAAACTTTACGGTAGAGAGCGAGAAATTGAGACATTATTATCAAACTTTGCGCGGATAGCCTCAGCAAACAGCTCTGAAGAACAGACACGAAAGTGCGTTGAGATGGTACTCGTTTCCGGCTATTCTGGCATCGGTAAGTCTGTGCTGGTACAGGAACTCTACAAGCCAATTACAGCTCGGCGAGGCTATTTTATTTCTGGTAAGTTCGAGCAGTTACAGCGCAATATTCCCTACTCTGCAATTGCTGCTGCTTTTCGCTCTCTCATACAGCAAATTTTAGCTGAAGATGAAGCACAGCTATCAGAATGGCGTGAAAAACTACTGGCAGCATTTGCCTCTAATGGTCAAGCCATCGTTGACGTGATTCCTGAAGTAGAACTAATAGTTGGGCCTCAACCTCCGATTCAGCAACTGGAGCCGATGGAGGCGCAAAATCGGTTTAACTTGGTGTTTCAAAAATTTGTTAGGGTGTTTTGCCAAAGCTCACATCCACTGGTCATTTTTTTGGATGACTTACAGTGGGCAGACGCAGCTAGTTTAAAGTCTATCGAATTAATGTTGACTGATGAGCAGATGAAATATTTGCTCCTGATTGGTGCTTATCGAGACAATGAAGTTAGCCCCACCCACCCTTCAATCTTAACCCTCAATCGTTTAGAAAAAGAGGGAGTTATTCTCAATAGGACAACATTAGCCCCCTTAGCTGCTCCTCACATCGCTCAATTGATTGCCGATACTCTCCACAGCAATCTAGAACTGGTAGAGCCGCTAACTGAGTTAATTTATCGCAAAACATCAGGTAATCCTTTCTTCGTCAATGAATTTCTTAAAACTATATATCAAGAAAATTTATTAAAGTTTGATTGGCAACAGCGTTGTTGGGTCTGGGATATCCCGCAAATCGAGGCTTTAGGTATCACAGAAAATGTTGTGGATTTGCTGATAGACAAATTAAAAAAACTACCTGATGCGCCTCAGCAAGCATTGCTTCTGGCTGCTTGTATTGGGAATAGCTTCGATCTGAAAACTCTTTCTATAGTCTGTGAAAAATCCCTGACAGATACATTTGTAGATTTACTACCTGCTATTCAGTCCGGGCTGATTCAACCGGCTTCATCGCTAGAAACTACCTTGAACAATCCCCTCGATGCCTCTTTGGTTATCCTGAATT
Organism: Microcoleus sp. T3_A4; assembly: GCF_036700465.1. Taxonomy (NCBI): domain Bacteria; kingdom Bacillati; phylum Cyanobacteriota; class Cyanophyceae; order Oscillatoriales; family Microcoleaceae; genus Microcoleus; species Microcoleus sp. T3_A4. The sequence continues at coordinate 25,457 of NZ_JAUBOY010000026.1, read as the reverse complement.
ATAAGTTTCAACACGATCGCGTCCAGCAAGTCGCCTATACCTTGATTGATGACAATCACAAGCAAACGGTTCATCTTAAAATTGGCAGGTTGTTACTTGCAAGTACACTTTCAGATGCACAAGAAGAAAATATTTTTGCTATAGTCGATCATCTTAATAAAGGAAAAAACTTGATTGCCAGCAAGGCTGAAAAAGTGCATCTGAGTCAATTGAATCTCAAGGCAGGTTATAAAGCCAAAGAATCTACTGCATATACGGCTGCTAGAGAATATTTTATATCGGCAAAGCAATTTTTTCCTGGAAATATATGGAAAGGGAAAAATAATTATAAAATGGCTGTGGATTTATATAAAAGCCTAGCCCAGGTTGAATATCTCAATAGCAACTTTCAAGAGTCAGAATTGCTTATAGAATTGGCTATTAATAGAGTGAAGTCAGCGCTAGAACGCTCGGAATTATATTATTTGCTAATCGAACTATATACCATGCAGGGCAAATACTTGGAGGCGATTCACATCGGTCGAACAGCTTTAGCGCAATTGGGTATCGACTTTCCAGATCGCGACTTTGACAAAGCTGTTGAAGCTGAATTAGCTAAGTTTAGCGAAAGTTTAGGAAAACGAGAAGTTGCTTCGCTGATTGACAATCCAGAAATGGAAGACCCGATCAAGCAGATGGCCTTAGAGCTATTGATAAAAATGCAACCCCCAGCATACTTAGGCGCTCCAGAGCTTTCCGGTGTCGTAATGAGTAAATCTGCCAATCTGAGCGTTGAATACGGTCATACATCCAAATCGGCAATTAGCTACAGTATATTTGGTGCATTCCAAGCAATATTAGGAAACTATCAGTTAAGTTACGAACTCACGTTGTTAGGATATCAGTTAAGTAAAAAGTTCGATGATTTATATTCTTTAAGCGAAACAGCTAATGCTCTTGCCAATTTTTCTTTATCATGGGTTAAGCACATCAAGCAAACTGAAAGTCTTAACGCAGAATCAATTGAGGCTGGGTTACAGTCAGGTATGCTTCAATTTGCTGGCTTTAGCATGACTCATACTTTATTAAATGGAATTTACCAAGGCAAAAATCTATCTTTACTTCCTCAAGAGGCATCTGACATTCTCCCTTTTTGCCAAAAAACCAAAAACCAATGGTCTGTTGATTGTACCTTGGGACAGAAAATAATCTTACAAAACCTGCTCGGACAAACGCAAGATAAAGTTGATTTTGGTGGCGATGAGATTCAGGAATCCGACTATCTAAATCCAGAGGAAGTTAGCCGAACCCCAAACGCAATCTGCTATTATTACATTTTCAAGGCTCAAGTTCTCTATTTATATGGCGAGTTGCAATTAGCGTTAGCATCGATAGCCAAGGCGCGAGAATTATCAGCGTTTATTTCTGGCACTATTCAAGCTTCTACTTACAACTTTTATTATTCCCTGATTTTAGCTGCACTCCATCCATCTGTTTCTCCAGAAGAGCAACAAGAATACTGGACTCAAATCGAGGCTAACCAAACGCAAATGCAAAACTGGGCAAATAATTGCCCGGAAAATTTTCTACATAAATATCTTTTAGTCGCCGCAGAAATGACCAGAATATCGGGTAAGTGGTATGAAGCGAGCGATTTATACGATCGAGCGATTAAATTGGCTAAAGAAAATGAGTTTATTCAAGATGAAGCACTCGCCAACGAACTAGCCGCCAAGTTTTGGTTTGCCGAAGAAAAATCTGAGTTCGCCCAAATTTATTTAAAAAAAGCATACCAAGGTTATCAAATTTGGGGAGCAAAACGCAAAGTAGAAGATTTAGATGAAAAATATCTCCAGTGGCTTGGTTCAACCAAAACAGATACTCAAAATACCAAGAATCCGATTACCACAACAGGTGAAAAATCAGGCGAAGCGCTAGATTTTGCCGCAGTAATGAAAGCATCCCAAGCTATCTCCGGTGAAATCGTTCTCGAACAATTGTTAAACCAGGTGATGAAAACTGTGATTGAAAACGCAGGGGCCCAAAAAGGTTTTCTCATTCTGGATCAAGGTGGGAGTTGGGCGATTGAAGCCGAAGCAGCAGTAGAATGCGATCGTATTACCATTATGCAATCCATTCCCGTAGATTCCGTAGATCCTGCAACTGGAATTCCCCTGCTGTCAACCGCCATAGTTAACTACGTCGCTCGCAGCCACGAAAATGTAGTATTAAATAACGCCACAGATGAAGGACAATTTACCCGCGACTCTTACATTACCGCTACTCAACCCAAATCGATCCTCTGCACTCCCCTACTCAATCAAGGCAAACTCGGTGGTATTCTCTACTTAGAAAATAATTTGGCGATCGGCGCATTTACCTCGGAAAGAGTGGAAACTTTAAAAATCATTGCGGCTCAAGCTGCGATCTCGATTGAAAATGCAACTCTCTACGAAAAATTAGAAGATTACAACCGAACTTTAGAGCAAAAAGTAGAAGATCGCACCGCACAATTAGCCCAAGCTAATGCAGAAATATTGGTTTTGAACGATCGGCTCAAAGTAGAAAACCTTCGCATGAGTGCCGAACTAGACGTAACCCGCCGCCTGCAACAGATGATTTTGCCTCAACAGCAGGAATTAGAGTCTATTGAAGGGCTAGAAATTGCTGCATTCATGGAACCCGCTGATGAAGTTGGCGGCGACTACTACGACGTACTAAATTACGGCGGTAAAGCCACAATTGGCATCGGCGATGTGACAGGACACGGTTTAGAAAGCGGCGTGTTAATGATTATGGCGCAAACAGCAATTCGCACTTTGTTGGTTCACAATGAAACCGACCCAGTTAAATTATTGCAGACAGTCAACCAAACGCTTTTTGACAACGTAGAGCGCATCAATTGCGGTAAAAGTATGAGCCTTTCTTTGCTGGAATATCGGGGGGACAACATCCTGCGTTTGAGCGGACAGCACGAAGAGGTGATTGTCGTGCGTTCCAGTGGCGAAGTAGAGCGGATTGATACGATGGAGTTAGGCTTTCCCATGGCCTTGGAACCAGATATTGCCGATTTCATTGCTACTACTGAAATACAGTTAAATTCCGGGGATGTTGTCGTACTCTACACAGATGGAATTACCGAAGCTTTTGATATGAATCAAAAGGAATACGGTATTGAGCCAATGATTGAACTTGTTGCCCTTAACAGGGAAAAGTCAACAGCAGAAATCAAGCAAGCTATTATTGACGACGTGCGGCGATACATCGGGGAGCAAAAAGTATTTGATGACATTACTTTGGTAGTAATTAAACAGAAGTAAGTATGGGAGAATTTAGTAGTCCGACTGTCCGACAGTCCGACAGGGAATGAATTCCCTGCCTTAAAGTTAAAGTCCTCTAAAGAGGACTAATGAGTTTAAAAATTTTTATTGTAATATCGTTTGCGGTTGGGTGGGAATGATAAAGTCAAGGTCGCGCAATTCCACATTCCCCCACTCCCCGCTCCCCATCATAAGGAGTGTAACCGGAATTGATATCAGTCCTCATAGCGAGGACTTTAGCTATTAGACAGGGGTTTCAACCCCTGGCGGACTGCCGGGTAGGCGGGAGGATTGATGGACTAAAAGCTTAAGTTGACACCAATTGGCAATGCCGTTTTCCTACACCCAAATAATCAAGAACACTTAATGAGAGATGTAATTCTCACGCGATTAATTGTAGGGAAACGGCACTGCCGTGTCCTGATTGGGGGTAATATTAATTCCGATGCAACCGGATTTGATATAATTACTCATCTTGTAAGCATTTTTGCTTGACCCGCCCTAGAACTTACCAATGAATAGTATAACCTAAATTGGGCGATCGCTAATAGTTTACAAACCGGATATCGGCACAAAATCGTAACCGTAACTGGTGCGATTTCCGGGTTTAACAGTTACTAACTGAACTACTCGATTACGATCGCCCGAAGGTAAAAACCGAATTGGCCCCGATGCTCCATTTGCCGAAAAATCTGACGCCGATAAAGTTTGTTGAATGCCTGTACGAGTCGGATTGCGCCCTAAACCGACAATTAAGGCGATCGCCGCATCATAGGCTAAAGCTGTGCGCCAACTTACTTCAGCATTCCACAGTTGTTTGGATGTTTGGGGAAAGTTTGACTGCGGATCTGCGAGAATGTGCCAAGGAACAGCTAGCACCATATCTGTTGCTGCTGCGCCACCGATTTGCAGTGTTTTAGCAGTATAAGCATCGTCTCCTGCTAGTAACGGCAGCCGTTTGGCGTTTACTTGCACTACTTGCAAAGCTTGGTCGAGCGTGGCTGAATTGGATGCTAACATAATCACTTCTGCTCCTTGGGCGATCGCACTTTTAACGCTCTCGGCAGCATTAAAATTGCCATTAGCAAAGTCAAATTCGCCTACTATTTGTCCTCCATCTCCGTAAACAGCCGTCGTGAATTCATCTTTTAAAGATTTGCTGTAACTGCTGGCAGAATTGAAAAATACAGCAGCTTTTTGCTTTTGCAATTTCCCCACCATATAGCGGGAAAGAGCATTAGCCGCAAACCGATCGCTCGGCACTGTCCGAAATATATTTTTGGCAACTCCTGAAAGCTGCACCGACGTACTTGTCGGAGAAATTGCTACTAATTGTTTTTGCTGGTAAATCTTGCTGGCTGCTAGCGTTGTATCTGAACCAAAATGCCCGATTACTCCTAAAATTTCCGAGTTATTTGCTAAAGCACTGGCAATTTGTGTGGCAATTTCTGGGTTGTTGTCATCGTTAGCAATTACCACTTTTAATGAAGTACCGCTAATGCCACCGCTTTGGTTAATTTCATTTTGAGCTTGAGCTACGCCCCGCAGAATTTCTTGAGCAGCATTGATATCGCCACCAATGGGAACTGCGGCGGCAATTGTGTAGGATTTCTGATCGCCGATGCGGGCGTTGTTGAGGTAAATTAGTGCTTCGGGATCGTTGCGATTCGTTTTCAGCGAAGCTTGTAAGTCGGAAATAGCTGCGTTATAGTTGCCAGATGCGATCGCCTGTACTGCTGCTTGTTTAGTTGTTGTGGCTTGCTCTGCTGGAAGTAACAGTTTTTCGCCAGCACTCAGACGCTGCCCAATTGCCTGCTCTGATTGCGGCGAATTACCCGTCGCCGAGTTGGGAAAAGTCTGATTTTGGGGTGATAAACCCCCGACATTGATGCTGCCTCGGCTTGTCAGCCACCAAATACCTGCACCGGCTAGCCCGATCGTAATTAGGAGCGATAATACCAGAACAGCGGTTTCGTTTTTTTGGGACATAATTTTACCTTTTTAGATTTTTGAAATAACGAAGTCATTAGTCATTAGTTATTAGGAGGGAGTCAAAAACATTGACCAAGGAGAAAAAGTGATTTTAACTTGGCGATCCCGAATTGATGTAGGGTGCGTCAGATAGAGTGATTGGATCTATCAATTGATGCTTTCGGAGCTGAGGCATCCTGCAAGCCTAAAATCCAGTAGTCACTATTCCCTTATTATATGCGATCGCCCGGATCTGATATAATTCAGTAACATTGGCATAGTCAAATCCGGGCTATCGCACTCTTTAGTCTGAATGCTTTCAAGGTGGTTCCACCAGAAAAGTGCAGGAATTTGTATAAGTTACCGCTTCAAAGATTAGTGAACCCTACCCTGCAAGAGCGCCACTTCCTCCATTCCAAATGTAGTTATGCAGGCAAGAAATGATAACTGGTGGATTAGATAAAACGCTGAGTGTTGGAACTGAATTATACAATCTGACGTGAGTAAACCTGAGAACTACCTTGAAAAACACTTAGGGGGTAACTCTTCAGTCCTGTATTTAGTTAAAAATTTTTACGTTAAAGTTGGCTATATATCATAAACATTTGAAAAAAAGCTTTTCTTAATCATATCTTTATTTTTCTCCGCGAGGGGGACAGGGAGGGAGGCTGTAACAGCAAAGGGTTCGGTAAAATAATTAAAGTTTGTTGAAATTTATAAAAATAGCTGCAATACTTTGTAATGTAAAGAGGAAAGTTGAAAAATATCTAAAGACAAACTAATTGGATTGCGATGTCGCTAAGGTAGTATATATGACGGTTTGTCACAGAAAAAGAGTGTTAAGCTCCGCTAAGCTCAGCAAAAGTAAAAGCTCGCTATTTCATTAAGTTCGATCGATAACAAAGGCTAAGGTAAATTCCATGGCAAACTCAGTTTTCAATCAGCCAAACGCAGCAGCAGGAGTGCAGTGGCAGCCACAAGATATTATCCGCGGTCTAGTGTGGAAAATTGCGATCGCAACCTGGCTGTTAATGGCTGTAGGCAGCGCCACGCGAGTCATGAATGCGGGGCTCGCTTGCCCCGACTGGCCGCTGTGCTACGGTCAATTAATACCCGCAGCGCAAATGAATTTGCAGGTATTTCTGGAGTGGTTTCACCGATTGGACGCAGCGGCAATTGGCTTGAGCGCGATCGCACTTTTAGGACTATCTTTGTTTTACCGCAGCCGCCTGCCAAAATGGCTGCCTTGGGCGAGCGCCGGAGCACTATTTTTAATCGTTTTTCAAGGCGTATTGGGCGGCTTGACAGTAACACAACTGCTGAGATTTGACATCGTTACCGCTCACTTGGGAACAGCTTTACTGTTTTTTGGCGCCCTGCTAGTCATCGGTTTCATGCTGACTCCCTACGAAGCTACAGGAAATGTCGGCAAATTAGCTTGGGTAAGTTCGATCGCAGCATTGTTAGTTTACCTGCAAAGTTTGCTAGGCGCATTAGTAGGCTCTAGATGGGCGCTGCACCAATGTTTGGATTCCTCAGAATTGTGCTCGGTAATGAACAGCCACATCGCCGGTATCGTACCAGCTACAGCAGCGACTTTAGCCTTAGCAGTCATGGCTTGGCGACAGCCTGCACTGAGTCCAAACTTGCGAAAACTGGCTAACTGGGCGAGTGTTTGCCTCCTTGCTCAATTAGTTCTGGGATTAGCAACTTTCCGGCTGCACCTTCAGGTAGAACCGCTGACAGTCGCCCACCAAGCAGTCGGTGCTGCTTTGCTGGGAACCCTGATAGCTTTTAGTGTTTTAGCTTGGCGCGATCGAGTTTTATCAGCTTGAGAGATCAGACTAAAGTAAGAGGCGGCGGGTTTATGAATCCTTGTAGCTACACCAAATATATCTCGTAAAACCCGCCACTCCAACCTAATGACTAATGACGAATTCGCAAATAATTACTAACAGCTTACAACCGATGCAAGAAATCCTTACCAACGACAGCCCCCGCCTCCACGAAAACTTTTCGCAAGTGGTGAAAAGTTACTATCAACTAACAAAACCCAGAATTATTTTACTACTGCTAATAACAACCTCAGCAGGAATGTGGATGGCCGCCAAAGGAGAAGTCGATCCGCTATTGCTGGTATCCACTATTACCGGAGGTGCTTTAGCTTCTGCGTCGGCGAATACGATTAATTGTGTCTACGACAGTGACATCGATTATATTATGGAGCGCACCCGGTGGCGACCGATTCCTTCCGGGCGTGTCAAGAAGCGGGATGCTTTGATATTTGCGATCGCCCTAGCTACAATATCCTTTACATTGCTCACAGTTGTTGCCAACTTATTAGCCGCATTGCTAGCGATGTCAGGCATCGTTTTCTATGTCCTAATTTACACCCACTGGCTGAAGCGTCACAGCGTGCAAAACATCGTCATCGGCGGTGCAGCAGGGGCGATTCCCCCGCTAGTTGGGTGGGCTGCGGTTACGGGAGATTTGAGTTGGGGTGCGTGGCTGCTGTTTGGGATTATATTCCTGTGGACACCGCCGCATTTTTGGGCATTAGCAATGATGATTCGCGATGAATACAAAGAAGTAGGCGTCCCGATGTTACCTGTAATTGAGGGCGACGAAGAGACAGCCCGCCAAATTTGGATTTACACGCTATTGATGATTCCTGCAACTTTGCTGCTAGTTTATCCCCTGCATTTAGCGGGCGCGTTGTATGCGGGAACAGCTATTTTCCTGGGTGCTATTTTTGCCCAAAAAGCTTGGTTGCTGTTGCAGACTCCAGAGGATAAGATTGTTGCGCGATCGCTCTTCAAATACTCTATTCTGTATCTGATGCTATTGTGCGCGGGAATAGTCGTTGACAGTTTGCCTGTGACTCATAATTTTACTACTGCTGTTGTACAAAATGTGCAAACTTTGATTAGTGCAGTTGTGATGTAGTCTGCTTTTAGAACCCCGGCTTCTTGAAGAAGTCGGGGCTCTCGGTATTTAGCTATTTTTCAAGTATTTACCCAAAAACTCTAACTGGTTCACCATTTCCTCTGCTGTCTTATTAGCAGTTAGTTCCATAATGACTCTAACTTGCTCGCCCACGGAATAGTCTTGTGAGATCAGCGCAATGCCAGCATGAGATTCCTCTCTGCCAAGGAACTCAGTATGTAACTGACAGAAGTCTCCAATATTGTGACTGTACAAAACTCTGTTTTGACTGGCAGCTAGCCGAAGTTGTTCTTCGTCGATTAATCCTTCTGTTTGAGTTTCGTTGACTGTGGTTACATCGACTTGACGTGCCCGTAATGCCCGTAGTAGGGACTGATCCTGGGAGTCTTCATCTAGGTAAAGCCTAATCTCACTCATGCTTCTTTACCAAAGTTGCTGTACAAAGCTTCAAGACGCTTGGCTTCTGCTGCTTGATTAATCAAATCAGTTTCAATTTCTTGGGTGTTGGCATGATAGTAAGTTAATGCAGCGTAGACTTCGGCGAGGGTGAGATGTCCGATGCGATCGCAAATCTCTTCAGCATTCAATCCTCGCTTGTACCAGGTTACAATCCGGCGAACGGTAACGCCTTTACCGACGATGTGGGGACATCCACCATGCAGTCCGGGAGTGCGTGTAATGAGCGTACCAATGTCAATAGATACTGCTGTGGTCATAAACTATGGAAGTTTGAAGGGACTGATCTCTATTACAGCATAGCGATCGCAGAATTAGATCGCGGCGTGAGTTTCGGGCGATAAATGAAGTAAGCTAAAGACAAAGATTTTAAACAATTTTAAGCAATGCCAGCATCCGTTGCTTATCTGTTTGACAGAATCACAGTGAACCCAAGACAATGTGGCGGTCGTCCCTGCATCCGGGGAATGCGGATTCGAGTCATCGATATCCTAGAGTTGCTGGCTGCGGGTGAGCAAATTTTTAAGTTTATTGAAGAATTTCCCGACTTGGAAATTGACTATATTAAAGCTACGCTTCTGTATGCAGTCCGCAAGCTCGATCGTCCTGTTTTAGCCGCATGACAATTTGGTTGAATTTTCATCGAACGGCAGCAATTGCTATGTGAATTAGTGCCACTTTTGGTGACATACATCAGCGATCGATCGGCGGTATTTTTCTCTTCTATTGGGTATTGTACCGCAACTGCGATACAATTATAAGTTCGACTGCTAGATTTTCGTAAACTCGTAATCAGTTGATATATTTCGGGAATGTCTGAAAAAACTCTGCTAAGTGAAATTGTTCATTGTCCCCATGCACGAGAGTGTCAAGAAGATCTTTCTGTTGAAAATCCATGTCGTAAAATTGTTGACTCTCAAAATGCAATTGGGTTAGAAAAATTTCAAGTGCCTGAACCTTGGAGTGGACAGATAGAGCAAGCACCCATTCTCTTCCTGAGTTCAAATCCATCAATTGGCTCTGATGAAGATTACCCAACTTGGGATTGGTCATGTAGCGAAGTACACGATTATTTCAATTACCGTTTTGGAGGAGGACGTAAGCACTGGATCGTTGATGGTACAAAATCCTTGCTAAAAGACGGGAAATATAGTCGCTCTACTCGATTTTGGGCAGCGGTTAGACAACGTGCGATTGAGCTACTTCAACGGAACGTTAGTCCAGGCATTGATTATGCGCTTACCGAGATAGTGCATTGTAAGTCTCGTGCCGAAACTGGTGTAGAAGAATCACAGGAGCAATGTGTGGAAGCCTACTTGTTGAGAGTTTTAGAACTAGCAAGAGCAAAAGTGATAGTGGTACTGGGGGCACGCGCAAAGCAAGTGATTCAAAGCCAATTCAATATCTCTACAGCAAATTCAATATCCGAGTTCGTTGAGATAGGGAATCGTGAAAGATTTTTTGCTTTTCTCCCCCATCCAAATGCTCGGACCCACCGTTCTTTTGCTAAGTGTTTACAGGGTGATGAACTTGAAAAGTTACGCGCTTTTTTGCGGTAGCATCAAAATACGGCAAGAGATGCGCGCACTCGAACAACGCCAATGCACCCGACCGTCGAGATCCTGTCGGTGGCAGTCTGAGGTAATTTGCGGCGGGTGATTGGCAACGTTAGACCGCTAAATCTGAGTTGGGTAGTGGCTTGAATGTATCTATCAAATTCCAACCCAAAGGTGAATGTCATGCAAGCTAAACTTCAAGAACAACTTTCTCCTGATGCCGAAGTTATTTTGGGACGTTTGCCAGAACGAATTAAAGCTGCTCTAATTGCGCGTCCTGCGAAAATTGAATATCCGATCGCCATTTCGATCGCCAGTTTTCTCGACACAGAAGCATTAGCTTTCGTAGATTGCAAACCAGGACGCGGGCAGTAAAATCGAGAAGTCCCAGGCGATGAAGTTTTTGATAAGGTGAAAGCCCGATCGCTAAAATGATGAATAGATGTTGCTGCCAAGATAACCATGACCACCATCACCCTCAACCTCTCTCCCGAACTCGAACACCAGATCCGCACTGAAGCGTCTCGACAAGGCGTTGAACCCGATCGCTACATCCTCAACACCCTGCAAGAACGCCTCCAGCCTAGACTTCCAACCACCCAACCTACAGAAGCCGACTTGCTGCAACAAATTAACATCGGCTTTAGTGCACAAACCTGGGAAGAATACCATGCCCTCATCGCCAAGCGTCATGCCGAAACCCTGACTCCCGAAGAACACAAGCAACTGATCCAAATGAGCTCGCGCCTTGAACAACTCAATGTTGCCCGCATTCAAGCCTTAATTCAACTCGCAACCTTCCGCAACCAACCTCTGACGGAGCTCATGCAAACCCTCGGCATCAATCCTCAACCCGATATCGTTGATTATGCCTGAATCCCGCCTCACACAGCAGCAACGACAATTCATTAAACAACGCGCCAATGGTTGCTGCGAGTATTGTCTCAGTCAAGCTAAATTCTCTCCAGATCCCTTCTCCATTGAACACATTATCCCTCGCTCCAAAGGTGGCATCAGTGATTTGGATAATCTGGCGATCGCAGCTCATGGGTGCAACAATTTCAAATACAGTCATAGTGAGGCGATCGACCCCGTTACAGGTGGCTCCGTCCCACTTTATCATCCTCGACAGGATAACTGGAGCGAACACTTTACTTGGAGCAGCGATTCGACTCAAATGTTGGGTTTAACACCGACTGGACGCGCTACCATCGATCGGCTGCAACTCAACCGAGAAGGAGTAGTCAATCTTCGAGGAGTCCTGCATTCTATCGCCCTACATCCACCTCACAATGATTCGTAATTGAATATCCGATCGCAGCGACGATCGAAATGGCGATCGCCCTAATCTCGACACACGTTACACCAACGCCCCTAACGCTTTCAATGTCGATTTCTGAGCATTCCTCAATCCCGTTGCGCCTTGAATATTCATACCTTCAAACAGCCGATCGCCCATCAACGTCCGGTTACAGCCACCAGTTGCGACATCCCACACTTTAATGGTGCGAATGATAAATTAGGTCTTTTGGGCAATCATATAAACATGATTTTCAGGATACTGGTCATATTCGAGATGGCGGCAGGTGCAATGATGCTCAACCAGAATTTGCAGAAAAGTATCTACACCCAAAGTGCTGTAATCAAAATCTTGACCTTGAAATGCTCCCGAAACCTCGCTGCTTGTATGTCCGCCGCCACAAGTGAACAGGATCACCCCATTGGATTCAAGCCCATCGCATAGCTTTTGTATCACAGGCGCTTGCTTGTTGATTGGCAGATGAAACGTGCTATCCCACGCTGCAATCAGGCTGTAAAGTTTCGGTGGCTGCCAATCACAAATGTCTTCCCGGTAAAACGTGATTTCTGGATGTAGCTGCTGGGCTAAATTGATCATTTCGCTAGAAATATCAAGTCCTTCAGGCTGAAATCCATGCTTAGATAAGCTGTTAATAAAACGTCCGCTACTTCCACACCCGACATCAAGTGCTGCGTGCTGCTTAGAAGTAAATTTGATCGCCCGTTCTAATTGGGCAATCCCGTAGGTTGAATCTTGATGCTGAGTTTGCCACCATTGGGCAATTCGGTCGTAGCGGGCCGATGTATCATTGGGCTCCATAGAGTCACCTCATAAGTGTCGATCGAGATTTTCAGGACAATTAAAATCTTTCTCTACGGTACACCCAGACTACGCGATCGCCCCTAACCCTCTCAATGTCGCTTTTTGAGCCTTTGTTAATCCCGCCCGGCCTTGAATATTCATTACATCTTGAACACTACCAAATTTTTCAATGTTTCAATTTCTGGCTGTCAGTGGGAAAGTGGCGATTTCTGTTGCAGATTCTGGCAGAGGGGAGCGCAGACAAAGATAAACTAGCAGCCCTAACAGCGGAACTAGAGACACTGCCCAAAAAATGCGATCGTCCGCGAGTCCGCGGCGTGCCATGTCGTCTCCCAGAAGTGAGGGAAATATTACAGCCATCAAGCAACAATCCCAAGTTATTAAATGCACAAAAGGAATTGACTGCCACTGCTTGACAAAATCTCCCCAATCTCCATTTAACCAAGCCCAAGCTAACAGCCAGATAGTAGTTAGTAAAAGTACAATGCCTGTCCAGCGGGAGTCTGATATTTTGATTAACATATCTTTGCGGCCGGAAAATTGTGGTTGAGGCTGGCGGAGGAGTAAATAGGGAATTAAGCCGATGATGCCCGCGCCGTTGGAAGCGATGAAAGCAGGCCAAGCGGATATATTTTGGGTTTTCTCGTCAATGAATAGCAGGCAAGCGTAGACCATCGGCCAGACTCCCATGAGAGCGAAGATTGTGACAAGGTAGGGGTTAATTCCTTCTAGCTGGAATTTGAGCATTTTTTCCATAACTGTTAGCGTTCCGGGCTGATCGAGAGGAGCTAGCAGTAAGGTGTAGGCAATAAATGTTGCCCAGAGCAACCCCAGAAAAATTTTTGTTTTCATTATTATATATAACGAGTATTTGAACCCGGCTAAATTAAATTATGGTAAAGTAACGCCCGAGTTAGGCGCGTCTATCTTAGGTCATAAGCACTTCGATTGGAACAGCGGCTGCAAACCCCGTTTTAGTTCGGGGATGAAAGGCTCTACAGCAGGCGATCATTACTTTAGGCAGACGCAGGGGCCATGTCAGGAGAGATACATTTTAAACAATCGATTGTTTTTATTACAAAACCCCTTAGCAAAGGAGTTTCAGCGGTGAACTTAATATCTGTAGAGGAACTCAAAGCGCTGGTACAACAATCTCCTGGATTGTGCGTATCAATTTATATGCCAGTCGCTCAAGGAACAGAAATTCAACAAAACCCGATTCGGTTCAAAAATTTAATCAGAGAGGCTGAAGAAAAAATTGTAGAGTACGGATTTGACAAAAAAGAAGCTGCCCAATTGCTAGAGCCAGTCCGAGCAGAAATTGACCAGGAAAACTTTTGGGAAAATCAAGGCAACCTGCTGGCGATTTTTGTCGGTTCGGGATTTTTCCGCTACTATAGCTGTCCGGTGAATTTTGACGAATTAGTGGTTGTAAGCGACAATTTTCACGTCAAACCGCTGATGCCTCTGCTGACAGGAGATAATTTATTTTATGTTTTAGCTCTCAGTCAGAAGGAAGTGAGACTGATTGAGTGTACGTCTTACAGTGCTCGGGAAGTTGAAGTTGAAAACTTGCCGAGAAGCCTTGAGGAGGCTCTGCAATATGACCCGACTGCTAAAGAAGGTCAGTTTCGGATTGCTACTTCAAAAGGAGGCACTAATAATTCCTTTCAGCAGCCGGGAAGTTTTCACGGCCAAGGAAGTCCGGATCGAGATGAGCCTCAGCAGGAAATTTTGCAGTATTTCCACATAATCGATGCAGCACTGCACGAATATTTGCGGAATAAAAAAGCTCCTTTAGTGTTAGCTGGAGTGGAGTATTTGCTCCCGCTTTACCGAGAAGCCAATACTTACCCCCATTTAGTTGAAGAAGGAATTACAGGCAACCAGAAACTTCTCAAGCCGGAAGAGTTGCGGGCCGAAGCTTTGCCGCTGGTGGAACCTTTGTTTTTGCAGGCTCAGTCGGAGGCGATTGCACAATACCACGATCTGACAGGAAGCGATAAAATTTCTGCTGACTTGAAAGAAGCTGTTTCGGCTGCTTATTTTGGACGAGTCGATCGACTGTTTGTTGCTCTTGGCGTTCAGCAGTGGGGTAGCTTTAATCCCGAGACGAACTCGGTGCAAATCCATCCCGATGCAGAATTGGGTGACGAAGATTTGTTGAATGTCGCAGCAATTCAAACTATTCTCAACGGCGGAACGGTTTATGCAATGCCGCCGGAAAAAGTGCCGAACGAGGCACCTTTAGCTGCTATTTTTCGCTATTAATTTACCAGGTTGAAAGCAATGGAATCTAGTTCAATGACAAATTCCGACAAACAAAACCAAAGTAGCAGCGGCGATACCGAACGCTGGGCATCTTTAATTGGCGGCGGGGCGCTGGTGCTTTTTGGTTTGTCGCAGCGTTCTTTGAGAGGTGCTTTGCTGGCGGTTGCCGGTGGCAGTTTAGCAGCCCGCGGTCTGGGGGTTGTGGAGGGTTTGCAGTCGGCTGCAGATCCGAATCAAAGCATTAAAGTTGAAAAGACGGTGACGATCGACAAACCGGCTGATGAATTGTACCGTTTATGGCGCAATTTTGAAAATTTGCCTCGGTTTATGAAGCATCTCAAACACGTTAGCGTAATAGATGAAACACGTTCTCACTGGATTGCCAGCGCGCCGATGGGCAACAGTGTGGAATGGGATGCAGAGATTGTCCGCGAAGAAGAAAATCGCTTAATTGCTTGGGCGTCTGTGGAAGGATCTGATGTTGACAATTCTGGCTTTGTGCGCTTTCAACCGGCACCAGCGGGACGCGGTACAGAGGTAAAAGTTGTCATCGAATACAACCCTCCGGGCGGTGCAATTGGTGCTGGTGCTGCTAAACTATTTGGCGAAGCTCCCGAACAGCAAATTGCCAATGATTTACGTCGCTTTAAGCAGTTGATGGAAGCTGGGGAAATAGCGACTACGGAAGGTCAAACTTCGGGCCGCAAGTAAGTATCGCACTTTTGGTGGTAAGCCCTTGTAGGGACACGGCGAGTGTAGGGACTTAGGCCCAGCCCATAGGTGTTCAACTTAAGCTTTTTGTCCACCAGTCCTCCCGCCCACCCCTTAGTCCGCCAGGGAATGAATTCCCTGTCTAATAGCTAAAGTCCTCTCAAAGAGGACTAAAAAACTCATTAGTCGTCTTCAGACGACTTTAGCTTTGAGGCAGGGGTTTCAACCCCTGTCGGACTAACTGAAAAACTCATTAGTCGTCTTCAGACGACTTTAGCTTTGAGGCAGGGGTTTCAACCCCTGTCGGACTCTCGGTTGTACGTTAAGTTGACACCTATGGACTCTTGGAGTGTCCCTACGGCACGAGCGATCAAGTGGGATGTCCTTGAGTACAAAACGTAGAGTTTGTGCTCTCAAGCTATTTGTTGTTTACCTGATTAGCTGATGTCATCTCAAGTGGTTTTCGGAAATGCGGGCGTTGAAGGTGCAAGTCGGGGCGGTTGGTTTGCCGGTCACTTTATGACGCCTGAAGATGACCCGCGATCGACTTCTGTTTTAGAGGTAAAATGGGGCACTCACCCCGCCGGAGATTGTAGGACTCAGTGGGCGGTAAATGCGGCAGCCACGACGCTTTCTATCCTGGTAAAAGGGCGGTTTCGCCTACAATTTCCAGAGCAAGAAATCTTGCTTTCTCGCGAAGGAGATTATGCTCTCTGGCTGCCGGGAGTGCCTCATTATTGGTCGGCCGAGGAGGATTCGGTGATCGTCACTGTGCGCTGGCCTTCCCTGTCGGGAGATAGTTCTGGAGTTAAGAATTAACTTTAACTTCTGGAACCAAAACGCGGCCGCTATAACCCGCGCGCTGGTAGCGATCGATCGCCTCGGATGCGATCGCACCCGCTTTCCCACTCTCCACCAAGGCTACGCAAGCACCGCCAAAACCTCCGCCCGTCAGCCTTGCGCCGAAGACTCCGGGGATTGACTGCAAGATGGCCGCCAGCGTGTCTACTGCAGGCACCGAAACTTCGTAGTCGTCGCGCTGACTGGCATGGGAAGCATTCATTAACTCGCCAAAACGCTCTGCTGGCAAAGATTTTACCGCTTCGAGTACCCGGTTGTTTTCAGTAACCACGTGCCGCGCTCGTCTTCTGAGGGGTTCCGGCAATACTTCGACAGCTTGGGGATCGGCGATATCCCTGAGAGCTTTTACTCCCAATATCCGGGCGGATTCCTCACACTCGGCGCGCCGCTGGTTGTAGCCGCTTCCTGCTGCGAGTTGGTGGCTTTCGCCACTGTCAATTATTAAAATTTCTGTGTTTGTGGGAAAAGGTATCGGGCGGCATTCGAGGCTGCGGGTGTCGATCAATAGCATGGTGTTGGTGTCTGCTAAACTCGATGCCATTTGATCCATGATCCCACAGTTCAAGCCGGCATATCGGATTTCCACTTGCTGTCCGATTTGAGCTAGCCGCACGTCGTCTAGGGGGATGTTCAGCAGCGCCCGCAGTCCTCTGAGGGTTGCTATTTCTAAAGCGGCGCTGCTGGACAAACCGGCTCCGATCGGCACAGTCGAGGTAATGTAGAGATTTATTGGCGGTATTTTGTATCCTTCTTTTTCTACAAGTCTCAGGCAGCCACAGATATAACTGACGAATTTTTGCGGTATGGTATCGTCGTCTGAAAAATTTATGAGTTCGTCATATTCTGCTGAATAAACATGGTGTCGATCGTCGCTGCTGAAGCCGATTTG
Source organism: Microcoleus sp. T3_A4 (assembly GCF_036700465.1). Taxonomy (NCBI): domain Bacteria; kingdom Bacillati; phylum Cyanobacteriota; class Cyanophyceae; order Oscillatoriales; family Microcoleaceae; genus Microcoleus; species Microcoleus sp. T3_A4. The sequence goes on along the minus strand of NZ_JAUBOY010000026.1, from coordinate 8,375 downwards.
TACTGTGGTGCGCTGGGGAATCGCTGTTGGAAGTACAAATCCATCGTTGTAGTCTGTGTGTTCGCCCAGCAGGTTTACTCGGCCGGGGGCGCTGGCTGTGGTTTTGGGTAATGTACCAAATACTCGTTGGAATTTCATTTTTGGGGAATTGGTAATTGGTTCTTGGTTAGTTGTTATTGGTTATTTGGAAAAACAGCTATCCGTGTATCCGTGCCTTCCGTGTCGTGCTGTTGGTAATTGGGAATAAATTAATTTATTTTTTATCGTTTATCCTTTTATAGTGCCCATGTTTTTTGGTTAGTTCAACCCCTGTTAACAAAAATAAACATGACCGTAGGTTAGGAAAAGATATTGAGCTGTGATAGAATGACAGGCTAAGATTTCTCCAAAAATTCAAAAAATGCGATCGATCAGACCCCGGAAACAGTTTGCTCAACATTGGCTCAAAAGCGAGAAAGCCTTAGATAAGATTGTGAAAGCGGCTTCTTTGGATCGCGATCGCGTCCTAGAAATTGGGCCGGGCACGGGGATTTTGACTCGACGCTTGCTGGCTGCGGCTGAGTCTGTTGTTGCTGTGGAGATCGATCGAGATTTGTGTCTCAAGCTAGCCAAACAACTCGGCAAAACCGACAATTTTTTACTGCTGCAAGGCGACTTCTTGGAAATGGACTTAGAGGCTGAATTAACGGCTTTTCCCAAATTCCACAATCCCAATAAAGTTGTTGCCAATATTCCTTATAATATCACCGGCCCGATCCTGCAAAAACTGCTGGGAACAATATCTGTTCCTGCTGCTAAACCCTTCGATGCGATCGTGCTGTTAGTGCAGAAAGAAGTGGCCCAAAGGCTTTACGCTAAACCGGGTTCGACAGCTTTTGGCGCGCTGTCAGTGCGTGTGCAGTATTTAGCAGAATGCGAGTTAATTTGTGATGTGCCGTCTAAAGACTTTTTTCCGCCGCCAAAAGTCGATTCCGCCGTGGTGCGGCTGCTTCCCAGAGAGATAGAAACTGCGGCGGTTAATCCGCGCTATTTGGAGAATTTAGTTAAGTTGGGATTTGGTAGCAAGCGCAAGATGCTGCGAAATAATTTGAAAGGGGCTGTGGACTTAGATAAACTCGTTCACTTGCTGGAAGAGTTACAGATAAATCCTCAATCTCGCGCTGAAGATTTAAGCGTGGATCAATGGGTAAGTTTGAGTAATAATATGCTCTCAGATGTTTAAAATTCAAGATTGTGTTAGATACCCGACTTCTTAAATAAGTGGCGTATTTGGGAATTCTTTTTTTATCAGGACTTACGCATCGGGGCCCATAAACCGGGTTTTTTACCGAATCTGCTGTGTACAACGAGTCTTTTCGTAAAAAAAATGGTTGCTCAACAATCGGGCGTAATTCCTATTTACGAAAAACCCCTATTTGGTCTGACTACTAACAGTTGAATTGAGGTTTTATGGGGATTCTTAAAGGTTTATTGCAGGCTAATCGGAATTTTAATAATAAATTCTGCACCTTTCCCCGGTGCAGAAATACACTGCAATTCGCCTTGATGTCTTACTGTGATAATTTGATAGCCAATTGATAAACCTAATCCCGTGCCTTTACCTACTGGTTTAGTGGTAAAAAATGGATTAAATAACTGGTTCCTCACCGATTCTGTGATTTCTGGCCCGTTGTTGCTAATTCGGATTTCTACGACTTCACTTTCTAAAAGTTTGGTAGAGATTTTGATGAGGCGGGGATTCGTTTCATGGGCTGCAATCGACTCGCTGTGGCTGTCATCTTCTAAAGCATCAATAGCATTAGCCAGGATATTCATAAACACTTGATTTAGCTGTCCGGGGTAGCACTCTATTCGGGGTAAATTGCCATATTCTTTGATAACTTGAATATTCTCCAAACCGGGCTTAGCATTCAATCTGCTTTGCAAAATCATCAGTGTGCTGTCAATTCCTTCATGAATGTCGGCTAATTTCATTTCTGCTTCGTCAAGGCGAGAAAAAATTCGCAGCGACTTGACAATACCAAAAATCCGCTCAGCGCCGTTTATCATAGAAATTAATATTTTTGGCAGGTCAGAGATGATAAAGTCTAAATCTATAGACTCGATTTTTTCTTGAACTATGGGTATGGGATTCGGATATTGCTCTTGATAGAGATTCACCAGTTCTAGCAAACTATTGGCATACTGGCGGGTGTGAGTAATATTGCCGTAAATAAAGTTAATCGGATTGTTGATTTCATGAGCAACCCCAGCGACCAATTGCCCTAAAGATGACATTTTTTCGCTGTGAATTAGGTTGGATTGAGCTTGCTTCAATTCAGACAAGGCTTGTTCGAGCTGTTGAGTTTGACATTTTAACTCTGCGGTGCGTTCCTCAACTCGAATTTCTAATTCTTCTTTAGCTTTTTTTAGGGCAGCTTCTGCTAATTGGCGCTCGACAATTTCCGATGCTAGGAGTCGGTTGGCAAATTCTAGATGTTGCGTTTGAGACTTTAACTCTGCGGTGCGTTCCTCAACGCGAATTTCTAATTCTTCTTTAGCTTTTTTTAGGGCAGCTTCTGCTAATTGGCGCTCGACAATTTCAGCTTCTAGGAGTCGGTTGGCAGATTCTAACTGTGCGGGACTGGGGAGTGCTAGGGCTTGAGGCATTAAGTCTACCAAAAGTATGGCTGTAGCTAATGAAATAAGGGCAGTAATTGCTTTCATTGTTCCTGAAAGCCAATAGTTAGGATACCAAAGTGTCCAGAGTTCAAATATGTGAGTGATGCCACAGGCGACGATAAAGGCTCCAAACAGGGCAAAGATCCAATCAAAAGGCAAATCTTCGCGTTTTGAAATAAAATAAACCAATGTAATGGGGATGGAAAAATACGCGAGTGCAATGATAGAATCTGAGGCAATGTGAAGCCCGACTAATGGGGTATGCCAGAGATAGCAGTGGCCGTGAGGAATAAATGGCCCGGAAGTAAAAAAAGTTTTCCACATTTCCTGCATAATATTTCCTTTGAGTTGTGAGAAAATGGACTCTGACTGGTGTCAATTAATTTCAACCAGGGGTTTCTTTCACCTGCGGCTTAATCACCTATGCGTTCATATTCTCTGCTAGCTTCAGCAAAAATCAATCTGTATTTGGAAATCATAGGCGATCGCCCCGACGGATATCACGAACTGGCGATGGTACTTCAAAGCATAGATTTAGCCGATCGAATTGACTTGCGCGCGATCGGTACGGACACGATTCGCGTGCGCTGCGATCACCCGCAAGTCCCTCCTGATAAGAATAACCTGGCCTACCGGGCGGCGGATTTGTTGGCGAAGCAATTCCCCGATGCTTTGGCGAAATACGGCGGAGTCGAGATTGCGATTCACAAACAGATTCCTGTGGCGGCGGGGCTTGCCGGCGGTTCTGCAAATGCGGCCGCGGTTTTAGTGGGGATGGATTTGCTTTGGCAATTGGGACTTACTCAGTCGGAGTTGCAAGAGTTGGGGGGAACTTTGGGTTCGGATGTGCCTTTTTGCATTGCGGGAGGTACGGCTTTGGCAACTGGTCGCGGGGATAAACTGTCGCCATTGCCCGATTTGGGGGGCTTTTCTGTGGTGTTGGCGAAGTACCGCAATCTCAGTATTTCTACTGCATGGTCGTATCAAACTTATCGCCAGCAGTTCAGTAGTTCCTATTGTGCAGCGGAAGATTTGGCGTGCCGCCGGGAACGGCTGCATTCGGGCCCGATGGTGGGGGCGATCGCCCAAAAAGATCGATCAAAAATTGGTCAATTGCTGCATAACGATTTAGAAAAAGTTGCTTTGCCCGTGTACCCGCAGGTGTTGCAGTTGCGGGAGGCTTTTGAGTCGGCGGGGGTTTTGGGGACGATGATGTCGGGTTCCGGGCCGACGGTGTTTGCGCTGGCGGAGTCTCCAGAGCAGGCTCAGCAGGTTTTGGAACGGGTTAAAAGTGCGATCGCTTCTCCCGATTTGGATTTTTGGGTAGCACAGTTTAGCAATACTGGGATTCGGATTTTTTCGGAGGAAAATGATGTAAAAGCGCCGATTCCGAGGGTGTAACTCGAAGATGGTGCGATCGCGATCGCCCGTTAAACCTGTCTAACAGGCGATGGTAAAGATGAATCTAACTTTTCGCAGAGTCTATGGAACTCGAAGAACTGATAAAATGTCATTCAACAGAGATTTTAGTTTTGGTGAATTAACCAAAAATCTAAAATCTAAAATCTAAAATCTAAAATCGCAATGACTGATTTAACTAATCCAGATTCTACTTCTCAGCCTCCGAGTTCGGCTGGAGATGCAACCTCTGCATCTTCCACGCCGCCGACGGTTTTGCGGTGTCTGACTGGTTCGCTGATGGCGGGCGGGTTTGCAGCAGCTTTGTACGCGCTAACTTTGTCGATCGCCCAAACTTTTGCTAATAAACCGATTCATTCTGACAATGTGACTGCAATTAATATTGCGGCGGCTGTGCGAACTTTAGTAATGGGAATTGTGGCTTTGGGTGCGGGTGTTTTTGCTTTTGCATCTGTCGGTTTGATGCTGCTGACTTTGCAACTTTTGATTCAAAAGTTGGTGAAAAAACCCACAGGTTGAAGTCTACAGGTTGAAACAATCAGGCTACACAAACTCTTCTCCGCAAGGCAAAGACTGCATAGTAAGATCGAAGCAATGGAATTATTTACGATCGGACACTCCAATCTGAGTATTGAAGCGTTTATTTTGCTGCTGCAACAACACGGAATTACGGCGGTTGCGGACGTGCGATCGCATCCGTTTAGCCGCTATTTACCTCATTTTAATAAATCCGAAATTAAAGCTTCTCTGTCAAGTGTCGGCATTCAATATGTTTTTTTAGGCAAAGAGTTGGGCGCGAGACCGGAGGATTTAAGCTGTTACGATACTAGCGGTAAAGCTTTATACGATCGCATAGCAGCAACTTCTCTATTTTCCGCAGGAATTCAGCGCTTGCTAAAAGGCGCCGCCAATTATAAAATCAGTTTAATGTGTGCGGAAAAAGACCCGATTACTTGTCACCGGACTATTTTAGTTTGCCACAAGTTGAAAGATTTTAACTTGCAGATTAATCATATTCTGTCAGATGGCAATTTAGAAGCGCACCAGCATTTAGAAGAAAGACTTTTGAGCAAGTTTAACAAAGGAAAAAAAAATAATGAGCCAATTCAGCTAAGCTTGTTTGAATTAGAGCCTAAAGTTAAACAGGAAATAGTTGATTTAGAAACCGCTTATTATCGTCACGGATTGGAAATCGCTTATGTCACAAAAGAAAGCAATTAATTTATTTACAATTGGTTTTACTCAAAAAAGTGCGGAGGAGTTTTTTGGGATTTTGATGAAAGCGGGAGTCCGCAGGGTAATCGATACACGGCTGAATAATGTATCACAGTTAGCAGGTTTTGCTAAGCGGAAAGATTTAGAATATTTTCTGCGAACCATTGGTAATATTGAGTATGTTCATGTGCTGGATTTAGCGCCGACTCAAGATATTTTGGATGATTATAAAAAGAAAAAGGGAGATTGGGATGTTTATGAACAGAAGTTTTTGGGCTTAATGGGCGATCGACAAATTGAACACAAGGTTTCATCGGATATTATGGACTGTGCGTGTCTGCTTTGTAGCGAACCAAAACCTCATAATTGTCACCGCCGCTTAGTTGCTGAATATCTCAGCGATAAGTGGAAAAATGTCACAATTAATCATCTTTGATTTAATGAAAATATTAGATAATTGTGGGATGAATCTAAGATCTAAAATCTAAAATCTAAAATCGAATGACTCGGATAATTTGTCTCGCTAATTCGTGGAAACGCGGCGACAGGTGCATCGCCGGAATTAATGAGGTTAAAGGTAAGTGGGTGCGTCCAGTTTCTGACTTACCAGATGGTCAGATTCCTAAAGAAATGCGGCAGATAAATAGACTTGAACCCGCGTTGTTAGATGTTCTAGAAATTCCTCTGGCGAAGACGGGGCCAGACTTTGGGTTTGAGTGTGAAAATCTTTCTGTTTTACCGGGAGAATGGCGGCAAGTCGGGAAAGTTCCGCCAGCATATTTGCTGAAATATTGCCAGAGTCAAGAATATATTTTGCACAACGATTTGCGATATGTTACGGTGGCATATATGCAGTCTTTGCCTATGTGCGACCGCCTAACTTTGCAATTAGTTAAAGCAGTAATATTTACGGTAAAAAAGCTAAGTCAAAGATTTGAAGGTGGTAATAAATGGGAAGGATCTATTGTCACGCAGCATGGTCAAAGATTGACTGCAACAATTACCGATCCGGTGTTTATTAGAAAGTTAGAATTGGGGTATCGACCGCAAAAAGCTTGTTTGGTAACAGTGAGTTTGAGTATGCCTTGGCGGCCCGATGATTGGGAGGGAGATGACCCTTGTTGGAAGTTGATTGCGGGTGTGGTAGAGTTGCCGGAAGATGTTGTTGATGATGAAATTTAGTTTTGACCCAAATGGGCGAACGCTTATTTATTTCTTTTTATTTACCGCAAAAACTCTGTTTGTGGTATAATTCTGCGGGACTGTAGCAGGAAGGGGTGCTTTTTGATGAAAGCAGAATTTTATTTTGACTGTCACAAATATATTTGCAGTTTAGTTCAAGTAGATTTTGTCAAAGAATTAAAAATAAAAAATCATCAAGGTTTTGTTTTGGCTGTTAAGCAAGGACAAAAGATTGGACTTTTGGGAAAAAGTCGCCATAATGCTAAACAAGTTGATGTATCTAAGCCACATTTTTATAATGTAATTAAAGCGGCTATGAGCGCTTTGGAATTAGAAACTAAAAATGAGGTGATATTAGAGAGAAATCGAACTCTTGCTGATGCCGAAAAAATGATTCAGCAGCAAAACCGAGAAATTCGCATTCTCAACGAACAGATTAGAATGCTGGGAACTAAGGTTGAGGAATTGTCAAGGGAAAAGCAGCAGTTATCAATGCAGCTAGTAGACAAGGAAATCAGAGAAACTGAAATTAGTCAAGAAATTGATAACTTTCCGGCTTTGGAGGAAGATTTAGTGGCGGCGGAAATTGAGCATCGGATTGAAGAAACTGAAATTAGTCAAGAAATCGAAGAATTGTCGGTTCAAGCTTCTGGGTTGGACGTGCAGTTAATAGAAAATCTACCGGATTATGAGGGAATTGATGTAAAGGAACAAATGACCGAAAGCGATGTTAAAAGTGTCACTGTAGAAATTAGAGAAGAAGTAGAATTTCAAGGAGGCGAAACAGAAATTAAGCGACTGCCTAAAAGAGGTTCCCAGAGAAGAATGAGAAAGAAATAATGATGATATATCTTTTCTAGAGTGTGAGGCGCTATTTATAGCGAAAATGTGCGCCATATACACGCTAAATATAGAGTTGATGCGTATCTATTGTGCATCTTTTATTCCTCGCTATGTGGCAAATTTTCTCTAATTATTGTCGGAAACCAACTGACGGCTGCTATTTGTCCGATCGCCCTGCTTTGTTTAATAAATCCGGGTACTTCTGCGATCGCCAAAAATGGAAAAGCTAAACTTTGAGCAGCACGATCGTATTTTCCCTCTACAAGCTGATATAGTTCTAAGGTTTGCCCGCGCTATCTCCAAAGTTCGGGAACGCCAAGGGAAGAATAGATTGTGAACTTATTTAGATAATAATTTGTGTAGTCAGACTCTACACCAAAATCCGGCGGGTCTGTTTCTAACTCAAAATTTTTGCTTCTGACTAAAGCTTAATTCTGGATGTAGAAACAGGTATCCGGTTCGATTTCTAGAAGCGGATTTTTACCGGATAAGATTAGGGTGTAGAGGAGGAATATAGGGAATAATGTAAAGTTTTGTGACAATCTTCCACACTTGTGCTATTTGCCACATTTGTTCCTGCGAGATATCCTGCGCCCAAATATGATATAAAGCCAATCGGATTAAATGGGGATTTCCACCCACAAAATGTATTAGTTTCTCTACATCCTGTATTGGCAAATTCAATCCATGCCGAAGTGCTAAATCTTGCACTTGAGCGCTGGTAAAATCAGGTATTTCAACTGACAGCCCTAGATTAAATGGGGATTGATTGATATTGAGGGGAATATAAACTTCTGTCGAGTGTACTACTACTAACCGAAGTTTCTGCCAGATATTACTACTGCGATCGCCATACTTGCCTTTTTCGTACCAAGCTCGCAGCAGACCAAAAAAGTCAGAGGCAATTTCGGGGTGAGTGAAAAGGCGATCGACATCATCTAAGGCGAGTACCAGCGGTGAATCGATTTGAGCTAATAAATACAGCGGTTCCCGCTGTTATGAGGTACAATCAATAATAATGAAATATCATTGTGTAATCAAACCTAATGAAAGCA